>NZ_BAAIHC010000037.1:0-32582 GCF_054652575.1 Silvimonas sp. JCM 19000 | reverse complement strand
AGAAACGAAAGCGCGGCTTATCTGCTAGCCCGCCCTTATTTCAGCCGGTTCAACACGATCCGTGCATGATCAACCGTTTCCGACGCCCCCAATCCGATCCCCGCCGCATAGCTTTGCAGCCACTGATCCGCTGCCGCTCCATGCAGAAAGACCCCGAACTGTGTCGCCTCCAATGCCGACAAGCCCTGCGCGATGAGCGCTGCGATCATCCCACCCAGCACATCGCCTTGCCCGGCCGAGGCCAGTGCCGCATTGCCCGACTGGTTGATGCTCACCTTTTCGCCATCGCTAACTACCGTTCCCGATCCTTTGACCAAGGCAATCACGTTTAAACGCTGCGCAAGTTCGCGCACCGCGGAGAGGCGCTGTGCCTGTACAGCGGAGGTCTCGATATTCAACAAGCGGGCCGCCTCAGCGGGATGGGGGGTAATGACAGTATCGCCACGCCGCGCCTTGCATAGCGCGAACAGTTCGGGATGCGTAGCCAGTAGATTCAGCGCGTCGGCGTCCAGGACCAAGGGTTCGGGTCGTGCTAGCAGCGTGGTCAGCATATGCACGGCCGTCTCGTCGCGCCCCAATCCTGGCCCGACTAACCACACGTCGTGCGCTTGCTGGATGGTTTGCAGCGCATCGGCAAGCATTAATTCGGGCATCAAGGGGTCGTAAGCGCTGGCCGCCGCTAACATGCCAATACGCACTTTGCCCGCACCCAGACGCAGTGCAGCGCGTCCGGCGAGGATAGCCGCGCCGGCCATGCCGGCAGCGCCCCCCACAACGCCGACCGTCCCGAAGGTACCTTTATTGGATTCCTGCATGCGGCGCATTTGCGCGGGCAGGCGCGTGGTTGAATACAGCGAGGTGGAGGCGGGCGGGTAGGCCGCTGCCGGTAAATCCAGCTCGAACAGAATGACTTCGCCAGCGGCGTCCTGACCGTGGGCCGTATGCAAACCCGGTTTGTCGCCGATAAAGGTCAGTGTGTGGTCAGCGGCCAACGCGCAGCCGTGGATTTGGCCACTGTCCGCATCAAGGCCGCTTGGGATATCCAGTGCCACCACGTTCAGCCCGGCGTGATTGATGTCTTTAAAAACCTGCGCGACGGCGTCGGGCACGGGGCGATTCAGGCCTATGCCAAATACCGCGTCGATCACCAGCGTGGTGTCCGCTGGCAAGCCGGCGATCCGTTCTGGCCCCAGTTCCAGCCATAACCTGCGAGCCTGACTGGCGTCCGCCGCCAGGTCGCCCACGTGCAATACCGGCCAGACGTGCACGGTGAAGCCTGCAATATATAAGTGGCGCGCGCAGACATAGCCGTCGCCGCCGTTATTGCCTGGCCCAACCAGAACCGTAATCACGCTGGAGCGCGGGTAGTGTCCGCCGATCCAACGTGCGGCGGCGGTGCCGGCGCGCTCCATCAGCGGGAGACCGGAGGCGAGTTGCTGGTTTTCTATCTTTTGCAGTTCGGCGCGGGTGTAAAGCGGATGGGTCATGGCTGGCGTCCCAGACGTTGACGTTGTACCCGGAAAATCCAGGTCTGGATCAGGCGCTCGGTTTGCGGCGGCAGATCGATAAAGCGGCAACCCACACGCCAGTCGCCACGTGGTAGCGGGGTCAGTTGGCAAACTTGCAAGTCAACATAGATCTCCCCGGCACTGGGCAGCGTGATGCGGCAATGATTCAACACATCGGTAGTGGCGGGTAGCTCGGCATCTGCGCTCAGCGCCAGGCCTGCAACGCTCAGGTTCATCAGCGGCAACGGTTGATCTCCGCCGGACGGCCCAGGCCAATAGCAACAGATGGCCTGCGCGGGGTCTATGTCGAGCCGAAAGGCATCGCGCTGTCCGGCTTCTATCATCGGCATATCCGTCGCGGTGGGTATCATCCGCCACTCCCTGTTCAGTAGGCGGCGCTGGGGCTCAGGCCGGTTAAATTAGCGGATTGCAGCGCCTCCACTTCTTCCACCCGCGCGCGTTCTTCTTTGCGTTGCGTCTGGCGTTCAGCGGTGCGTGGGCGCACATGCAATTTGATCTGGGTGTCGTCATACCAGAAGGCAATCGAAGGCCAGGAGGCATGCCGGTGCGTCGGTGGTGGCTCCAGATGCTGGTAATCAATTTTGTGGTTCAGCAAAAAGATTTCCACGCTTTTCGGGTCATCCAGATAGATCAGCAGGTTGATATCCGAATGCGGGCCAGCCACGCCTGAGAGCACGGAGCCGGTAAGGTAAGGTGTGAACTGGTTCAGCAGGCGCATCATATTGATGGCCTTGCCACGCAGCGCATGCAGGCTGTCGATGTGTTGCGGTTGATAGATCGCCCGATAGCTTTCCAGCGCGGCTTCGATCTCTTGATTGGAGGGCAATACGCGTGCGTCCGAGCTGCCAAGGTTGCGCGCCGCTTTTTTCTTGGCCAATGCAAAGTCGTGCAGATGATCTTCTGCGATCAGCCGGGCGGCCTGATGTGCAATCTCTGCACGCAGGTTCAAGGAATGTCGATCAGCCGTGAATGGCTTGCCCATGATGGAACTCTCCGTGACTACCCAGTTAGCGCCGTGCCGTGGCGGCGTGGCGCGAGCCAATGCTAACGCGTGGTTCGTGTCATACACCTCCTTACGTGCCGGGTAGCACCCTGCAATGGATGCTACCCGATTACGCCGCTGGCACAAAATCCGTAATGCGCTGACAACCGGTAGGCAGTAGCAGTAAGCTGCCTTAGAACAACAAATCCTTGATTTCATCCAGCGGTTGCGTGGCGGCGGTGCCGCTGCCCAGGCCGAGTTCGGGATTGGTCTGGGTCCATTCGCTATAAAAATACTCTGTCCGATCACCGCGCTCGGTTTGCATGGTTTGCGCCACCACGCCTTCGGGCACTGGATATTGTTTTTCTGGCAGCCCATCGAGCGCGGTTGCCATAAAGTTAATCCATATCGGCAATGCCGCCGCGCCGCCGGTTTCGGATCCGCCCAAAGAACGCGGCTGGTCAAAGCCCACCCATGCCACGGCAACCAGGTCGGGCGTATATCCGGCGAACCACGCATCGCGCGTATCGTTGGTGGTGCCGGTTTTACCGGCCAGATCACGCCGACCCAATACGCGTGATTTAGAGCCGGTGCCGAATCGCATTACGTCCTGCATCATGCTGGTCATCACAAAGGCATTGCGCGCATCAAGTGTGCGTTTTGCATTTTCGCCCGCTACTTCAGCCGCCATTTGCGCCACGATTTTGCCGCGGCTATCGGTAATCCGTTGTACATACCATGAATAAACGCGGTAGCCGGTATTGGCAAAAACTGAATAGCCTTCCGCCATTTGCGCGGCCGTGACGCTGCCCGCACCCAGTGCCATGGTCAGATAAGCGGGATTCTGTTTGGGCGTAAAACCGAAACGCGTATCAAATTGCTGTGCATATTGTGGCGTTATCGATTGCAGGATACGGATCGATACAAGGTTTTTGGAATGCGTTAATGCATTGCGCACCGTCATCATTCCTTCGTATTTTCCGTCGTAGTTTTTCGGTTCCCATTTCTGACCGCCCACTTGATCGGGGTCGATCACGATCGGCGCATCATTAATCAATGTGGCTGGTGTAACGCCTTTTTCCAATGCGGCTGAATACACAAACGGTTTAAAACTGGAGCCGGGCTGGCGCCATGCCTGGGTGACATGATTAAAACTGCTGCGATTAAAATCGAAGCCGCCGACCAATGCACGCACCGCACCATTTTGCGGATCCAGCGCCACGAGCGCGCCTTCCACCTGCGGCATTTGCGATAACTGCCAGCCTTTGTCGCTCCGGCGTACCCGGATAATGGCGCCGGGACGGATGCGGGCGGTGGGCGCGGCCTTGTCGCTGAGCGCAAAGCGCGCGGCCTTGAGGGCGTCTGGGCCGAGCGTAATGGCTTCGCCGCCCTTAAGTGTGGCTTGCACATTTTGTAGGGATGCGCGAGTTACCACAGCCGCCAGTAAATCATCTGCATCTTTGATGTCGGCCATGGCATCATCAAGCCCTTCCTCACTGCCGGGCTTGAAGAGTTCAGGATCGATAAAGCCTTCGGGTCCGCGATAACCGTGGCGCTGGTCGTAATCCAACAAGCCCTTTCTGAGAGAGACATATGCGGCTGTCTGGTCCTTGCTGTCGAGTGTCGTGTAAACCTTGAATCCTGACGTGTACGCGGCATCCTTGTAGCGGTCATACATCATCTGGCGGACGGACTCAGCAAGATATTCGGCGTGAACGGCGAAATCCTGGGTGGCTCGATGCAGTTGTAGCGGCGCTTGTAATGCCTGTTGATATTGGGCGTCGCTGATAAAACGCAGTTCGTGCATACGGCGCAACACATATTGCTGGCGCAAGGTGGCACGTTTGAGATTGGCAATCGGGTTATAGGCGGACGGCGCTTTGGGCAGGCCGGCCAGCATGGCGGCTTCGGCCACCGAAATCTGTTTCAGATCTTTACCAAAATAAGTCTGCGCCGCCGAAGCAAAACCATAGGCGCGCTGGCCCAGATAAATCTGGTTAAGGTAAAGCTCCAGAATCTGGTCTTTGGAAAGGTTGTGCTCGATCTTGAATGAGAGCAAAGCCTCATTGAATTTGCGGGTAAATGTTTTTTCGTTTGTGAGATAAAAATTACGCGCAACTTGCATGGTGATGGTGCTGGCGCCCGATTGCACATGGCCGGGTACCACATTACCGGCCATTGCGCGCAGCACACCGAGGTAATCAATGCCTCCATGCTGATAAAAACGTTCATCTTCGGCCGCCAGCAAGGCTTGTTTCATGACCGCTGGTACCTGATCAATGGGCATGAAAGCACGGCGCTCTTCACCGAATTCTCCGATTAATATCTCGTCTGCGGTATAGACGCGCAGCGGGATTTTAGGACGGTAATCAGTCAGGGCGTCGAGTGGCGGTAATCTGGGGTAGGTCAGAAGAACGGCAAAAAGAGCCAGACCGACGGCAAAAATAAACAGGCCGCCAAAGATGCCGAGAACAATAAGCAGTATTCGTTTGGTCATTTGCGGTTTTAGTAATCGTTATATTTAGTGAAATTGGCGCAATCAGAGCGTGTTGCAAAAATAATCTGATTTAACGCGCAATCCTTTACAGATTGTTATATGGCTTGCTAGGATTTTTGCGTATCTTGACAGAAAACTATCCTACTTTCCTGTTTTTAAAAGGAAATCTGTGTTGAAGCTCGACTTTCTCAAACCCAAGGCGCCGCCGCTGATCGGTGTGGATATCAGTTCCTCGGCCGTCAAGATGGTCGAACTGGGCCAGACCGGGCGCAACTTCAGCCTCGAGCGCTATGCGATCGAGCCGTTGCCCAAGGATGCTGTCTCTGACGGCAATATCGCCAATATGGACGCAGTGGCCGAGGCCGTGCGTCGCGCCTGGCGACAGATGGGCACGCGTCTCAAGACCGTGTCGATCGCATTGCCGGCTGCCGCAGTCATTACCAAAAAGATTCTGGTGCCCAGCGGCTTGTCCGAACGCGAGCTGGAGGGCCAGGTTGAGACTGAAGCCAACCAGTACATTCCGTTTCCGCTGGACGAAGTCAACCTGGATTTCCAGGTGCTCGGCCCGGCGCCCAATGTGCCCACCGAAGAAGAAGTCCTCATCGCTGCTGCCCGTAAAGAGAAAGTGGACGAGCGCGTTGCCGCGATCGAATCCGCCGGTCTCAAGGCCGTGGTGGTCGATGTTGAATCGTATGCCACCCAGGCCGCTTTTGAATTGATGCGCCCGCAGTTGCCCAATAACGGTGATGGCCAGATTGTGGCCGTGGTCGACATTGGCGCCACCGCAATGCATATGAATATCTTCCGCGATGGCCAGTCGATCTACAGTCGCGATCAGGCCTACGCGGGCAACCAGTTGACTCAGGAAATCCAGCGCAAGTTCAACTTGCCCTCGGACGAGGCCGAGGCCGCCAAGAAAACCGGTGGTCTGCCCGAGAACTACGAACCCGAAGTGTTGCAGCCGTATATGGACACGATGGCGCTCGAAATCTCGCGCTCCTTGCAGTTCTTTTATACGTCGAGCAACTACAACTCGGTCGACCATATCCTGCTGGCGGGCGGCGGTAGCGCCATCCACGGGCTGGACGACGCGGTGGCCAGCCGTACCCAGGTCACCAGCACCATGCGCGCCAACCCGTTCTACGGCATGGCCACCGGCAAGGTGCGCGGAAAACAAATCCAGCTTGATGCTCCTTCTTTACTGATCGCATGTGGCCTCGCCATGCGGAGGTTTGACCCGTCATGATCCGCATAAACCTTTTACCGCACCGGGAACAGGCGCGGTTGGCACGGCATCGCCGTTATCTGGCGATGCTGGCTGCGGCCTTTATCGCCGGCACGGTGGTGGTGGCGCTTGGCTATCTGTATTACGACGGCCGCATTACCACCCAGAACGAACGCAATAACTTCCTGAAAGCCGAGAACGACAAGTTGCAGCAACAGATTCTTGAGATCGAAAAGCTCAAGACCGAGAAGCAACAATTGCTGGATCGCAAAAAGGTGGTTGAACGCCTGCAGGCCAACCGTGCCGAGGACGTCAAGGTGCTGGACCAGCTGACCCGGCAGACGCCGGAAGGCGTGTACCTGAAAAGCATCAAGCAGACCGATGCCTTGCTGGTGCTCAACGGTTACGCGCAATCCAACGCGCGCGTTTCTACCTTGATGCGCAATCTGGCTGATTCGCCGGTATTTGAACAACCGCTGCTGATCGAAGTAAAAGCCGCCACGGTAGGCACGCAACGCCTGTCCGAATTCACGCTCAACGTGCAGATCACTCGCGCGGTGGAAGATGCATCGGGCCCGGCTGCGGCCAAGAAACCGGGAGCACCGCAATGACGATGGATGAACTGCGTAATCTGGACCCCAAAGACATGGGCAACTGGCCGTTGCCGGTGCAGATGTCTTTGCTGGCCATCGTGTTTGCGCTGGTGATCGCGGGTGGGTATTTCTATCTGTGGAGTGATCAGATGGATGCGCTCACCTCGGGCGAGGCGCAAGAAGCTCAGCTCAAGACGGAATATCTTGAGAAAGAAAAGAACGCGATCAACCTGGACGCCTACAAGCAGCAGCTGGAAGAAATCCGTCACTCATTTGATTCGCTGCTGCGTCAGCTGCCGAATAAATCCGAGATGGAAACGCTGTTGACCGAGATCAACCAGGCTGGTGTGGGCCGTGGTCTGCAGTTTGAGCTGTTCAAGCCCAATGCCGAGACCAAGACCGCTGAATTTGCCGAGATGCCGATCGACATCAAGATTGATGGCAAGTATCACGATCTGGCGGCGTTTGTGAGCGATGTGGCGCAACTGTCGCGCATTGTGACGCTGACCAATATCGAGATTACCGTGCCGAAGTCGCCCGATCAGTTGACCATGGCCGCTGTGGTCAAGACCTATCGCGCACTGGATGATGCTGAGGCGCAGGCCGTGCATCAGGCTGAAATCGACGCGAAGAAGAAGAAGTGAGACCCATGCCCATGAACTCTATATGCAGCGTCGCACTGAACCGCACCGTGGTGTCGCGCGGCCTGGCACTCACCCTGCTGGCGCTGACGCTGGCCGCGTGTGGTGACGGCAACGACGATCTTCGGGCGTGGATGGCGCAAAGCAAGGAAGGCCTGCGCGGCAAGGTAGAACCGTTGCCCGAGGCGCGCCAGTACACGCCGTTTACCTACAATGCATTTGACGTATCCGATCCGTATAACCCGCACAAGATGGATGTCGCGCGCAAAGCGGGCGGCGGCGTCGCAGCACCGGATACCAATCGCCCCAAAGAAGCACTGGAAAACTACGATCTCGAAAAGCTGGTCTTCGTCGGCACGCTGCAACAAGGCAAGACCGTGCAGGCATTGATACGCGCGCCGGATGGCAATCTGTACCGGATCAAGGTCGGCAATTACATGGGTCAGAACTTCGGCAAGGTGCTCGTCGTATCTGATACCGAAGTCAAACTCAAAGAAATCGTCGAAGACAGCGGCGGGGATTGGGTGGAGCGTGATACTTCGCTTCCCCTGCAAGAAGCGGAGCAGAAAAAATGATCAAGGCATCCATCATGCAAAAAGCATGGCTGGTCTCCTGCGCACTGTGCGCCTCCTGGGCCATGGCGGCAGACATTACTGGCGTGGACGTCAATCAGGTCACGCCTGAAAAGCAGATTATCAAGCTGACGTTCAACGGCACACCGCCCACCCCGACCGCCTTTTCGGTGAATACGCCGCCGCGTATCGCCTTCGATTTTCCGGGCGCGGGCAACCAGGCTGGCAAAAACAGCGTGCAAGTCAATGGTAGCGCGCTGCGCGTGATCAATATCGCGGAAGGCCCGGGCCGTACCCGCCTGGTGCTGAACCTGCAAAAGCAGGCTGGCTATACCACCAAGGTGGATGGCAACAGCTATATCATTACGCTGGATGGCGCGCAGGCAAATACGCCCGCCGAAACCCGTCCGGTGCACTTTGCCGATGCCAAGCCGGCTGCTGCCGCGCAAAGCATCAAGGGCGTGGATTTCCGCCGTGGCCCCAATGGCGAAGGCCGTCTGGTGGTGGATCTGTCTGATCCTAACGTCGGTATCGATATCCGCCCGCAAGGCAAAACCCTGCTGGTTGATTTCTCCAAGGCCGCACTGCCCAAGACGCTGGAACGCCGCATGGACGTGAGCGACTTTGGCACCTCGGTGGTCAAGGTTGATGCCTATGCCATGGGTGACAACGCGCGCATTGCCATCGAGCCGAAAGGCAACTGGGAATACTCGGCGTATCAGACCGAGAGCCGCTTTATTGTTGAAGTCCGCCCCAAGGTGGAAGACAACAAGGTCGGCGCGGTCAAGCCGGCGTACAAGGGCGAAAAACTCTCGCTGAACTTCCAGAACGTTGAAATCCGCACCGTACTGCAAGTGATTGCCGAGTTCACCGGCCTGAACATCATCACCAGCGACTCGGTCAACGGTAACCTGACGCTGCGCCTTAAAGACGTGCCGTGGGACCAGGCGCTCGACATCATTCTGCAAGCCAAGGGTCTGGATCAGCGCAAGAGTGGCAACGTGCTGTGGATTGCGCCGCGCGCCGAACTGGCTGACAAAGAAAAGCAACAGTTCGAAGCGCAAAAGAACATCGATGATCTGGAACCGACCCGGACTGAGTCGTTTGAGCTCAAGTACCAGAAGGGCGACGACATCAAAAAGATGCTGACCGACGACAAGCAACAGATGTTGTCCAAGCGCGGCAGCATTGTGGTCGATCCGCGCACCAACACCCTGTTTATTCAGGATGTGTCGAGCAAGCTGGAGCAGATCCGTTCGGTGATCAACAAGATCGACGTGCCGGTGCGCCAGGTGATGATCGAGGCCCGTATTGTGGAAGCTTCGGACACCTTCAGCCGTGAACTCGGCGCTCGTCTGGGTTGGGCCACGCTGAGCCACGTCGGTGGCACCACCATCGGCACCTCGCCTAGCCTGAGCAACTACAGCGGTAGCGGCACCAATACCGGCAATACGTCGAGCAATACGCTGAGCACCAGCAATCTGTTGGGCGTTAACCTGCCGGCCACCGGTCTGGGTGTGGGCAATGCCTCGACCTTTGCACTGGTTGCGCAAAGCGCCAACTGGTTGCTGGGTCTGGAACTGTCGGCGCTTGAGGCGGACAGCAAGGGCAAGATCATTTCCAGCCCGCGTCTGGTGACGGCCGATCAGGTTGAAGCCGTGATTGAAGATGGTCAGCAAATCCCGTACTCGCAAAGCGCGCAGAACGGTGCCACTACCATCGCCTTCAAGGACGCTTCGCTGTCGCTGCGTGTGACGCCGCAAATCACGCCGGATGGCAACGTGGTACTCGACGTCAAAGTGAACAAGGATAGCGTGGGTCAGACCACTTCCAACGGCCCGGCCATCAACACCAAGCACATCGAAACCAAGGTGCTGGTTGAGAACGGCGGCACGGTGGTGATCGGTGGTATCTACACCCAGACGCTGACCAACTCGGTCGACAAGACGCCGGTGCTGGGCGATATCCCGGTGCTGGGTAATCTGTTCAAGTACCACATCGACACCGACAACCGGGCCGAGCTGCTGATCTTTATTACGCCGAAGATCATCCAGTCCGACCTGACCCTGCGTTAAGCGCGCCGCGGTACGCTCAACTGGCCGCACTGCAATGCGCTGACGCGGCCTGTTGCAGCAACTGCAACGCAGCAGGAAGGCCGCCCGCCCGGGCGGACTTTCCGATAAAATGCCTGGCATGAAAATGCCAGGCAATTTTTTTCTCGTCGGTTTGATGGGCGCCGGTAAAACCACGGTCGGGCGCGCGCTCGCCCGCGCCACCGGCAAGACCTTTCTTGATTCCGATCACGAGATCGAAGCGCGCACCGGCGTGCGGATTCCCACCATCTTCGAGATGGAGGGCGAAGGCGGCTTTCGCGCGCGCGAATGTTCGGTGATCAGCGAGCTGACGGCAATGCAGGACATCGTGCTGGCCACGGGCGGCGGCGCAGTGCTCAATCCGGACAACCGCGCGGCACTGCGCCGGGGCGGCTTTGTGATCTATCTGCGCGCCAGCGTCGACGATCTGTACCAGCGCACCGCGCATGACAAGAATCGCCCGCTGCTGCAAACCGCCAACCCCAAAGCCCGCCTGGCCGAGTTGTTTGAAGCGCGCGACCCCTTGTATCGCGAAGTGGCTGATCTGGTGATGGATACCAGCCGCCAGACCGTCCAGCATCTGACCCATCAGTTGATCCTGCAACTTGAGAAGACCCTTCATGCGCACCGTTAAGCTAGAGCTCGGCCCCGATTCCTACGACATCCTGATCGGCCGCGACGTGCTGGCGCAGGCTGAGCGCATTACTGCCTTGTTGCCGCAACCGCGCGTGGCGATCGTGACCAATACCACGGTGGCGCCGCTGTACCTGCAGCCGCTAAGCGATGCATTGGCGGCGCGCGGCGTCAGCGTGCTGCCGGTGGTGCTGCCCGATGGCGAGCAATACAAAACCTGGGAAACGCTCAATCTGATTTTTGATGCGCTGCTGGGTGCGCGCGCGGAACGCAAAACCACGCTGATTGCCCTGGGTGGGGGCGTGGTGGGCGATATGACTGGCTTTGCCGCGGCGGTGTATCAACGCGGCGTGCCGTTTATCCAGATTCCAACCACCTTGCTGGCGCAGGTGGATTCCTCGGTCGGTGGCAAGACGGCCATCAATCATCCGCTGGGCAAGAACATGATCGGCTCGTTCTACCAACCGCGTCTGGTGCTGGCCGATCTGGCCACGCTGGATACCTTGCCGCCGCGCGAGTTCTCCGCGGGCCTGGCCGAAGTGATCAAGTACGGTCTGATCGACGATCTGGAATTCTTTGAATGGCTCGAAGCCAATATCGACGCATTGATGACGCGCGATGTGGCGGCACTGACCTACGCGGTCGAACGCAGCTGCCAAAACAAGGCGCGCATCGTCGGCGAGGATGAAAAAGAACAAGGCGTGCGTGCCTTGCTGAACCTGGGCCATACCTTTGGCCATGCCATCGAAACCGGCATGGGCTATGGCGTGTGGTTGCATGGCGAAGGCGTGGCCGCAGGCATGGTGCTGGCGGCGCACGCTTCGCGTCTGCTCGGCCAGATCAGCGATGCGGATCTGGAGCGCATCATCAACTTGATCCATGCTGCCGGTTTGCCGGTGCAAGCGCCGGACTTTGGCTATGAGCGCTATGCGGAACTGATGGCGCAAGACAAGAAAGTGGATGCCGGCAAGATCAAGTTCATCCTGATGCAAAAGCTGGGCCAGTCATACATCGGCACGCTGAGCCCGGAGATCGTACGCGGCGCACTTCAGGCCGGTTGTTCGGCCGACGCGATTGCTTCCAGCCTGGCGTAATCGGCCAGGGTTTCTTGCAGCGGCGCGCGCATGCGTGCCGCCAGTTCTTCCATATGCTTGCCTTCTTTGGCCGCTAGCGGCGCTTCGACGCATTCATAGATATCCAGCAAGGTGATGCGCGCCGGCGCAGCCGCCAACAGCCATTCGCCTTCGCGCGTGGTTTCCACCCAGCCGCATTCCAGCATCTCGTCCAGCAAGGTCAGCGTGCTATCCAGGCCCACGTTGATCTGAAGGCGCAACTCGTTGATGTGCAACAGCACACCGTTTTCATGCGCCTCGGACAAGGCCAGCAGGATACGCACCGCTTGCTCAAAGCGCGTGCCACGGCGCGCATGCCATTCCCACGCATCACCGTGCCAGTACGACAAACTGGCCGACAGCACCGCGCCGCCCAGAATGATCACCCAGCACACATACAACCAGGTCAGAAAGATCGGGAAGCTGGCAAACGCGCCGTACACCATCTTTAGCGTCACAAAGGCCTGCACATACAGGCCGAACAAAGCCTTCATCAATTCCAACGCCACGCCCACCAGCACGCCCGCAATAATGGCGTGGCTGCGCGGCACATAACAGTTGGGGATGGTGATGTACATCAGGCTCAGCATCGCAAACATCACCAGCGAGGGGCCGACGCGGATAGTGGTGTCCCATACCTGAATGCCGCTGATCAAGCCGCCGCTGTGATGATAAATCCACGACGTCAGCGACAGGCTGATGCCCAGCGCCACCGGGCCCAGCGTCAGCGCTGCCCAGTAAATCAGCGTGCGCGCCAGAATGCCGCGCGGGCGCCGTACCGACCAGATTTCGTTAAAGGTTTTTTCGATGGTAAAGATCAGCAGCAGGGCGGTGACCGCCAGGCCGATGGTACCGAGGGCAGTCAGTTTTTCCGCGTTATCGGAAAACTGCCGCATGTATACGCCGATGATCTTGCCGGCGGCATCGGGCACCAGATTCAGCAAGATGAAGGTTTTGAACTTGGCGCTGTAATCACTGAACATCGGAAACGCGCTGAACAGCGTCAGCGCGATGGTAAAGAGCGGAATCAGCGCCAGCAGCGTGGTGTAGGTCAGGCTACCCGCCGTTTGCAGGCAACGATCCTTGATCAGCCGATGGCCGACATACTGACCAAAGCCGATCACCCGGCGCCAGAAACTGATGGTCACCAGGCTTTCCAGATGTTGGCGGGTTAAAGGATGAAACATCGCAGCGCCGAAGAATTTATAATCGCCCGAGTTTAACTGAAGTGGCCTCGGGCGTACGCCTCGGGGCGTCTCATTGAAAGAACGGAGCAAGCTCTTGGCAGATATTCTGGTGCTGTACTACAGCACACACGGCGCCACGCGCCAACTGGCTCAACTGATTGCGCGCGGTGTTGAATCCGTGCCCGGCGCCACGGCACGCGTGCGCACCGTGCCCAAAGTCTCCACCGTCACCGAAGCGACTGAACCCGCCATCCCGGACAGCGGTGCGCCTTATGTCAGCGTGGCTGATCTGGAAGAATGCATCGGCATCGCCGTCGGCAGCCCAACCCGCTTTGGCAATATGGCGGCGCCAATGAAATATTTCTGGGATGGCACGGTGGGCGCCTGGCTGGGCGGCACGCTGGCAGGCAAAGCGGCGACGGTGTTTACCAGCACCGGGTCGCACCACGGCGGTAACGAAACCACGCTGATCACCATGATGTTGCCGCTGTTGCATCACGGCATGGTGCTGGTGGGCCTGCCGTACACCGAAACCGCGCTGTCGACCACCGAGAGCGGCGGCACGCCCTACGGCGCCAGCCACGTGGCGGGCGCGCAAGGCAATCTGCCGATTACCGAGCACGAAAAACAACTGGCATTGGCGCAAGGCAAACGGCTGGCCGAAGTGGCGCTCAAGCTGGCGGTCAAGGCATGAGCCGGCGTCCGGCCCAGCCGCTGAAAAACGGCGCGCAAAAACGTGCGTGGGCGCAATGGATATCGATTACGTGCTGGCTGGCGTTGATCGCGTTGTGCTTGCTGTGGGAACTGTGGCTGGCGCCGTTGCGGCCCGGTGGCTCATCGCTGGCATTAAAAGCCGTGCCCTTGCTGCTACCGCTGCGTGGCTTGCTGCACGGCCGTCGCTATACCTATCAGTGGAGCTCGATGTTTGTGCTGCTGTGGTGGGCTGAGGGTTTGATGCGTGCGTGGAGCGACAAAGGCTTGTCGCAGGGGCTGGCGTTTGTGGAGGTCATCATCACCAGCATCGCGTTTCTGTCGATCTCGTATTACTCGAAATGGATGCGTCCGAGCATTCTGGAGGCCGAGCAGCATTAAGACGCAGTCTCCGCGCGATGCCGAGCCAATGCGGTGAAGATAGGGTGGGTCTAGACCCACCACTCAAAGCCATAGAGAAGAATTGATCGGCGTGCAGCGTTCTTCTTCGCGGCTTTGGATGGTCGGTCTAGACCCACCACTCAAAGCCATAGAGAAGAATTGATCGGCGTGCAGCGTTCTTCTTTGCGGCTTTGGTCGGTGGGTCTTGACCCACCCTATGCGAAGCCGATGCCACGCTGGATGAAGTAAAACAGGGGGAGAAGGTGCCGGAGCCTGGTCGCCGCGCAGCGAGCTGTTGGCCGCTGGTGCGATCGGTTCCGCTAGCCTCGGTAAGGCTGGCGCCAACCCCGGCCTGGTGGGCGGGGCGGTTTCCGGCAAGTCCGCAAGATTCGGGCTGGTCAAGACACCCCATGACCGGGCCCGTCCGCTGCGTGGATAGACGACTTAAGCGGGTTGCGGGTGAGTACGCGTGATATTGCTCTGTAACTTGTTGACGGCCGAGATATACGCCTTGGCGCTGGCCACCAGAATGTCGGTATCGGCGCCCTGGCCGTTGACGACGCGACCATCGCGTTCCAGCCGCACGGTCACTTCGCCCTGGCTGTCGGTGCCTTGAGTAATGGCATTGACCGAATAAAGCTGTAATTCCGCGCCGCTGCCCACAATCGATTCAATCGCCTTGAAGGCAGCATCAATCGGGCCATCGCCCTCGCATTGCACGCGTTTTTCGCTGCCGTTTTCTGCCATCACTAACGTTGCAGTCGGAATCTCGCCGGTTTCCGAAACCACCTTCAGCGAGGTCAGACGCCAGGTATCTTGTTCTTTGCTGATCAGCTCGGTCGAGACCAGGGCATGTAAATCCTCGTCGAAGATTTCGCGCTTGCGGTCAGCCAGTTCTTTAAAGCGCGCAAACGCCGCATTCAGCGCTTCTTCGCTGGCCAGCTCGATGCCCAGTTCGCCCAGCTTGGTCTTGAACGCATTGCGGCCGGACAACTTGCCCAGGGTCAAACGGTTGGTACTCCAGCCCACCGATTCGGCACTCATGATCTCGTAGGTTTCGCGATGCTTGAGCACGCCGTCCTGATGGATGCCCGATTCGTGCGCAAACGCATTTGCGCCGACGATGGCCTTGTTCGGCTGCACCGGGTAACCGGTAATGGTGGACACCAGCTTGGACGTCGGCACGATTTGGGTGGCGTCGATTTGCGTTTCGACCTGGAAGACATCCTTGCGCGTTTTTACCGCCATCACGATTTCTTCAAGGCTGGCATTGCCAGCGCGCTCGCCGAGGCCATTGATGGTGCATTCCACCTGGCGTGCGCCGCCCAGCACCGCGGCCAGCGAGTTGGCCACCGCCATGCCCAGATCATCGTGGCAATGTGCCGACCAGACCACCGATTCACCGCCCGGCGTGGCCGCGATCAGATCGCGGAAAAAGCGTTCGGTCAGGCCCGGGATGGCGTAGCCGACGGTGTCGGGCACGTTGATGGTTCTGGCGCCGGCCTTGATCACTTCGCCAAAGATATAAGCGAGGAATGCCGGGTCGGAACGCAATGCATCTTCGGCCGAAAATTCGACGTCATCGGTATATTCGCGAGCGATCAGCACCGATTTAACGGCCGCTTCCACTACTTGCTCGGGCGCCATACGCAGCTTTTTTTCCATATGGATCGGGCTGGTGGCGATAAACGTATGCACGCGGCCACGCGCGGCCGGGCGGATGGCTTCGCCTGCGGCGCGCACATCGCGCTCGTTGGCGCGGGCCAGCGAACAGATAGTGGATTCTTTGATAATGCCGGCGATGGTACGGATCGATTCGGCATCGCCGGGGCTGGCGGCGGCAAAGCCGGCTTCGATCACATCGACACCCAGCCGTTCCAGTTGGCGGGCAATGCGGATTTTTTCTTCCCGCGTCATCGAAGCGCCGGGCGATTGTTCGCCGTCACGCAAGGTGGTGTCGAATACAAACAGACGTTCGCCCATATCTGGTGTGCTCCGTGTGCTGGCCACGCTGGCCGTGCCGCTAAAAAAGGACTGGATGTCGAAGGAACGCCCCTGACTGGCGGCAAGTTGCGAAACACGATTGAGCTGGGACAAGGGCATGGAGCCACGTTCGCGCCATTTGTAGATGGCGGCGCGAGAGACGGGGTCTTCGGGGAAGAGGCGATTCAGCGCATCAGCCAGCTCACTGGGGCCGCCAAACTGTGCGATCAAACGTTCAATGTCCACGGACATGTCATGCTCCAACTCAGAATGTTGGACAGCATAAAAGCCCGTGGACATTAAGTCAAAACTTTTTGTCTAATATTTTGCATGCGGCCCGCCTCGGGCCGACATTCAAACCGCGCAATTAGACAAAATTAGACATCATGCCGATTGTGATTGGCCGCGCGGGCCGGTTTGCCGCGGCCGATAAAGCGCCACAGCCACATCACATAGCCGGAGAAACCGTAGGCGATAAACATGCAGAACAGCACCAGCGGCGGCTTGGCCACCAGCAACATCAACAGCAGCATCAGCGCCAGCAGTGCCACAAACGGCACGGTCTTGCGCATATTGATTTCCTTGAAGCTCCAGAACTTGACGTTGGACACCATAGTCAGGCCCGCAAACAAGGTCAGGAACAGCGCAATCCACGGCATGACGCCGTTAAGCACATACAGGTCGTCCGCGTATTCATGGCAAATCCAGACCAGACCCGCCACCAGCGCGGCGGCCGACGGCGAAGGCAGGCCCTGGAACCAGCGTTTGTCAGTGACTTCCAGATTGGTGTTGAAGCGTGCCAGCCGCAGCGCCGCGCCCGCGCAATAAACAAACGCCACCATCCAGCCCACTTTGCCAAAATCGCGCAGCGTCCATTCATACACCACCAGCGCCGGGGCCACGCCAAACGACACCATGTCGGACAAGCTATCGAACTCGGCACCAAAGGCCGATTGGGTTTTGGTCATGCGCGCCACGCGGCCATCCAGGCCATCGAGCACCATCGCCACAAAGATGGCCACGGCGGCGGGCACAAAGTTTTTGTTCATCGACTGCACGATGGCGTAAAAGCCGGCAAACAGCGCCGCCAGCGTAAACAGATTGGGCAGCAGATAAATGCTTTGGCGGCGGATATTGATGGGGCGCTTGTTAGGCGTCGGCAGAGAATTGGGCATGGCAGTCCAGCTTGGATAACTTCAGGGGTTGGCCACCAGCCCGGCTGCGATCGGGGGCTTGATCGCGGCGGGCTGGCGCTGGCATCAGGCCAGTTCAGCCAGAATGGTTTCGGTGGCCGAAACCTTGTCGCCGATGGTGACGCGGGCTTGCGCGGTCAGCGGCAGATACACATCAACGCGCGAGCCAAAGCGGATAAAGCCGTAACGCTGGCCACGCGCCAGCTGGTCGCCGACCTTGGCGTGGCAAACGATGCGGCGTGCCACCAGGCCTGCAATCTGCACATAAGTCACTTTGGTGCCGTCGGCCAGGGTGGCCAGCACGGCATTACGTTCGTTCTCGGTCGACGCTTTCGACACGGCCGCATTCAGGAAAGAACCGGCGTTGTACACCACTTCATCCACGCGGCCATCCACCGGGCTGCGGTTGGAGTGCACGTTGAACACATTCATGAACACGCTGATCTTCAGCGCTTCAACCTTGCGGTACGGGTCCATGGCTTTTTCGACCACCACGATGCGGCCATCAGCCGGGCTCAGCACCGCCTTGGGGTCTTGCGGAATTACGCGGGCCGGATCGCGGAAAAACTGCACCACAAACACGGTGACGATCCAGAACGGAATGGACCACCATCCGGCCAGCCATGTCACCAACAGCGACACCACGATGGCGATAGTGATAAACGGCCAACCTTCGCGGGCCAGGATGGGGTGGGGATAGTGATTATTCATGGGTTTTGATCTTGTCTTGGTTGCGATCGCAGAGGGCCGATTGTAACTCACGCTCCCGGTGTCGTGTTTGGCGCGGCTTGTGCATATGTCAGCAAAAAATCTTCGCGCAGCAAGCCCCAAAGCAGTACGTCTTCGAGGCCGGCAATGCTTCTGGTATAGCCTGGGCGCAGACCTTCCGAACTGAAGCCCAGCCGTTGCAGGATCCGGATCGAAGGCGCGTTGCGGGCAAAGGCGGTGGCATCCAGCCGTTGCAGTTGCAGATGCTCAAAGGCGTAGATGACCATGGCCATGGCCGCTTCGGTGGCATAGCCGTGGCCCCAGTAGGGTTGGGCGATCCAGTAACCGAGTTCGGCGCGATGGTCGGGCTGGATATCGTGCAACTCCACACAACCCAGCATCAGGCCGTCGCGCCGGTCGCGCACGGCCAGATACAACGCATTGCCTTGCGCCCAATGCGCAGCGTGGGTGTCCACCCAGGCTTCAGCCATCCCGTCCGGATAGGGGTGTGGCGTGTTGACCAGCATTTCGGCCACGCCAAAATCGCCAGCAAACTGGCCGATGCGATCGGCGTCGGCGGCGGTAAACGCGCTGAGCAACAGACGGGGCGTGAGCAAAACCGGTAGTGCGGACATAGGCCAGAGCGCGATCAAAGATTTCAATGTACACGCTGAGCGCCGAAATGCGCAGCGGGGGCCTCAGCCCCCGCGCAAACTACATGGTGTTGCTCAAAGCCCGGGCCGCCCGCCGAACAGCACGTATGCGGTGGGCCGGATCAAGCCAGCAAAGCCCACACACAATACGTGGATGAGCGCGTTGGCGCAGGCGGCTTTGGACGGTGGGCCGCAGCCCACCGTGTCCGTGGTGCGCAGCTAAAGATGCGCTAATCGCCGCAAGCTCGCGCCGCGTCGCGGCGTTCAGGCCAGCGCGGAATGCTTGCGTGAATACATAAAGTAAATGGCCAGGCCGATCAGCAACCAGATGCCGAACGCGGTCCACGTGACCGCGCCCAGATGGCACATCAAAAACACGCAGAAGGCCACTGCCGCCAGCGGCAACACCGGCACGCCCGGGCAACGGAAGGCGCGGTGCAGGTCGGGCCGGGTTTTGCGCAGCACGATCACGCTGATCGACACCAGCGAAAACGCAGCCAGCGTGCCGATATTGATCAGCTCGGCCAGCACATTCAGCGGCACCAACGCCGCCAGAATGGCAAACACAAACCCCACCAGCCACGTGGTCAGCCACGGCGTCTTGAAGCGCGGATGCACCCTGGACAAGCTCGACGGCAGCAGGCCATCGCGCGACATGGCAAAAATAACCCGGGTCTGGCCATAGGTCATCACCAGAATCACCGTGGTCATGCCGAGGATGGCGCCCAGATCAACAAAGCCGGCCACCCAGTTCTGGCCCGCGTATTGCAGTGCCAACGAAACCGGATGATCCACCCCGGCAAACTGCGCAAACGGCACGATGCCGGTCATGATGGCCGACACGGCCACATACAGCAGCGTGCAGATGGCCAGCGAACCAATGATGCCGATAGGCAGATCGCGCTTGGGATTACGCACTTCTTCGGCGGCAGACGACACAGCGTCAAAGCCGATAAAGGCAAAGAACACCAGGGCAGCGGCATTGAAGACGCCGTTAAAGCCGAACGGCATGAAGGGCGTCCAGTTGGCCGGTTTGACGTAGCCCACGCCGACCACGATAAACAGCAGCACGATGCCGACCTTGATCGCCACCAGCACGTTGTTAAGGCGGGCAAAGCCGGCCACACCGACCGATACCAGTGCGGTAATTGCCATCATGATGGCGAAGGCGGGCAGGTTGATCAGCGTGTGTTTGCCGGGCACGGCGCCGGGCGCGGCGGTGAGTACGGCCGGCAGATCAATATGGAAACCATGCAGCAGCGATTGCAGATAGCCGGACCAGCCCACCGAGACGGCCGAAGCCGCCAGACCGTATTCCAGCAGCAAATCCCAACCGATGATCCACGCCACCAGTTCACCCAGCGTGGCGTATGAATACGTGTAGATCGAGCCCGAAACCGGGATGGCCGAAGCGAATTCGGCATAGGCCAGCGCCGACAAACCGCAAGCCACAGCGGCTAGCACAAAGGACAGCGTCAGCGCCGGGCCCGCTGTAAGCGCGCCGGTGCCGGTCAGCACAAAAATGCCGGTGCCGATAATCGCGCCTATGCCCATCAGGATCAGATCAACCGGGCCCAGCGCTTTTGCCAGTTGCGACACGCCGCTGGCGGCGATCATCGCGTCTATGTTTTTGGTACGGAACAGTTTCATCAGAATAGCTTTCGAAGGTTGCTGTGAGACCGCGCCGCTGTGTGAGCGGGCGCGGCAAGACTGCATGCCTCGTGGGCAGAAGAGTACGGTGAGCGGCGGACTTGCGGGGTGGTGCAGGTGGGCGGATCACCGGCGCGAACTACAGTCGGGTTGACCGGACGGTCAGTTCGCAATGGCGTGCGGCGGAAGATACACGCGGGGCTGGGGCACAGCTAGCTTCGATATCCCTAATACGATGACTTGTTTGGCTTTCTTTGCCGTAAATCAATTTTGGCAGGCGCAATAGCGGCCTCTGATCGGGTTACATGCCGCGTAAACAGGGTGGAAGCGACAAGCCGCTTAAGGCATGCTGGTGTCATTCCGGAGACGCCCATGACCTCATCCAGCCCTCTTGCTGCCGCGCTGGGCCATTGTCTTGGCCAGGCCGTCCGTGTGATTTCCAGCCGCGCAGTCAATGGCGGTTCGATCAACGCCGCCTGGCGCGTGCAGACCGACGCCGGCACCTGGTTTATCAAACAGAACAGTCCTGAGCGCTTGCCCATGTTTCAAGCCGAACAGCTTGGACTGCAGGCGCTGGCGCCGCATATCCGCGTGCCCGAAGTGCTGGGCTGTGGCGTGGCGGACGGGCAGGCGTTTATTGCACTCGAATGGCTTGATCTGACGCATCAAGGCGATGAAGCCGCGCTGGGGCAGGCGCTGGCCCGCCTGCATCGCGTGCGTGGTGAGCGCTTTGGCTGGGCCGCCGACAACACCATAGGCAGCACGCCGCAACCGAATGCCTGGCGCGATGACTGGATCAGTTTTTACCGCGAGCAACGGCTGGAGCATCAGTTGCGCCTGGCGCACGGCAAGGGCTATCGCTTCAAGCGCGCGCCCGCCTTGCTGGATGGCATCGAGCAATTTTTTAGCGGCTATACGCCGCAACCGTCCCTGCTGCATGGCGATCTGTGGGGCGGCAATGTGGGCTGGTACGACGGCGCGCCCTTGCTGTTTGACCCGGCTTGCTACTTTGGCGATCGCGAAACCGATCTGGCTTTGACGTCCTTGTTTGGCGGCTTTGGCCCGCGCTTTTACGCCGCGTATGAACACGCGTGGCCGGTTGATGCCGGCTTTGCGCTGCGGCGCGATCTTTACAACCTGTACCACGTGCTGAACCACACCAATCTGTTTGGCGGCGGCTATGCCACGCAGGCGGAACGCCTGATCGAGCGGCTGGTCGTGAGTATTACCGATTGAGACAGCCTTGATTGAAACCCCAGGGATTGCGCCCATTTGACCCAACCGCGCGATACCGCCTTAGGAGCATGCATGCAGGATTCGTTGCAGGCCATGACCGACGCGCCGCCCGAGCGCGCCCCGGAACTACTACGCCAACTGGTCGCGTCGATGCGGCCACGGCGCGCCGATGACGCGCAAGCCGCCATCAACAGCGTGCAGGCGCTGGCCTTTTTGCTGGAACAATCGCCCGCCTGGCGCGCTGGTTTACGCCGGACTTTGCTGCGCGTGTTGTCCAACCGGCAGCAAGTGCAGTTTTATGCCGACACCGGCATCCTGTCCAACGAGAGCTTTTTCTCGGCGCTGTCACGCCGCATCGGCGACCGGATATTACCGCCCGCGCCCAATCCGCATTCATTGCGCGATCTGTTTGGCAGTGTGTTTTTTCGCCATAACGATTACGTCTGGCTTGAAGCCGTGCCGCAGCAAATCTGGTTCCAGCTCGGCCACGCCCTGCATATCGAAGAAGAACACGATCAGGACAGCCTGAACCATATCCGCGTGCAGATGCTCGAGGCCATCCAGGTCTTGTCCACACGTATTGCTGCCATCGGGCTCGAGCCCGAAGTAGTGCGCAATCATGCCGATGCCGAGCGCTTTGTTTCACCCTTTATCCGCCAGCATTCCGAAGTGCAGCGCTTTATCGAAATCTATCTGCAATGGACCGCCGACAAGAGCGTGCCGCTGGAGGACGAGCTGCATATTCTGGTGTTGCTCAGCCAGTGCGAAGAACTGGTGGCCAAGGTGCGCCGCAGCGCCATGCGCCAGGGCGTGTCGGTCAGCCTCACTTACCATCTGCTGCGGCTGACGCAGCATATCGAGCGGCTAAAAGCCTTGCTGCGACTGGTGTCGCCGCATCCGTCCACCGAGAAGGGTGAGGCCATCCTCGCCATCGCCATTGCGCTGGTGCGGGCGGAGAACCGCAAGCATTCTCTGCGCGATGTGTTCTCGGAAAACACCGAGCTGATCGCCCTGCAAGTCACCGAACACGCCAGCCATACCGGTGAGCATTACATTGCCGAGACGCGCAAGGAGTGGCGCAACATGTTCTGGTCCGCCGCCGGCGCGGGCGTGGTGGTGGGGTTTATGTCGGTGCTCAAGCTGTTGTTTGCCAAGGCGCACCTGCCACTGCTGCTCGAGGCGCTCGCCTTCGGCCTTAACTATTCGATCGGCTTTATGCTGATCCACATCCTGCATTGCACGATTGCCACCAAGCAACCCGCCATGACCGCCGCCAAGATTGCCGCCACGCTGCATCAGGGCAGCAAGGGCGGCAAGATCAAGGCGGCGGATCTGGATGCGTTAACCGAGCTGATCATCAAGGTGGTGCGCACCCAGTTCATTGCCATCGTCGGCAATGTAATGCTGGCCATGCCGACGGCGCTGGCGATTGCCATGGCATGGGTCTGGGCCTATGGCCACCCGGTGGTGGATATGAATAAAGCCGGGCATTTGCTGACGGACCTGAGCCCGGTGCTCAGCCCGGCCATCTTCCACGCGGCGATTGCGGGGGTGTGCCTGTTTTTGTCCGGGCTGATTTCGGGTTATTACGACAACAAGTCGCTGTATAACCAGATTCCGCAACGCATCGCTGCCTTGCGCTGGCTTAATCGGCTGGTGGGCGAAAACCGCGCGCGGCGCTTTGGCGCCTATATCGGCGATAATCTCGGCGCGCTGGCCGGTAATTTCTATTTTGGTTTGATGCTGGGCACCATCGGCACCATCGGGGTGTTGCTGGGCTTGCCCATCGATATCCGCCACATTACTTTTTCGTCGGCTTATCTGTCGTATGCGGCGGTGTCGCTGAACTTCCAGTTGCCCTTGAATCTGGTGTTGATGTCGGCCCTGGGCATTGCGCTGATCGGCCTGACCAATCTGGTGGTCAGCTTTGGGCTGGCGCTATGGGTGGCGCTGCGTTCACGCAAACTGACCTTGCGCGCCACGCGACCCATCGTGCTGCGATTGCTACGGCGTGCATTGCGCCGCCCGCAGGATTTTCTGATTCCGCCGCGTCAAAAAGCGCTGGCAAACGCCTCGGCCACCAAGGTGGTTGAGCTGAGAGAGGAGAGTGTTCTTGAATGGGTTCAACGACGCCGTGCAGGCGTTGGTCGATAAGGGCTATGTGGTGTGGCCGGGCTTTTTGACGCCCGAGCAGGTGGCGGCCTTGCGTGCCGACATTGATGCACGCCGCGACCAGTTCCACCCCGCCGGCATCGGCCGCCAACAAGCTTATCAACGCGATGAGCGTATCCGCGGTGACGATGTGTTGTGGCTGGAGCGCGATGATGCGCTGGCGGTACCGGTGCTGGATCAGCTTGAGGCGATGCGGCTGGCGTTTAACCAGCAATTGTTTCTGGGATTGGCCGAATTTGAAGCGCACTTTGCGGTCTATCCAGCCGGCTCGTTCTACAAGCGCCATCTGGATCAGCATCGCCATGCCGATACGCGGGTGGTGACCTTTGTGCTGTATCTCAATGAGGCGGATTGGGCGGCGCAAGACGGCGGCCAGTTGCGCATGTTTCTGGATGAGCCGCACACGCCGCTGGAAGTGACGCCCTATGGCGGCACGCTGGTGTTGTTCATGTCCGATCGGTTTGAGCACGAGGTCTTGCCCGCCCGCCGCGAACGCCGCTCCATGACCGGTTGGTTCCGCCGGCCCGCGCTGCTGGCATAGCGTGGGTCCTGGCCCACCCGGCCATGCCATCGATCGATGTGCAAATGTTTGCGCGCGGGGGCATACCCCTTTGCGGGTGGGCCTGGATCCTCCCCATGGGGCAAACCAGCAAAAAGTGCGTGTTGAATCAGGTAAATGCTGACAAAACAGCGTCAACATCGGTCGGTAGAATTCGCAACAGTCTTTTTCCGGGAGCGCAAGCATGCAATCGAATACATCAAATACACCCCGCTGGATCAAAACCGTGTGTGCCGCTGCGCTGATTGGCAGCGTTGGCCTGGCCGTGACCGGCTGCGCCAGCGATTCCGCCAACGTCTATAGCCGCGACCAAGTCAAACGAGCGGCCACGGCGCAATCGGGCATCGTCGAAAGCGTGCGCAATGTGCAGATCAAAGACAGCACCGGCATAGGCGGCGTGGCTGGTGGCGTAATCGGCGCGGTGGGCGGCAGCAGCATAGGCGGCGGTAACGGCAGCATCGTTACCGGCGTGATCGGCGCAGTGGCCGGTGGTCTGGCGGGCAATGCGCTGGAGAAAGGCGCGACCGCCAAAGACGCGCTGGAAATCACGGTCAAACTGGATACCGGCCAACGCCTGGTCATCGTGCAAGGCAATGACACGCCGTTTGTAGTGAACCAACGTGTGGATGTGCTGAATGACGGCCAGACCACGCGCGTGGTGCCGCTCAATCAATAAGTAGGCGCGGCGCGGTAAACAAAAAAGGGTGAATCACACGATTCACCCTTTTTTAACGTCAGTCGCGCGCCTTGCGGTTTAGCGCCCCAGGCGCTGGCACACCGTCGACACCGCGCCCGCTGCATTCAGCGTGTAGAAGTGCAAACCGGGCGCGCCGTTATCCAGCAGCTTGTCGCACAACTCGGTGACAAAATCGAGGCCAAAAGCGCGGATCGACGCAGCGTCATCGCCAAACGATTGCAAACGCAGCCGCAGCCAACGCGGGATTTCCGCGCCGCACATATCCGAGAAGCGCGCCAGTTGGCTGAAGTTCTGGATTGGCATGATGCCAGGCACAATCGGCACCGTTACGCCGCGCGCACGTACTTCATCGACAAAATGAAAGTAGGCGTCGGCATTAAAGAAATACTGCGTGATGGCGGCATCGGCCCCGGCATTCACCTTGTTCACAAAGGCGCGCAAATCCGCTTCGGCACTATTGGATTGCGGATGGTATTCCGGGTAGGCGGCCACTTCGATATGGAACCAGTCGCCGTGCTGTTCGCGGATAAACGCCACCAGCTCATTGGCGTAGCGAAATTCGCCCACATCCAGCATGCCCGACGGAATATCGCCCCGTAGCGCCACCACATGGCGGATACCGTGATCGCGATATTGCTGCAGGATTTCACTGATGCGCGCGCGGCTGGAGCCGATGCAGGACAAATGCGGCGCAGCGGCCAGGCCTTCGTGCTGGATTTCGATCACGGCATTGAGCGTGCCGTCTTGCGTAGAGCCGCCCGCACCAAACGTCACCGAACAATATTCCGGTTTGAACTGCGCCAGCTGGCGGCGGGTAATGCGCAGTTTTTCGGCGCCCTCAGCGGTTTTGGGCGGAAAGAATTCAAAGCTCAGCGGCGGCAGCGTGGTCACGATCAAGGTTCTGTTGGGGGCGATGCCGCATCTTAGCACCGCCCGCCCAGCCCCGGTTTGCGCCGTTTTCATCACCGCGTGAACGGCGCGATGGCCGCGCAGAAACCCCCATCCAGGTCTTCCGGACGATTTGTCGGCGGGTTCCTACGCGTATTTTCTTGCAGTCACCACGCCATTTTTGGCCGATTGCTGTCTGGCTGCCCGGGCGGCATCAGGTACTGTGGACACCGTGCTTAAAGCGGCCCCAAGGCCCCAGCCGGATAGACCGTAGCCCGTACTCAGAAGGCCGGCACCGCGCAAACACCAACCCGGTTTACAAGGAGAATTCATCATGCAAAAAAAATGGCTCGCCGTACTGAGCTCAGTGGCGATTCTGGCTGGCTCTGCCGCCACCGCCATGGCCGACAACATGCCCGCTACCGACGTGCAGAAAGAATCACCGCGCAAGACCCCGTCTGAAGCGCGTGAAGCAGTCCGTGCCAGCGCCAAAGACACGCTGGAAAAACTGTACGAAAAGCATCCGTCGGCTAAAGATGCCATCGCCAAGGCGGCTGGTTACGCCGTATTCAACAACGGCAGCGCGACCATCGTGTTTGCCGGCGCTGGCGGCGGTAGCGGTGTAGCAGTGGATAGCACCGGCAAAGAAACCTTTATGAAGATGGTACAGATCAAGGGTGGTCTGGGCCTCGGCATCAAGAATTCGCGCCTGGTGCTGGTGTTCAACGACAACGCCTCTTTCAAGAAATTCATCACCTCGGGCTGGGCCTTTGAAGGCAACGCCACCGCAGCCGCCAAGGCTGAAAACAAGGGTGCTGAACTGGATGGCGCTTCGATGATTGCACCGTCGGTCTATGCGTATCAGTTCACCGAAAACGGCCTCGACGCCGAAGTAACGGTGGCCGGTACCAAATATATGGTCGACACCCGTCTGAGCCCGCACGCCAAAAAGAAATAATCCGCGTACGCGTTTGGTCCCAAAAACCCGCCGGCATTGCGCCTGCGGGTTTTTTTGCGTCTGTCATCTTTGATTAGATCCGCTTTATTAATCATGCATTAAACATGCCGATCTGATTTTATTTTAATCAGGATTATTCATACTTTAAATTGCCATGCCCGCAATAATAGCAATATCGACAATACTGGTTATTTTAACGTTTTAAATATATCAAAAGTATTGTCGGCATATAGCCGGATTCAGTTTTAGCCGACGCATTTCAATTAATGACGAAGGTAAAAATCATGAATCGTATTTACGGGCTAGCGTTTAATCAGGCACGCGGGATCTGGATGGTGGTGGCGGAAAATACCCCGCGCCAGGGCAAAGGCCGCACGCGTGCGCATTCCCTGCTGGCGTCGCTGCTGGCGCTGGTATTGGCCAGCCCGCCGACGCTGGCGGCTGAGCCCGATTCAGTGGAAACCACAGATGCCACCGTTACGCCCACGCCGTGCCCGGCCACGCCCGACGCTGCGACGCCTTGCCCAGCCAGCAGCACGACGGTCGCGCCGGACGTGGGAATGCTGATCACGGGTGCCGTCACCGCGGCGGCGGTGGTGTTGGGCGCGGCCTTGGGCAGCAGCCATCACGGCGATAACGGCTATACCCCCGGCCCGACCCCTGCACCGGGCCCCACGCCCACCCCCACGCCTGGCCCGACGCCTGCGCCTACACCGGTTCCCACGCCGACCCCGGTGCCTACACCCGGCCCGACACCGACGCCTACCCCGGTCGATAACATCGTTTATTACAACAATGCCGTGGTGCTTAACCGGACCGCCGAATTTATCGTCATGGACGGACTGACCTATCGCTACGAGCCCGACGGCGCCAATTACAAATTAACCCTGGTCGCCAGCCGCCCCGGTGCGCCGTTAGCAAATAACGAAGTGCTGTATACCAATAGCCAGAACTGGCTGGTGGATAACTCCACCACGCCGCCCACCTTGATCGTGCAGGGCAAAGATGCGGATGGCGTGTATTGGGCGCTGGATCGACAAGGACGGCTGATCCACGCCACGGCGTCGAGCGTGGTGCAGGTGGGCGACTACACCCAGGCCAGCGCCGCCAGCGCCAACGCCGACGGCCCGGATACCGTGGCAGTGATCGTGGTCGGTGGGCAGACGCAAACCAGCATCAGCGACGGTATCAGCGCCGCAGCGGGTGGTACCGGCGTGCATGTGGACGGCAACGCCGCCCAGGTCGAAGTGGCCGGTGAAACCCGCAGCAGTGGCACGGGCTCCAGCGGCGTCGAAGTAAATGGTGATAGCGCTGCGGTGGTGGTCGACCAGATCAGCGCGGGCGAGGGTGGCAGTGGCGTGGTCATCAATGGCGACGCGGCCAGCGTCGATAACAAAGGCGCCAATGTGGCCGATGGCAGCGGCAGCACCGCCACCGTCATCACCGGGGATAACGCGCAAGTCAATAACGGCGGCAACACCATCAGCAATGGCGGCAGCGGTACCGCAATCAGCGGTAACGACGCCCGCGTCATTAACGCAGGCGGCAACACCATCAGCGGCGACGCCAGCACCGGCACCGCCATCAGCGGCAATGGCGCCAGCATCATCAATCAAGGCGACGCCAGCGTCAGCGGCAACGGCAGCAGTGCCGCCAGCATCACCGGTGACCACGCCAGCGTCATCAATGAAGGCAAGACCACGGTCAGCGGTGACAGTAGCGGCACGGTGGTTAACGGCGACAATGCGGTCGTCAGCAACGATGGTGGCATTAGCGTGAGCGAGGGCGGCACCGGTACCGAAGTCAAAGGTGACGCGGCACAAATCACCAACAAGGGCGAAACCAGCGCCAGCGGCAACGGCTCGGTGATTACCGACATCGGCGGCAACAACGCCGTGGTCAATAACGAGGGCCATACCATCGCCGGCGACGGCGGCACCGGCACCCGCATCAGCGGCGACAGCGCTGTTATCAACAACAACGGCATCACCGATGTCAGCGCCGGCGGCACCGGTCTGGTGATTACCGGCAATGACGCCAGCGTCAACAACACCGGCGACGCGACTGCCAGCGGCCAGGCTGCGGTGGCGGCCGAGATTACCGGTGATCGCGCCGTGGTGGTTATCAGCGGCAAGACCGAGGTGGCGGCGGGCGCCACCGGCACGGCGGTGTCGGGCGACGATGCCAGCATCAGCAGCAAGGGCGGTACTGTCGTCAGCGGCGAAGGCAGCACCGGCACCGCCATTACCGGCAACGGCGCCAAAGTCGACAACACCGGCACCAGCGTGATTGCGGCGGGCGGTATAGGCACCCGGGTAGATGGTCAGAACGCCGTCATCACAGATGCCAGCACCACCGGCGTCAGCGATACCGGCTCGACCGGTACGGTGATTAACGGCAACGCCGCCCGGGTGACTGAGACCGGGGACCTGAAGGTGGAGCAAGGCGCATCAGGCGTGGTGGTGGCGGGCAACGATACCGTGCTGAATCTGGATGGCACGCCGGAAAAGCCGATGGTGCTGGACATCAGCGGGGCCGCCAAGGGCGTGGTGGTGGGCGGCGTGGGCACGCAGTTGCTGATCAACAATGTAAACGCGGGCGTCAGCGACGCAGATTCCACCGCGGTCGAGATTACCGGCAACAACACGGTTGCTTCGCTGGCGGGCGAAATCAATGTCGGCAACGGTGCCCGCGGCATCGTCATCAGTGGCGACAACACCAGCACCACCGCCACGCTGGCTGGGGTGATCAATGTGGCCAGCGGCGGGCGCGGCATCGTCATCAATGGCAGCAACTCCAACACCTCGACCGCCGCCACCATCAATGTGCAGGACGCCACTTCGGTCGGTATTGAAATCAATGCGCCCAATACCGACCCGGATGCCAAAACCACGGTCGGCAATACCGGCGATATCAACGTCAAACTGAACGGCACCGGCGCCTTGATCAGTAGTGATCACGCCGCAGTCACGCTGAATGGCAATGTCAATGTCACCGGGGTGGCCGACGCGGCCAATGTGATGCAAGGCGGCACCGGCGTGAGCGTGATCGGCAATAACGGCACGGTGCGGCTGGATGGCAACGTCAATATCGGCATGATCTTGCCTGCCGACGTGGTGCCCACGCACGTGGTTGCGGTGGTGCCTGGCGTGTCGGTGAGCGGCAATAACAACCAGGTGGTGGTGGCGGGGCAGATCAATCTGGATCAGGAAGGGCAGGTCAACAGTGTGGCCGAGGATGGCTATAACTGGCGCGGCCTGATGGTCACCGGGGCGGGCAACAATGTGACGGTGCAGGGCGGCATCAATGTGCGCGTCAATTCGCCGGTTTACAACGAAGCCATCCTGCAGCAAGGCATTTATATCGACGGTGCCAACAGCGTGACACTGAGCGGTACCTCCAGCGTCTACAACAATATCGGCATGCTGGAGCAAACCGCGCTGGCCTATGTCGTTGGGGGGGGCCATTTACAGCTCGATGCCAATGCAAAAGTGGCGATTACCTCGCTGACGCCGCTGGCCCCCGGCGGGAATGTAAACCTGCCGGTCTTTGTCGCCGTGGGCACTGATTCGGTTGTCAGCAACGCCGGCATCATCGATGAAACCGGCAGCAGTGAGCCCGGCCGCGTGCTGCGCGCCTATTCCTGGGGCCATCTGGAAAACACCGAGACCGGACAGATTATCGGGCGGCGCACCGCCGCCAGCAGCACGCATTCGGGTTATATGATGCGCGCCGATAACCTTGGCACGGCCACCAATTCGGGGCTGCTGGATGTTAAAAGCGGCATGAATTCGTTTTCCGTGGTGACCCTGGGCTTGTCGGCAGATACGGCCAGCGTCACCAATACCGCAACCGGGCGCATCGTTATGGCGGGGATGGCGCTCTATGGCATGGAAGCGTTCGGCAACACGGCGCGCGCGCTTAATCAGGGCACGATCAGCCTGGACGGTTTTATCCAGACCGATAGCGGCAAGACTGCGGTGACCACCTCCGACAAAACGTCGAGCCAGCGCGGTGCAGCCATCAGCAGCTCGGTGACGGGCGCCCAGGCCACCAACACCGGCTCGGTTCTGGTCAGCAACTCGGGCTATGGCATGCTGGCAACCAACGGCGGGACCGTCATCAATCAAGGCCAGATCACCTTGTCGGCCGACCCCGAAACGGTGGCCGACGGCACGGCCACCCAGGTGGTGGGGATGGGCGCGTTTGGTGGCGGCACCGCGATAAACGACACCACAGGCGTGATCACCATCAACAGCAGCATCGCGCGCGCGTTTTATAACGACGGCGCTGCGGGCAGTCTGATCGTCAATAACGGCCGCATCATCCTCGGCGACGGGGTCGACCCGGCGGCCGACAACAGCGCTACCACCACGCTGCAGCAATACGCCGATGGCAGCGTGCTGGCCGCGGCCGCGACCACCACCACCTTGTCGCAGGCGGTGGGTACACCATATGCCGCCAGCAGCCCGGTCAATGTCAGCAATGCCGGTACGGTGAGCGGCGCGTCATTCAATGTGTTTGCCCAAGGCGTGCTGACCAATGCCAGTACCGGCGTGATCAACACGCCGATCAGCCTGAAAGGCGGCAGCCTGATCAACCAGGGCACGGTCAACGCGGTGACCGGTTCGGCGGGTAGCAACTTTAATAACAGCGGCACCATGAACGGCACGCCGTCATTCACCGATATGACGGTGATCAACAGCGGCACCCTCAATCAAGCCCCGCAGATTTACGGCAGCAGCACGCTGTTCAACAACAGCGGCGGCATCATTCACAAAGGCTTCCGCACTTATAAGGCCGCCAGCACGCTCGACAACCATGGCACCGTCATCATGGATGGCGGCTCGGATATCTGGATGTCGGGCGGAGGCACGGCAATCAACGAAGCCGATGGCACTTTCAGTGCAGTGTCTGGCCGCAATTTCCAGGGTGATAACGGTGCCGTGTTGTATAACCTGGGCCTGATCAGCAGCGATGGCAGCCAGAACACGCGTGCGGCTTTGGCGGTGGGGTCCGGCGACAAGAACTACATCATCAACGGCGGCACCATCACCCAGACTGCGGGCAACAGCAATCTGATCCGTGATGTCTCTACTTCCAGCAACGCCGACATGTTCTGGAACCAGCCCACGGGCATCGTCAACTTCAAGGCCGGAGCGACCGGCAGGGCGGCGGTCAGCTTTACCTATGCGGGCAATGTCGCGGTCAATGACGGCATATTGAATGTGAACGGCAATGGCGCCGTCGGCATGCAGGCGGACAGCACGGCGCAGATGGTCAACAACGGCACCATCAATGTCGGCACGGCGGGCAATCCGGCCGCAGCCACCAATCTGGTGGCGATGCAGCTGGCGTCCGGGGCGCAGGATGCGGCAGTCATCGAGAACGATGGCGTGATCAATGTGTATGCCAATAACTCGTTTGCCTTCAGTCGGCTGGGCGCGAGCGGGCATGTGGTGAATACCGGCACCATCAGCATTGATCCGGCGACGACCGGTTCCGGCATACTCAAGCAGCCTGAGGTGGTGCTGGAAACGGCCAAGGTGGCAACCTACACCTTGCCGCCGGTGCCGACCCCACCGCCCGCGCCGGCAGCGCTCACCGCCGCCAGCACCGCCACAGCGCGCAATGTGATCAGCCAGTATGTGGTCGGCACCACTGCAGCCGGGACCGCTGGCACCTTGCAGGTCAGCCATGCTGATCTGAACACGGTGGCGGTCAACACC
>NZ_BAAIHC010000036.1:0-39454 GCF_054652575.1 Silvimonas sp. JCM 19000 | reverse complement strand
TAAGGTTTGTTCGGCAACGCCGAACGTCAAAAATGCGCCGCAGGCTCAAGCAGTTAAAGGTTTCCAGCAGCAGCCAAACACACCTGCCCCGCTCAATACTTAACCGGCACCGCCTCCAGACTCCGCCACAAATACCACGTCGCCACCGAACAATACGGATGCCACTTCTCCGCCAACACCCGCATCGCCGCCGCATCCAGCCGCTCGTTGGCGTTGTACAACTGCGCAATCGCGTTGATCACGCCAATATCCGCCAGCGGCAGCACATTCGGCCGCAGCATGCAGAACATCAAGAACATCTCGGCGGTCCAGCGACCAATGCCACGGATGCTCACCAGCTCCTTGATGATCTGCTCGTCATCCCACGTCTGCCACAGCGCCAGATCCAGCCGCCCGGCCACATGGTGCGCCGACAGATCCCGCAAATACTCAACCTTGCGCCCGGACAAGCCGCACGCGCGCAAGCGTTCAATTTCGGTATCGAGCAACCGCTGGCTATCCAGCGTGCCGCCCATTTCGGCCATAAACCGGTTCCACACCGAATCGGCCGCCTTCACCGAAATCTGCTGCCCCACAATCGACCGCGCCAGCGTCTGATACGCATCACCACGCCCGCGCAGGCTGACGTTGGGAAAGCGGTCGATCACGGCCGCCAACAGGGGATCAGCCGCGCGCAGGGCAGCGACGGCGTCTTCCCAGTAATGCGGCAACGTTACGACCTCTTCGCTCATACCCCAGCCACCGTCATCTTGCGGATCAGCACCGAGCCCACGCGCTTGCTGGAAGACAGCAGTACATCGCTGCCGATGCCGACGATTTGCTGATAGATATCGCGCAAATTGCCGGCCACGGTAATTTCCTCAACCGGATACTGGATCTTGCCGTTTTCCACCCAAAAACCCGCCGCGCCCCGCGAATAATCGCCAGTCACCATATTGATGCCGTGGCCGAGCAGCTCGGTCACCAGCAAGCCGGTACCCAGTTCGGCCAGCAATTCATCAAAGCTGGCGGTCGGTGTGACCAGCAGATTGTGCGCGCCGCCTGCATTGCCGGTGGTTTGCATACCCAGTTTGCGTGCGCTGTAGCTCGACAAGAAATAGCCGTTCAACACGCCCGCATCGACCACGGTACGCAATTGCGTAGCAACGCCTTCGCCGTCAAACGCGCTGCTGCCGAGGCCTTTTTTCAGGAAAGGATCTTCCACGATGGTCACGCACGGGGCGAAGACCTGCTGCCCAAGGCTGTCGGTCAAAAACGAAGATTTGCGATACAAGCTACCGCCGCTGACCGCGCTTACCCAATGGCTGAGTAACGATGCCGCCACCGGCGCTTCAAACAACACCGGATATTCGCCGGTCTTGACACGCTGGGCGCCCAGACGGCGCACCGCGCGTTCACCGGCGCGACGGCCGATGGCGGCAGCGTTTTCCAGTTCGGTTGCGTCGCGCACCGAGCTATACCAGTAATCGCGTTGCATGCCGCTGTCGTCTTCAGCAATCACAGCGGCCGAAATGCTGTAGCGCGAGCCCGTGCCGGTGCCGATAAAGCCTTGCGAATTGCCGTACACCCAGCGCGAGGCGTGGGTAGACGTGGAGCCGCCCTCGCTATTGCTGATGCGGCTATCGACCGCGCGCGCAGCGTCTTCGCACTCCTTGGCCAGCGCTATCGCCCCTTCAACCGGCAAATCCCACGGATGGTACAGATCAAGATCAGGAAAATGCGTGGCCAGGCGCTCACGCTCCGGCAGGCCCGCGTATTCATCGGCGGCGGTAAAGCGTGCAATGGCCAGGGCCGCGCCGACCGTGTCGGCCAGTGCGCTCGCGGTGAAATCGGAAGTGCTGGCATGACCTTTTTGCTTGCCGACATAGACGGTGACGCCCATGCCTTTATCGCGGTTGTATTCGATGGTCTCGACGTCACCCAGGCGCACGGTCACGTTCTGGCCAAACGATTCGGAAATCTCCACATCGCAATCCGACGCGCCTTGCTGGCGCGCTTGATCGAGAACCTGGCTGGCCAGATCGGCCAATTGTTGTTCGCTAAAGCTGAATCCCGACACGGTGTGTTGTTCCTCAGGGCGCGCACGCCCGGCTGGTTTTATGTAAACAAACGCGATGTAGATAATCGATGCTGTGCATCATAGCTGAGCCGCGCGGCGCGGATGAAGCGACGTAACGCTCAAACGCCGGGGCCGTTGGCTTTGGGGCGGCTGTTGAACTCGTCATTGAGCTTTTGTTCGCGCTGCCCTTCCCGTCTTAGTTCGGCCGCCTGGTGCCGTTCTTCAAGAGCCTCGAACGCTTTAACTTTCTTTTCGCATTCCATCCATTCGGCTTTACAGCGCTCGTATTCGACTTGCGCGCGTTGCACTTCCAGCGCTTGTTGCTCGGCCGCGGTATCCAGCCGCGTCAGAAACAACTGGTAGTCGCGATATTGCGTAACGGTAATGCCGCCCTGCGCACTTTGGGTCAAGCGGGCGCGATATTCGTTGCGGTACGCATTCACCTGGTCCAGCTTTTGTCGCGCGCTATTGAGCTTGCCTGAGGCGGTCTGCATGGTGCGCGCGGCTTCTTCGCGATTGTCACGCGACAGTTGCAGCAAAAAGGCAAAGCGGAATTTCGCCACGGGGCTCGCTTGATGTGATTAAGACGGCGGGACGTTACTAATTGAACAGCGCGGAAAGCTTGGCTCTTGCTCCAGCATAATCTTCGCGCTCATAGATCGCCTGTTGCAGAAAGCGTTCCAGAGACGGGAAACGACGGATGGCGTCGTCGAGCATGGGGTCGCTGCCGGGCACGTAAGCGCCCACATTGATCAGATCGCGGCTGCGTTGATAGCGCGACCACAGCTGCTTGAAACGCCGCACCTGCTCAAATTCCTGCGGCGTAATGATGTCGGTCATCACCCGGCTGATCGAGGCCTCGATATCGATGGCCGGATAGTGCCCGGTCTCGGCCAGGCTGCGGGTGAGCACAAAGTGGCCATCCAGAATGGCGCGCGCATTATCGGCAATCGGATCTTGTTGATCATCGCCTTCTGACAACACGGTATAGAACGCCGTGATCGAGCCGCCGCCGACGCGGCCATTGCCCGCGCGTTCCACCAGTTGCGGCAGCCGGGCAAATACCGAGGGCGGATAGCCTTTGGTGGCGGGCGGTTCGCCTACGGCCAACGCAATTTCGCGCTGCGCCATGGCATAGCGCGTTAGCGAATCCATGATCAGCAAGACGTGCTTGCCTTCGTTGCGAAAGTACTCGGCGATGGCGGTGGCATAGGCCGCGCCATACAAACGCAGTAGCGGCGAATTGTCGGCCGGCGCCGCCACCACGATGGAGCGCTTGAGGCCCTCTTCCGCCAGGATGTTCTCGATAAAGTCTTTGACCTCGCGGCCGCGTTCGCCGATCAAACCCACCACCACCACTTCGGCGGTGGTGTAGCGCGCCATCATGCCCAGCAATACCGACTTGCCCACCCCCGAGCCCGCAAACAAACCCAGACGCTGGCCCCGGCCCACCGTCAACAGCGCGTTGACCGCGCGCACGCCCACATCCATCACGTGGTGGACCGGCTCGCGATCCATCGGATTGAACGGCCGGGCAAACAGCGGCATCCATGCGTCACTATCGAGCCGCCCCTTGCCATCCAGCGGCCGACCCAGCGCATCGACGATACGCCCCAACATGCCCCAGCCCACCGGCACCTGACGGCCATGGTCTTCCTGGCGGCGCTGCTCCGGGCGCGGTTTGCCGTATTCGGGCAGCCATGCCGACATATCTTCATGCGGCACCACTTCAGCACCCGGCTCAACGCCGTAGACCTCGGCAATCGGCATCAAAAACAGTTTGTCTTCCTGAAACCCGACCACCACCGCTTCCACACCATGGCCGCTTTGCGTCATCACATCGCACGACGCGCCCACCGGCAAACGCAGGCCAGTGACTTCCAGCACCATGCCGGACACACGCACCAGCTTGCCGCGCGGCAACCACGGCCGCATCCATTTGCTGGCCGCGCCGCAATCGCGCAGATATTTGCGCGTGAGATCGAAGGGATCAGCCATTGGTATCGATGACCGGAGCGACGGGTGCGGTGGCTGCAACGGCGGCGGCCGCTTCGCCAGCGGCGGCGGATTGAGGGGCGGCAGCTTGCGCTGCGGCCGGCTGCGTGGCGGCGCTGGCTACAGCGGCGTCGGCGGGTGGTGCGTAGGCTGTGGCCACACCCGATGCAGCGGGCGTGGCTGGGTTGGCCGCTGCGGCGGGTGCAGCAGCAGCGATATTCAAAGCGTGCGGATCAAACTGGGCTAGCGCATCGGACGCTTGCGCAGTGTCAGCAGGCGCGGCGGCGGGTGCGGCCGAGGCTGCTTCTGCCGCCAGCGGCGGCAACGGCGCGATGGCGGGCTCGGCGGCGGCCACGGCCGGTGCGGGCTGCGGCCCGGCTGCGGCGGCCGGTTCGGCTGCGGACGGTTCGGGTGCGGGCTGCGCGGCGGGCGCGGGCGGCGGTTCCACCTTGCCTGCCTGCCAGCTCAGGTCGTCGCGATCCTGGCGGCGCAGCACGCGCAATTGCTGCTGCCAGCGGGTGGCCAGACTCAAATCCGCGCGTGCGCCCGACGACTCCACCTTGCAGCCACCCGGTTCTTGCGACGGATCCGGCACCAGCTTCCAGGTATCGGTCGGCAGCTCGCTGCCCAGTATGGATTCCAGTGCGGTCACATCTTCCGGGTGCGCCAGAATACGTGCCGGCGGCTTTAACACCGGCATGGTCTCGATCATTTCGCGCACGATGGGCAACAAGCGTTGCGTATCGGTTTCGACCTGGGTCCGGGTGATTTCACGGGCGATGACCAGGGCCAGGTCGAGTACGTTCTCGGCCAGTTCGCCCCCGGCTTGTTCAGTAAAGTGTTCAAGGCTATGCAAGACGCGGCGCAGACCCTCAACGTCGGCTTCCGCCTCGGCATGGCCGGCCGCCAGCCCCTCGGCATGGCCGGCTTCAAAACCTGCGTCATGCGCTTGTTGCATGGCGGCTTCGAGTTCGGCGGCGTGGGCTTGCTGGATGTCGATGGGCGGCGGTGCGGGCACGGCGGCCACCGGCTCGGCCACGGGCTCAGGCGCTGCCACGGGCTCGGGTTGCGCCACCGGCGTAAACGCCGGCGCCAGCGCGGCGGGTGCCGGTGCTGGCGCCGGTTCGGGCCGCCGCATGCGTGGCGGCGTCGGGTCATTGATCGCGGTAAACACCAACGGTTGCCAGTCGGTGTCGCCCACTTCTTCCCGGGGAATAATGCGACGCGGTGGGGTCGACATGGCCACGCCTTATTCGACCAGGCCTTCTTCGCCTTTGCCGGACAACACAATCTGTCCTTCGTCGGCAAGGCGGCGCACGATCTTGAGAATTTCTTTCTGTTCGGCTTCGACCTCGGACAACTTGACCGGGCCTTTGGCCTCCAGATCGTCGCGCAGCATTTCGGCCGCGCGTTGCGACATGTTCTTGAAGATTTTTTCGCGCAGGGCCTGGCTGGTGCCCTTGAGCGCAATCACCAGCGAATCGGATTGCACCTCGCGCAGCAATAGCTGGATGCCGCGGTCGTCCACTTCCATCACATTGTCGAAAGTGAACATCTTGTCCTGGATGCGCTGCGCCAGTTCCGGATCGTATTCGCGGATGCTGGACACCGCCGACGCTTCGACCACGCCGCCCATAAAGTTGAGGATATCGGCCGCCATCTGTACGCCGCCGATGGCGCTTTTTTTGATCTTGTCGGAGCCGCTCAGCAATTGCGTCAGCACGTCGTTCAGTTCGCGCAGCGCAGCCGGTTGTACGCCTTCGAGCGTGGCAATGCGCAGCAGCACGTCGTTGCGCGTGCGCTCGACAAAGTGCGACATGATTTCGGCCGATTGGTCGGGTTCCAGATGCACGAGGATCGTCGCGACAATCTGCGGGTGCTCGTTGCGGATCAGTTCGGCCACGGCGGCGGAATCCATCCACTTGAGCGATTCGATGCCGTTGTTGTCGTTGCCTTGCAGAATGCGGTCGAGCAGGTTGGCGGCTTTGTCCGAGCCCAGCGCCTTGGTCAGCACCGAGCGGATATATTCGTCCGCCGCGCCCAGGTTGGCGCGGTTTTGCGTGGAGGCAATAAAGTCGCCGAGCACGGTATCAACTTCTTCGCGCTTGACGTTTTCCATGCCGGCCATGGTAAAGCCGAGCTTTTGCACTTCTTTCGGGCCGAGGTATTTGAATACCTCCACCGCTGCGTCCTCACCCAGAGTCATCAACAGTATCGAGGCCCTGCGGACGCCTTCTTCACTAATCGGGGCTGCCATGATCATGTACTCCGGGGGCTGGGGTAACCAGCGCGGTTAAATGCTTTGCCCACTGCTATAAAGTGGGTCGGATGGGACGCCCGGTCCCACCTTTCAACGTGGCGAGGCAAGAAGACGGGTGCTCGCAAATGGCTTTGGGCGGTGGGGCTCGGCGCCCCCGTCAGACCCACCCTATGTAGCCATTTTTTTATGCGTGATAGTTGCCATGGCCCGCCCGACGTTACCCGACTTTGTTCGGATTGCCGCCTGCCGCGTCGTCTTCGTTCGACATCCACTCGCGCAGGATGGTTGCTACCATGCGCGGGTCGTTGCGGGCCAGTTCTTTGGCTTGCGCCAGCAAATCGGAGAACGCTGCGGTACGTTGGCTTTCTTCCTGTTCGTCGGCAACGCGCTCTTCGGTTTCGCCCATGTCTTCGGTCAGACCGGCCGAATCGCCCAGGTCCAGTTCCAGCGTGCGCGGTTCTTCCCGTGCCTTGGACAAATCGCGCATCAACGGCCGTACCACAAACAGCAGCAGGTAGATGACCGCCAGCGCCACCAGCGCCAGCTTCACGATATCGGTCAGATTGCCCTTGATATAGGCCAGCACCTGCGTCTGCATCGGCTGTTCTTCTTCGCCCGCCACTGCGCCGGCAAAGGTGGTGTTCACCACATTGACCGAGTCGCCACGATCTTTGTTGTAGCCGATCGACTCTTGCACCAGGTTGTTGATCTGCGCCATCTCGGCCGGGGTAAACGGCACAAAGGTGGCTTTGCCGCTGGCGTCTTTGCCCGGCTTGTAATTGATGACCACCGCGGCCGACAAACGCTTGACCGTGCCGGTCGGCTGCTTGACGTGTTGCACGGTCTTGTCGACTTCGTAATTGATGGTCGATTCGTGATGGATGGTGCTGCTGCCCTGCGCCGCCGCAGCCGACGACGCATCCGAAGCATTCGCCACCGTAATCGGCGCGGCCGCCGCGCCCGGTGGCTGATTGGACAGCGCCCCCGGCACCCCTGCGGCGGTGGCGGCATCGGTCTTGCCATCGTTCTGCAGCGTTTGCTGGCTGCGCAAGGACGCAGTGCCCGAGGCCTGGTTAGGCTTGAAGGTTTCGGAAGTCTGTTCAACTTCGGCAAAGTCGACTTGCGCCGTCACTTCGGCATGCACATTGTCTTTGCCGACGATGGGCGCCAGGATGGCCTGCACGCGGTCGACGTAGTTCTTTTCAATTTCTTGCACATACACCAGCTGGCGCGCGTCCAGATTGGCGTGGTTGAGCGGATTGTTGTTGGAAAGCAGATTGCCTTCCTGATCGACGATGCTGACGTTGGAATCGGTCAGATCGGGGATGGCCGACGCCACCAGATGCACGATGCCCGCCACCTGGTTGGAATCCAGCGTGCGCCCCGGGCGCAGCGTCAGCACTACCGACGCGGTCGGCTTTTGCTGATCGCGCAAAAACACGGTCTGGCGCGGCATGGCCAGATGGATGCGCGCCTTGTCGACGGCCTGGATGGTTTCGATGCTGCGGCCCAGCTCGCCTTCCACCGCGCGCTGGTAATTGACTTGCTCGTTGAACTGGCTGATGCCGAATTTCTGGTTATCCATCAGCTCAAAGCCGACGTCCCCCGCCTTGGGCAGGCCTTGCGAAGCCAGGGTAAAGCGCACGTCATACACGCGATCGGCCGGTACCGAAATGGTGCCGCCCTGATCGATCTTGTACGGCACGTTCTGCGTCTGCAGCGCCTGCAGGATGGTGCCCGCGTCTTTATCGGGAATATTGGTATACAGAATGCGGTAGTCGGGCGTGCGGCTCCACAAGGTAAGCCCCACTGCCACCGCGATCAGCGCAGCCAGGCCCACCATGAGCATGGCTTTACGCGTACCGGACATTTCGCTGAAACGTCGGCGTACGCCTGCCAACCCGCCTGCTGCGGGTTCGAGAGTGCCGTCAGCCGCTACGCCTGCCTCCGCCATGAATGTCTTTCAGACCCCGTGCTGCACCAGATCGTCAGACCTGGAGGTTCATGATTTCCTGGTACGCGCTAACGAGCTTGTTTCGCACTTGAACCATGGTCTGGAATGAAAGGCTCGCCTTTTGCAGCGAAACCATTACATCTTGAAGATCCGCGTTGGGATCGCCGGCCTGGAAGGCGGCTTGTTGGGTCTGGGCCGTCGATTGCATCGAACTGACCTGGTCCAGCGATTGTTTGAGCATGTCGGCAAAATCAGGCGCATTGGCGTTGGCCGCCGTTTGCGCAGGCGCGCTCTGCCCGGCCGCTTGCGCGGACATGGCTTTCAGCTCGCCTAACAGTTGATCTATGCCTTGCACACTCATGCTGGATGCAGTCCGGTGACTTGAAGTTAATGGCCCGTATTTACGCGAATTGTAGGTGGGCTACCCTGAGCACTGCAAGCAATAGTTACGCCAACCAGCTGCGCCAGGCGGTTGCGCAAGAGCAACTGCGACATAGGGTGGGTCATGACCCACCACCCAAAGCCATATGCCCGCGCCACACTGGCGCGTCCGGCCACTTTGACCGGTGGGTCTTGACCCACCCTATGCGTTGGCGCCTGGACACGCACCCGCCTTTAAACTCAACCTTCGCCGCGGTATTGCTGCAGTTTGTGCCGCAGTGTGCGTTCGCTCATGCCCAGGCGTTCGGCGGCGATTTTGCGCACGCCACCGGCGGCTTCCAGCGCGTCGAGTATATGTTGTTTCTCCAACGCCTTCAGGTCGGTTGGCGCGGGTGGTTCGGCAATCACGGGCGCCGGAGCGGCAGACGCAGAGGCCGCATTCCCCGCCAAAGCGGCAGATTTTGCCGCCGCCTGCGGCAAATACAGGTGCTCGGGCTCGATCACGTCGCCGGGCGCCAAGATCAGCGCGCGTTGCATCACGTTATCCAGCTCACGAATATTGCCTTCCCAGCGATGCCGGTTCAGTTGTGCGGCCGCGCCCTCGCTCAAGCGCGGTACACGGCGTTGCTGGCGGGTGGAATAGCGCGCCAGGGTGGCGCGCGCCAGCGGCAGGATATCGGCAGGCCGCTCGCGCAGGGCGGGTAGCTCCAGCGGAAACACATTCAAGCGGTAATACAGATCCTCGCGAAAGCGCCCTTCCGCCACCGTAGTCGGCAAATCACGGTTGGACGTAGCCAGCACGCGGATATCCACGCGCAGCGGCCGGGTGCCGCCCACGCGCTCCACTTCGCGCTCCTGCAGCACCCGCAGCAGTTTGGCTTGCAGCGGCAAAGGCATTTCGGTGATTTCATCCAGCAGCAGCGTGCCGCCATCGGCTTGCTCAAACTTGCCGATGTATTGCGTGTTCGCGCCGGTAAACGCGCCTTTCTCATGGCCAAACAGCGTGGATTCCAGCAGTTGTTCCGGGATGGCGGCGCAATTGATGGCCACGAACGGTTTGCCCGCGCGGGCCGAATTACGATGGATAAAACGCGCCAGTACTTCCTTGCCGGTGCCCGATTCGCCGGTAATCAGCACCGAGGCATCGGATTGCGCCACGCGCCGCGCCACATCCAGCAACGCCCGCATGCCAGCGTCTTCGGCCACCACGTCGGCCTCGTCGCTGTCGGGCAGGATGTAACGGCCGACCTGTTCCAGCAGGGCATCGGGTTCAAACGGCTTGGGCAGATAATGCGCCGCGCCCGCATGCAAGGCGGCGACGGCTTTTTCGACCACGCCATAGGCGGTCATCAAAATCATGGGCAGCCACGGATAATGGCGTTTGACTTCGACCAGCAGGGTTTCGCCATCCATGGGCTGCATCTGCACATCGGACAACACCAGGCCAACCCGGGTATGCGCCAGTTTGACCAGCGCCGCCGCACCGTCACTGGCGGTGACGACTTCAAAGCCACCCAGTTCCAGCGTGTCCGACAATGCCTCGCGCAGCGCATCGTCATCTTCAACAATCAAAACGGGCAATGCCATGGCCGAAAAAACCTTGTGTACTTACAAAAGATATAGAGGGTGCGGCGCGCGGTCAGCGCACCGGGGTGCGCACCAGGGCCAGCACCCGGGCCGCAATATCCTTGAGCGGCAGCACTTCGTCTACCCCGCCGCTGATGATGGCTTCTTTGGGCATGCCAAACACCACGCAGCTGGCTTCGTCCTGGGCGATGGTGCGGGCACCGGCTTGCTTCATTTCCAGCATGCCGTGCGCGCCATCGCGGCCCATGCCGGTCAGAATGACGCCAACAATCTGCCGTCCGCCCTGGTTGGCGGCCGACCTGAACAACACATCCACCGAAGGCCGATGCCGATTGACCGGTTGGCCTTGCGATAATTCGCAGCCCCAATGCCCGCCGATATTAGCCAGCAGCAAATGCGAATGCCCCGGCGCGATATAGGCGTGGCCGGGCAGCAAACGCTCGCCTTGTTCCGCTTCTTTCACTTTAACGGTGCAGATGGCATCCAGCCGCGCGGCAAATGAATGGGTAAAGCTTTCCGGCATATGCTGCGCAATCAGGATGGGCGGCGCGTCTTTGGGAAACGGCAGCAAAAACGTCTTTAGCGCTTCGGTGCCTCCGGTGGACGCCCCCACCACGATCACCTGGCCCGGACACACCGGCGTGCGCGGCTTGAGCGGCAGGATCACGTCCGCGCTCAGACTAGGCACACCGATGGGGCTATTGATGGCTGATCCGGCTGGCCGGGTCATCATGAGGCAGTCCTTGGAATAAAGGGCGATGCTTGCAGATTAGCATTCGCCGCGCGCGGCCCGCGCCCAGGAGTAGTCCGCGTGGCGGACTGCGGCGGCCGCATCATGCGCTGACGGCAGGGATGTAATGCGCCACCACTTCGTTGCCGCTACCCAGAAACTGCAAAGACGCACACATCGAGCGCACCAGCAAAATGCCACGGCCGTGCGCGCTGCGCATATCGCCCGGCACCAGTTCGGTGTGGCGGCTCCAGTCGAAGCCTGCGCCGGTATCTTTGAGGCGGATGCGCAAGACGTCACGACCATTGATGCGCAAGCCGGTCAGATCAATCTCGATCACGCCTTGCTTCAGATCAGCCAGGCGGCTGGCGCGTTCCAGCAGATAGCGCTCCATGCCCTGCTCGCCTTGCTTGAGCGCCGAATCCATATTCAGTAAGCCATGGTCCAGTGCGTTTACAAACAATTCGGTCAGGATCAGGAACACATCGGACTGGCTATTCACCAGCGCCTTGATCTCGTTCACAAAATTCATCATGAACGGCACGGTATTGATATAACGCAGCTCTTCCGCGCCGAGTGACAGCGTGTAGCGCCACATGCTGTCGCCACTGCCCACCAGCGCCTGCAAATCCAGATCGTCGCTATGCGGATTGCGTTGCGGCGCGCTTAGCGCGGCACGTTCGCCAAAGCGGATCATCACTAGCGAGATATCGTCATGATGCGACTCACCCGCGAGGTGGTCGGCCAGCGTGTTCTGGAAAGTTTCGAGGCGTTCCGGGCCGGGCGTGTCGTGCAGCAATTGCAGCAGGCGGCCTTCGGTAAACGCTTCGCCATCGGGTGCCCGCGCTTCGATCAAGCCATCGGAATACGCCACCAGCGAGCCTGGCTCGCTGTAGTAATAGCGTTCGGTGGCCGTCTCCATGCTTTGCGTGGGCACAATACCCAGCGGCAAATGCGCGGAACGCCAATGCGTCACCACTTCGCCGGCTCGATTCAGCAACTGCACGGTGGGCATGCCGCCGTTCCAGATTTCGACACAGCCCGCGACTTCATCGATGGCGATCAGCACGGTGGCCACAAACCGGCCCACCGGCAACACCTGCCGCACCTTGTTGTTCATCTCGACCAGGATGTCGGACAGCGTGTAACCCTTTTCGGTCATGCTGTAGAACGGTTGCGTCAGCGGCAGCACATTCAGCGCGGCAGTCAGACCATGGCCGATGCCATCGGCCAGCATCACATACAGCACCTGGCCGGGCGTGCGCGCGGCAGCGATCAGATCGCCGGATAAGCTTTCGGCCGGAGATAACCAGTAATCCAGCAAGGGATCGTACAGGCGCTCGGCGTTCACCATCTGGTCCATCAAATGCTGCACCACGCGCTTTTCTTCTTCGGCGCGATCGTAATAGCTGGCCAGCTTGATGGATTGCTCGCGAACCTTGCGGTTCAGTTCGAGCGTACGGTTAAACGCTTTGAGTTTGGCTTCGAGGACGCGGAAGTTAACCGGCTTGGAGATGTAATCATCGGCGCCGCGTTCAATCGCTTCGGCCAGGCGGTTTTCTTCGCCCACGCCGGTCACAAACACGATGGGCACCCACGACTCGCCGGCCTCTTGCTTGATGGCAACAGCGGCTTCGGGCCCGGACATGACGGGCATCATCATGTCCATCAAGACCAGATCAGGTTGCGCCTGGCGCCACAACGCGACGGCTTGTGCGCCATCGCGCGCCTGGATGGCGGTGTGTCCCAACGCCTCCACAAAACGCGAAATCAGCAGCAGTACCGCCTCGGTGTCGTCGACAACGAGGATTTTCATGCGATATATGTGCTCAGCGGATGGTGAAGATCTTGCCGAAACAAGCGATCTCGAGCACTTGCTTGACGGTATCGCGGCAATTAACCAAAGCCAGCGTCTTGTTGGCTGCGCCGATTTTTTCTTTCAGCAGCAGCAACATACCGAGGGCAGAGCTATCGAGGTAGTTGACGTTCTGGAAGTCAACCAGGACTTCTTTGATCGCGGAATTGCCGATCAGCGATTCGCACACCTGGCGAAATTCGCGGTGGGCACTGAAATCGAACTGTCCCGAGAGAATGACACGGCCAGCATCCCCTTCGACCTGAACAGTGGGCGTCATGAGCGATTCAACCTTTAGCTAGTTACTTGGGTTTACTGACTGCAGTTGCCAGGCCACACGCCGGGCGCGCCGCTGCTATCAACTGCAATCAAACATTAGTTGTGTTGCGGGAAACTGGCAACCGGATCGTAAAATCACTGCCTTGATCTGGCGCAGAACGTACCGCGATTTCTCCACCCCAGTGCGCCACCAGATTCCGCACGATGGCCAGGCCCAGGCCGGTGCCTTCTTTGCGGGTGGTAAAGAACGGCTCAAACAATCGTTCTTGCACTTGCGGCGACATGCCGCTGCCCTGGTCCGAAACCCGCAGCACCGCAGTGCCTGCCAGTTGGTCCAGCGCAAGCTGGATGGCGGCGCCGTCGGGCGAAGCCAGCATGGCATTGTCAAGGAGATTGAGGATTACGCCAAGCAATTCCTTGCGGTTAGCCAGTACCAATATTTCATCTGCTGGCAGCATCAGGCTCAAATGCAGATTACGCGCCTCAAGTTGCGGCTGTAATGTCTGCGCCGCCTCATTCAAGGTCTGCGCCAGTTCCACTGCCTCCAGCCGCATGTCCTGACCGCGCACAAAGCCCAGCATGTTCTGGATCAGCGTTTCCAGATGGCGCAGGCGCGCCAGGGTTTTTTCGCCAAACTTGATGCGGTCGGCCTCGGGCAGCACCGGTTTGGCCAGATGGCCCGCATACAGCAAGGCGGTCGCCAGCGGGGTGCGCAGCTGATGCGCCAGGCCTGCAGCCATTTCGCCCATGGTCGCCAGCCGTTGATGCCGCGCCAGTGCTTGCTCCAGCGACCAGCTTTGGGTCAGATCCTGCACCAGCAAGATGCGGCGGTTTTCGGCCGGCATCGCGCTTTCCTTGATATTCAGCCGCAACGAACCCTGGCTGCGCGGATACACCCACAGATCGTCCGACGAGGTGGGCGTAAGCGCCTGGCTGCGAAAGCCGCTCCAGTCATCGCCCTGTTGCAAGGGCGCCAGCATGGCGCGCGCAGCCGGATTCATGGCAGCCACCTGGTTCCGTTCATCCACTTCAACCACGCCGCCTGGCAATTGCTCCAGCAAAACCGTAAGCCGACGCGATAATGCAGCCTTTTCTTCCAGTTCTCGCCGCAGATTGCCATTGGCAATTTCAAGTTGTTTTGTCAGGAATTCAACTTGTTGTTGCAGATCGGCATAGGCGTCGCTTAATTGTTTTGAGGCTTCGGTAAACAGCGAAAAAGCCTCTTCGAGTTCACGCGGGTCCATGCTGGCAGCGTGTTCAGCCATGATCTAGCATCCTTGTGACGGCATTCGTTTTGCATTATAACGATCGTAATTCACGCCCTACCTTTTATGCGTCTATTGTGCAACTAGGACCTCTCAGCCTTTTGGCTTTAACACACACTCGATACACTGCGTTCATATCTATCCGGCATATTGCCTTATTTACGCAATTCATTCGGAATACTTACGAATACCGGCAGCAAAAAGCTGATTCGTTTATGGAGTTTTCAACGTGTCCGACCTTCTGAAGAACATCGATGCGCGCACCAAGCTAGCCGGCACCAACAAGCTGGAAATCCTGCTGTTTACGCTCGGCGTGGATCAACGGTCGGGCCGCCGCGAAAATTTCGGCATTAATGTATTCAAAGTGCGCGAGGTAATGCGCACGCCAGAAATTACGCAAGCGCCCGAAATGCCCTCCTCGGTCGAAGGCATGGTGAGCTTGCGCGGCGTACTGGTGCCGGTGATCGATCTGGCCAAATATGCGGGCATCACCACGCAAAGCCGTCCCGAAATCATGATCGTGTCTGAGTACAACGGCCATACCCAGGGTTTTCTGGTTGAGGCCGTCGACACCATCCTGCGGCTGGACTGGTCTTCGATGCGGGTGCCGCCGGATATGTTGACCAATCAAATGGGCGGTCTGGTCACCGCCGTCACCGAGCTCGATACCGGCAAGCTGGTCATGATGCTCGACGTTGAAAAAGTATTGGCCGAAACCACGCAAACCGCCGATTACATCGACACCAGCATGGTGGTCAAGGTTGGCAGCGACCTGAGCGCCAAGCGCGTGTTTTACGCAGACGATTCGGTGGTGGCGCGGCGCCAGATTCAGGCCACGCTGGATGCCATGAATATCCAGCATCAATTTGCCATTAATGGCAAACGCGCCTGGGACGAATTGCAGAAGATTGCAGCGGCTGCCGATGTCCAGGGCAAAACCGCTAAAGACATGGTGCAACTGGTACTCACCGATGTCGAAATGCCCGAAATGGACGGCTATATGCTGACCAAAATGATCAAGAGCGATCCGCGTTTTGCCGGGATTCCGGTACTGATGCATTCGTCTTTGTCTGGCGCTTCTAACCAGAAGCTGGGGCAATCGGTGGGGGTAGATGGTTATGTGTCCAAATTTGAACCACATAAGCTGTCGCAAACCATCGCTAATTATCTGATGAAAGAATAAGACGGCGCGTCCGTTATTGTGGGGCGTCGTTGTTAATTGCGACGCCAGGTTTTCTGACATCCGGGTTGCTGAAACAGCCCGGTGGCAATCAAGACAAGAAGCAGTGGAGCGACCATGAGCGAATCACAAGTCAACCTGCTCGACAGCGTGGACGCCCGGACCAAACTGGCCGGTTCGAACAAGATGGAAATCCTCTTGTTCTCGCTGGGGACCAAAGAAATCTTCGGGATCAATGTGTTCAAGGTGCGCGAAGTTTCGCAGACGCCCAAGATCACCAAAACACCGAATATGCCACTGGGCGTAGAAGGCGTGATTTCGCTGCGCGGCAATATCATTCCGGTGATTGCGCTATCGCGGTTTATTTCGACCAATGAATCGCCGTTATCGACGGCCGATTCAACCATGATCGTGACCGAATTCTCCAAGCACACGCAGGCATTCCTGGTGCATGAAGTCGATCGCATCATCCGCGTGGACTGGGACAAAGTACGCGCACCGGAATCAATGCTGGCGGGTAATCAGGCGCTGATTACTGCGTTGACTGAATTGCCTGATGGCAAGCTGGTTTCGATTCTGGACGTAGAACAGATTCTGTCGAGTGTGATCGGCGAGCCGATCATTCCCGATTTGCCACCCACCAATATTGATCCGGATTCATTCATGTTCTTTGTGGATGATTCGATGGTGGCGCGTAAAGAAATTGTTGGTGTACTGGACAAGCTGGGCATCAAGTATCACCAGGCCAATAACGGCAAAGAAGCGTGGGACAAGCTGCAGAATCTGGCCAACCGTGCCACGCACGATGGCGAATTGCTGCGCGAAAAGCTCAAGCTGATTCTGGTTGATGCGGAAATGCCCGAAATGGATGGCTATGTGCTGACCAAGCACATCAAATCGGATCATCGCTTTACCGGCATACCGGTGGTGATGCATTCGTCGTTGTCTTCCAACGCCAATCGGGCCATGGGTTCGAGCGTGGGGGTGGATGCGTATGTCGCCAAGTTTGATCCGGTAATCCTGGCCGATACGCTCAGTCCCTATATCGCGGGCTGACAGCGAGCATAGCTATATAAGAGAATGATGAGACTTGTGCGCTATGCTTGATCCACATCACGCTAGTGCCGTACAGAATAGTGTGGGCCTCATCCGTAATACGGCACAGGTCCGAACCTAACCCTACGTAATCAATGATCACCGTCACGGCAACACGGGCCGCCGGTGAAGACGCGGAGTAACAGGATGCCTGACAACAACATGCGCTTTCTCGTGGTGGATGACTTTTCCACCATGCGTCGCATCGTGCGCAACCTACTGAAGGAACTCGGCTTTTCTAACGTCGAGGAAGCAGAAGACGGTCAGATCGCACTGCACAAGCTGCAGAACACCAGCTACGACTTTGTGGTGACTGACTGGAATATGCCCAACATGACCGGCATTGAACTGCTGCGCGCCATCCGTGCGGATGGTTCGCTCAAGCACTTGCCGGTGCTGATGGTGACGGCGGAAGCCAAGAAAGAAAACATTATCGAAGCGGCGACGGCCGGCGCTTCGGGTTATATCGTCAAGCCGTTTACCGCTGCCACGCTGGACGAAAAGCTCAAGAAGATTTTCGCCAACATGGGCAATTGAACAAAAAACAGGTAAGGAGTAGGCCGACGTGAGCGACCAAGCCCTCAACAGTGGCGATTCAGACGATCTCGAAGCGCTGTTCGACAGTATCGTGCAAGCGAACCACAGTGCCCCCGCGGCCGCACCGGCGCCCGCCGTCGCTGCACCCGCCACGGCGGCAGCTGCCCCGGCATTAGCAGGTGGCGACGGGATGTCCGAATTGGCCGAACCGGCCCGCACCATGTTTACCCAGATCGGCCAGCTCACGCGCAAATTGCACGACACGCTGCGCGAACTGGGTCTGGACAAATCGCTGGAAAAAGCGGCCTCGCAAATCCCTGATGCGCGCGATCGCTTGTCCTATGTGGCCAACATGACCGAGCAGGCCGCCGAGCGCACGCTGAACGCGCTCGATGCAGCCAAGCCGCTGCAGGATGGTATTTCGGATACCGCCAAAGCGCTGTCGGGCGACTGGGACAAACTGTTTGCCAAACAGTTATCGGTGGACGAGTTCAAGCAGTTGGTGGCGCGTACGCGCACCCATCTGACCCAGACGCAATCGTCTTCGGAGCAGATTTCCAGCCAGATGCTGGAAATCATGATGGCGCAAGACTTCCAGGACCTGACCGGTCAGGTGATCAAGAAGATCCTGACCATGTCCAAGGAAATGGAAACACATCTGCTTGAGTTTCTGCTGACCTTCTCGCCGCAAGGTGCGCGCGACGAAGGCCTGCTGAATGGCCCGGTGGTCAATACCGAAGGCCGTACCGATGTGGTCACCAATCAGGAACAGGTGGATGACCTGCTGGAAAGCCTGGGCTTCTGATCATTTGATCAGCGCCCGCGCCTGACGCGTCACCCTGGCAACACACATGCAACTGGAACAGAGAGGCCGATATGAGTGAATTCACCGGCATGGACGAGCTCTTGCAGGATTTCCTCACGGAAGCCACCGAGCTGTTGTCTGACGTGGACAACAAACTGGTGGAGCTGGAAAAACGGCCTGACGACCGTAATCTGCTCAACGATATTTTCCGCGGCTTTCACACCATCAAAGGTGGCGCGGGCTTTCTCAGTGTCGATGCCATGGTCAGCCTGTGTCATCGCACCGAAAACCTGTTCGACAAGCTGCGCAATGGCGAAATGAAGCTCGACCCCGAGATCATGGACACCATCCTGGCCGCCACGGCCATCGTGCAGGACATGTTTGTGATGTTGCAGCAGGGCCGCATGCCAGGCCCGGCCGATGCCGGTGTGTTGGCAGCGCTGGATAACGTGCTGGAAGGCGGCTCGCCGGTCAAAGCTGCTGCGCCCGCCCCGGCGCCAGCACCCGCCCCTGTGGCTGCTCCGGCCCCGGCCGCCGCCAGCGGCAATGAGCCCGATTGGCAAATGCTGTACAACGCGCTGCTCGATATCGATGCCCCCGCCGCTGCTGCCGCCCCCGCGCCGGTCGTCACCACGCCCGCAGCGGTGTTTGAAGCCGCCGACGAAGCGCTGCCGTTGGCCGAACTGGCGCCACCGCTCAAAGCCGCACCGGTGCAGAACAAACCCATGAGCAACTCGCCGCAACAACTGGCGGGTTCGGCCGAAACCACCATCCGGATCGACACCGTGCGGCTGGATCAGGTGCTGAACTTGTCCGGCGAAATCGGCCTGACCAAGAACCGCCTGACCACGCTGCGCGCCGATGTGATGTCCGGCAAGATGGACACCACCACGCTCAAGGCACTGGACGACGCCATCAGCCAGCTTGATTTGCTGGTCAGCGATCTGCAGAACGCGGTGATGAAAACCCGCATGCAGCCAATCGGGCGTCTGTTCCAGAAATACCCGCGTCTGGCACGCGATCTGGCGCGGCAGTTGGGCAAGGATGTCGAACTGGTCATTACCGGTGAAGAAACCGAGCTCGACAAAACCATGCTGGAGGATCTGAACGATCCGCTGGTCCACCTGGTGCGTAACGCGGTTGACCACGGTGTGGAAACCATCGCCGAGCGCCAGGCTGCCGGCAAGCCGACCAAAGCCATCGTTGAATTGTCGGCGGTGCAGGTGGGCGACCATATCCTGATTGAAATTACCGATGACGGCCGTGGCATGCGCCCGGACGTGATCCGCAAAAAAGCGGTCGAGAAAGGCTTGATCGATATCGAGACGGCCAACAGCCTCGACGACAAGCAGAGCCTGCAATTGATCTTTATGCCGGGCTTCTCCACCAAAGACCAGATTACCAATGTGTCCGGCCGTGGCGTGGGCATGGATGTGGTCAAGACCAATATCCAGCGCCTGAATGGCCGCATCGATATCCAGTCGACGGTGACCGAGGGTTCGCGCTTTACCATCAGCCTGCCGTTGACACTGGCGATTCTGCCGGTGCTGGTGGTCAAGGTGTGCGACCAGCCGTTTGCCGTGCCGCTGGCCATGGTGCGCGAGATCATCACCATCCGCGGCGATCAGGTGCAGGAAGTCTCCGGCCGCGCCACCATCGTGGTGCGCGACGAAATTCTGCCGGTCAAATCGCTGGCGCGTCTGATTGGCTGGGAAGAAACCCAGGTGCCGCAGTTTGGCGTGCTGATGCAATCGGCCGAGCACTCCTTTATCCTGGCCGTCGACAGCTTTGTCGGCCGCGATGATGTGGTGATCAAGCCGCTGCAGAACATCCGGCCGCGCGGTGTGGCGGGCGCCACCTTGTCGGGCGATGGTTCTGTGGTGCTGGTCCTTGACATGGAAGACTTGCTTTCATCGGCCGGGGCCGACAACTCAGCAATTAAGACCTCGCGTTTTCTCGATAAAGTAGCCTAGGATTACGACGGATTTGCCCCACGGCGGTGTATCGCAGTGTCACAAATAGGTGGCAGCCTGCATCAGGCCGTGGGCGTGAATGCGATCCCGCTGTATTCTTCAGATTCCTCTTGATCCTTTTTGCTGCATTGCGCAGCCCGAGACCTCGAAATGACGCAAGACCACGCCTTTATCGGTCGCCAGCCCATCCTGAACCGTCAGCAACAGATCATTGGTTACGAGCTGTTGTTTCGCCTGAACAAAGACGCGGTCAGTGCCGAGTTTTCCAGCGACATGCAAGCCGGCACCAACGTGCTGGTCAATACCATTTCCAATATGGGTACCGATTGGCTGGTGGGCAGCAAGCTGGCCTTTATCAACGTGGCTGAATCCATGCTTGAGAGTAATTTTCTTGAGCTGCTGCACCCACAACGCGTGGTGCTCGAAGTACTGGAAACCACCAAGGCCACGCCCGAATTGCTGGCTCGCGTTAAAGATCTGCGCCAACAAGGCTTTGGCGTGGCGCTCGATGATTTTCTGCTGACGCCGCAAACCGCGCCTTTCCTTGAATACGCCAATTACATCAAGCTGGATATCCAGTTGTTGGGTATGCCGCAAGTGCCGGGCTTTTCCAAAGAACTGCGCAAATATCCGGTGTTGCAAGTTGCCGAGAAGGTCGAAACCAAAGAAGAATTCCGCCAGTGTATGGAAATCGGTTTTGACTGTTTCCAGGGCTATTACTTTGCCCACCCGGAAACGCTGTCGGCCAAGGTGATTAACCCGAGCTACGCCAACATTCTTAATCTGCTGAATATGCTGCGCAATAACGCAGAGATTCGCGATATCGAGAATGCGCTTAAACGCGATGTGGCGCTGAGCTTCAAGTTGCTGCGGTATATCAATTCGGTGGGTTTTGGCTTGTCCTGCGAAATCCAGTCGTTCCGCCATGCAGTGACCATCCTCGGCTATCAAAAACTTTATCGCTGGCTGACGCTGCTGCTGGTCACCGCTGGCGCCGAAACCGGCTCCGCCCCAGCCCTGCTGAAAACGGCCGTTACGCGCGGTCGTCTGGTGGAGTTGTTGGGCAGCCACTTCCTGGATGGTCAGGATCGCGACAACCTGTTTATCGTTGGCATGTTCTCGTTGCTGGACGTGTTGCTGGATATGCCAATCGACCGGATTCTGGAAACGCTGATCCTGCCGGAAACCATCAGCGATGCGCTGACCGAGCGCAGCGGCATGTATGGCCCCTTCCTTGAACTGGCCGAAGCCTGCGAAGACCCGGAAATGAGCGAAGTACCGCGTCTGTGCGAGCAACTGCAAATTACGCCGGACATGCTCAACCGCGCGCACGTGCAGTCGCTGGCATGGGTGGAAGAACTCGGCGTGTAAACGCCCGCTTCGCCCAACAAAAACACCGCCCGAGGGCGGTGTTTTTTACTTCCGGGCTTTACGCGGCGTATAGGGTGGGTCAGACGGGAACGCCCAGTCACACCACTCAAAGCAGTGCGCGCGAGCCACCGCGATTCGGCTATGCCACTTTGATCGGTGGGTCTTGACCCACCCTATAACTTATTTAGCCAGTGCGTTGGGTTCGATCACGCGCCAGCCCTGGCCGCGGCTTTCGATTTCTGCGTCGTGGTGGTCTTTGCCTGCGCCGTCCACCAGTTTGGCGAAGTCCGGATACTGTTTGCGCAGATCCGCATCGCTGGCCCACGCCGCCGGGTTATCAAACTTGAGCGTGTACACCACCTTGTCGCGGTTGTAGTTATCGCCCGCTTCTTTGGCCTCTGTGCTCACCACCTTGTCGATGGCCAGCGTGCCACTGCAAAAGCCCGGCAACGGCGGATTGGTTTGCAGGCCGTCGTAGACTTCCTTGCCCTTGTCGGTGGGCACAAACTGGATTTTGCCCTCGTCTGCCGGTTGTTCGGCAATCAGCCCCAGCTTGACCAGCGCCACCAGTTGCGCGCCGTTAGGGTCTTTAAGATCGGCATATTTTTTTTCGACCGGAGTATTAAAAGCCACCGGCATCGCCACGCAATTAAGCTGCGAGGTCTGCACATAATTGTTGAGCGTGGTCAGTACATCCTGATCGTCAAGCGCCACTTTGGCCGGGGCCTCTTTATTGCCACATGCCGCCAGGGCGGCGGCGAGCGTAATGGCCAAAGCCAGCACGGCGCCCCGTTTTACCGATGAACTGCTGCTCATAGAGAACTCCTGAACCGATTTTTATTTGGTGCTGCGCTAGACGGCGCGCTCCCGCAGGCGCGCGCCGCAAATAGTGGCAGCAAAAACCGATCCAGGACAAGCCGGGCAAAACCCGCGGCGCTGTTTTTCAGAAAACTGCTGTGGCCCGCCTAGTTTTGCGGCTCAAACGTCATGGCCACCGAATTGATGCAATAACGTTCGCCGGTGGGTTCCGGACCATCAGGAAACACATGGCCCAGGTGGGCGTCGCATTGGGCGCAACGCACTTCAACCCGCTGCATGCCGTGGCTGTAATCCGAAATACGTTTGATCGAACCGGGCACCGCTTCTTCCCAAAAGCTGGGCCAACCGCAGCCCGCGTCAAACTTGGTGCCGGAATGAAACAGCAAAGCGCCGCAACAGACACAGTGGTAATCGCCGGCGTCATTGCGTTTGTACAGTTCACCGCTGAACGGGCGCTCGGTGCCGGCCTGGCGGGTGACGCGGTATTGCTCCGGCGTCAATTGGGCACGCCATTCGGCATCGGTCTTTTCTACATGATCAGTCATCGCGTTGCTCCTTAAACCGCCAGCGCGGTACTGGCCAAAGATATGGGCATGCGCGGGCAAAGCAAGTCAGGGCGTGCCCTGCGCAATATGCGCCGTCAGCGCCAGGCACAGTTCAGCCAGCACCCCCTGCCATTCGCGCGGGGCATGCTGCCGAAAGATACGCATGGAGGGATACCAGATGCTGTCGCCACATTCGCGCTGCCAGCGCCAGTCGGCATCAAAGCGGCACAACAGCCAGACCGGCTTGCCCAGCGCGCCTGCCAGATGCGCCGTGGCGGTGCACACGGTGATAACCAGATCAAACGTCAGCACCGTATCGGCCGCATCGGCCATATCGTGCCATGCGCTGGTGGCGTCGTGGACGCCTGGCGGCAAGGTGGCGGCGGGCTGAAATAACAGGCTATGCCACTGCACGCCCGCCACCTGCAATAACGGCGCCAGCAAGGCGGGTTCGATGCTGCGCAAGCGATTATCGGGTTGGGCCGCGTTGCCGTACCACGCTAGCCCAACCTGCAAAGCGGCGCGCGGCGTGTGGGGGGGCGGCGTGGCGGCGCGGAGATATGGCGCATTGTGAGCGCCGATCAAACTGCGATCGATGCGCAGGGCGGCGCCCAGCGACATCAGCGGGATATGAAAATCAAAGCCCGCCGCATCCGGCACGTGGCCGACAAACTGCAGGCCAGGCTGGGTCAGGCTTTGCTGCAGCAAGCGCAACAAGGGCTGCGGCACCCACACACAAACCACGGCAAAGTGCTGCAGCAGCAAAGGCAGAAAGCGCGCGAACTGCATTTGATCACCGAGACCTTGCTCGGGCATAACCAGCAGACGCGATCCAGCCGGCACCGCCTGGCCTTGCCACAACGGCAAGGGCGAGCTGGGCCGTGGCTTGCCCGTCGCGGCCCAACGCTGCTCATAGCCGACCCACCCCGCCAGCCAATCGCCACACAGCATATCCAGCGTTCCCAGCGCGTACGGCGTCACCGGCAGCCGCTCGATCTGCAAGGCACGCTGATAACACTGCCGCGCTGCGGTCACCTTGCCCAGCGCACGCCAGGTATTGCCAAGGTTGTGCCACGCGCGTGCGTGCTGCGGGGTATGGCGTAGCAATTGCTCATAGGCGTTGCGGGCGGCATCGAGTTGATCCAGCTCGAACAGGACACAGGCGCGGTTGTAGCGGATGTCGGCGTGCTGCGGCGCGCCCGCCTGCGCGGCATCAAAATGCCGCAACGCCGCGCCCGGTTCGCCCTGGTCCCGCAACAGATTGCCCATGTTGTAATGCGCCAGCGCGTTGTCCGGTTCCAGCCTGAGTGCCCGTTCCAGCGCGGCGCGCGCGGCATCGAAATGCTGTTGCTGCTTGAGCACATTGCCCAGATTGATGTGCAAGGCGGCCTCATCCGGCGCGATCTGCAAGGCGCGGCGCAATGCGGTTTCGGCTTCGGGCCACTGCCCAAGGCGCGCATGCAACTGGCCGGTCAGCGCCCACGCGGGCAAAGCCGCAGGCGCCAGCTTGCAGGCGCGTTGTGCCAATACCAGCGCCAGCAGCAAATCATTGCCGGCTGCCAGCAAGGTGGCGCATTGATGCAAGCGCGGCGCGGTTTCGCCCTGTTCTTCGAGCAAGCTCAGGCAGAGTGCCTCGGCCTGTTTGATATCCCCTGCTGCCACTGCGGCGCGCGCCTGCGCCCAGCGTCCGTCGTCCTGCTGCATGCCGTGTCCTGTTGTCAGCTACCGCGCGCCAGCCAGTCGTGTATGGTCTGAGCGACGCTTTCCCAGCGGTAGTCGAGCATCATGGCATGAGCAATATCCGGTAGAAAGACCGGCTCGGTCTGCCAGGTGCGGGCGGTGGCCCAGACATCGGTGACCGGGATAATCCGGTCCGCCGCTGCGCCCAGCACCAGGCAGGCGGGCGGCTGCGCTTTGCCCCAGGCCAGCCACGGTTGCGGCACCATCAGCTCGGCCAGTGCCAGCGCGGATTCGGGCTGGGCCCGATCGGCAAAACCTTGCAACGCCGCCTGCGGCAAGGCAGCAGAAAACAACAGTTCGCGCACGGTATGCAGATCGGCATCCATACGCCCCAGCCGCCACTGAAAGCGATTCAGGCCCAGCAACAAATGCGGCGAGGCCACCGCCATAAATCCGAGCGAGCCAAACAGCCCCCACGGTGCCACGCTGGCCAACAGCACCATGCTTTCCACCTCATAGTGCTGGGCATGCCGCTGAGCCAGAAATCCCCCCAGCGAATGGCCCAGCAAGACCGGCGGACGCGGCAATTGCTGCACGGCCCAGGCCAGATCAGCCTGAAAATCATTGATCGACCATTTATCCAGCGCATCACGGCCGGCACTGGCGCCATGGCCGGTCAGGCTAAGCGCATAACAGTCGTAGCCTTGCGCGGCGAACCACGGCAAAAAATTATCTTTCCAGCACCAGGCGCCGGCATAAGCGCCATGAACAAACAACAAGGGTGCGCTGGCACGCGGTGTGACGGTAGGCGGACTGTGCAAAAGTTCGAGTTCGCGCGTGGGCATGGGATCACTTTAAAGGGGGGTTAGCGCCATTGCTGACAACAGACATCAATTGCGCGTAATCAATTTCAGTCTATGCCAGATTTTTGATTGCTGCGCTGCGTGATCAGCCACCGGCCCGATTTCTTTGCCCTGATTGCGGCGCGATTGCCACACCGGCTTGCATCAAGCCAGGCCGGGCAGCGGGTATCGCTATACTAGGCCCTTTGCCGTATTGCCCCCGGAGATCGCCTTGATGCTAGCCCGTTTTGCCCGCCAGATTGCGCTGAGCGCGATGGCCTTGTTGCTACCCCTGGCGCCCGGCGTCGCCCACGCCGCCAGTGCCGCCGCCGCCGAAGCCACGCCGCGTGCGGTGTTGTGGAAGATTGAAAAAACCGGCGTGCCCGCGTCTTATCTGTTTGGCACCATCCACGTGGGCGATCCCCGCGTAACCGCCTTGAGCGAGCCGGTCAGTACCGCCTTTGCCAATGCCGAGCATGTCTATACCGAAGTGCGCATGGATTTCAGCATGATGATGGAGCTGGCCAAGAGCGTAATCCGGCCTGAGGGCGATTTGCTGTCCGACCATATCGACGCCGCGCATTACCAGAAACTGCTGCCGCAAATGGAAGCGCGCGAATATCCCGAAGTGGCCACCCGCCGTCTGTATACCTGGGCTGCCGCCATGATCATGATGTATCCGCCGCGTGAACGCGGACAGCTGCCGCTGGATTTGCTGTTGGCCAAAATGTCGGTGGAAGGTGGCAAGGATTATCAGGGACTGGAAACCATCGGCGAGCAACTCGGCTTGTTCTCCGGCATGCCCGAAGACAAACAGAAAGCCATGCTGAACACCTTGATTGACCATCCGGATGACACCGTGCGCCAGCAAACCGAGGCCGTCGATGCCTATCTGGCGCGAGACTTTGCCCGCCTGAGCAAGGTGTCGGAGCAACCGGATGCGGGCTTGTCGGCGACCGATGCGGCGTGGTTCAGTCGCTGGCTGCAAGGCCCCTTGCTGACAGATCGCAACCATCGTTTTGTGGCACGCATGCAGGACGGCCTGACCACCGGCAACGCCTTTATCGCCATCGGCGCGGCACATTTGCCCGGCAAGGAAGGCGTGATCAGTCTGCTGCGCCAGGCCGGTTACACGCTAACCCCGGTATTCGATACGCCCGCCACGCAAAAATAATCCTCGCCCCACACCAGCGACACCCCATCCGGAATACCGCACTCAGGTTTCCGGATTTTTTTTGCGTGCCCGCGGCCGCGCCGGCCCACGCTCGATGATGCGCAAACCACGCGCCCGCTCGGGCATATCGGCCTGCGCCAGATCCCATTCCATCTGCAAGCGCAGCCAGAAAGTGCGTGAGGTGCCAAGCGAATCGCTTAGCCGCAAGGCCATCAGCGGCGTGATGTCGGCGCGACCTTCAAACACGCGTAACAGCATATTGGCGTTGATGCTGAGCCGGCGCGCGGCATAGCTCAGCTCTACATTAGCCAGCCATTGCCGCAGTATCTGCCCCGGGTGCACCGGCACATAAGCGGTATTGAATGCGTACGACAGCAGGTGACGCGGGATGGCGTCGGTTTTGCTGGCCATAAAAAAATCCGGAACGGGTCAAGGTTCCGGATTTTTATTGATTTGGCATATATCTGCCTGGGGCCAGATCAAGGTTTGTTCAGACTCTGCTCAAGGCTGCGCGCCATCGGGGCCGCCCGACGCCAACATCGGCTCCAGCGCCTCTTTGGGAATCGCCCCAGAGACAATACGGCCATTGGTAAACACCAGTGCTGGCGTGCCGGTAATGGCCAGTTTCTCGCCCAGCGCCAGGTTTTTGGCAATCGGGGTGTCGCAGCTACCGGCGTTTTCCGGCAAAGCGCCCTTGTCGATCCAGGCACGCCACGCCGCATCACGATCCGGCGCGCACCAGATCAGCTTCGATTTACGCTCGGCATCCGGGTGGATATTGAGCGGAAACAAGAAGGTATAGATGGTGACGTCGGTCACGCCCGCCAGGGATTCGGTTTCCAGCTTGTGGCAAAACGGGCAATCCGGATCCGAGAACACCGCCAGCTTGCGGCTACCGTTGCCACGCACTTCCTTGAAGGCCTGCTCAAACGGCAACTTGTTGAAATCAGTCCGGTTAAGTTCCGCCATGCGCGCCTGGGTAATACTGGCGCGGTTCTTGATGTCCACCATCTCGCCGAGCAGCACATAGTCGACTTTGGCATCGACATAAATGATGGAATGGCCGTTCAGCACTACTTCGTACAAGCCCTTGACCGGCGACGGGGTCACGCTGGTGATTTCCTTGCCTTGCAGCTGCTGTGACAACTTGTCGCGTACTTGCTTGGCGGTCGGTGTTTCGGCCGCTGACGCGGTGCAGGCGGTCACGCCGATCAGGCTGGCCAGCACGGTCAAACGTGCCCATTTTGCAAACAACATGATGAGTCCTTAAGAGTTCATGGCGTGGCGCACCAATTGCTGCTTGAGCCACGTCCACTGATCAGTCAGCCCCAGCCCGAGGTTACGCAAGGGCTTGAGCAGCGAATTCTGGTTATTGAACAAGTTCTGCAGTGCGTGCGTTACGCCCTGCATTAAATAAATACTTTCGCGTCGCGCCCGCCCATAGCGCCGCAGCACCATCAGATCACCGCAGCGCGCAGAAGGTTCGGCGCGCAGCACGCGCGCCAGCTGTTCCACATCACCAAAGCCAAGGTTTACGCCCTGCCCGGCCAACGGATGCACGCCATGCGCCGCATCGCCCACCAGTGCCAGATTGGGCCGCACCAGTTCCGGCACATGCACCAGCCGCAGCGGAAATGCCGCCGCCGGTGTCAGCAATTGCAGGGCGCCGAGCGCATGCTCGCCAGCCGCTGCAACGCGCTCACACAAGGCGGCGGCGTCCAGCGCCAACAATTCAGCGCGCGTGGCGTCATTGCAGGACCAGACGATGGAAATACGATTACCCGGCAAAGGCAGATACGCCAGGATGCCGTCATCAAAAAACCATTGCCGCGCCGTACCCAGATGCGGCCGGGCGCAGGCAAAGTTGGCCACCACGCCCCACTGCTCATACGGCCGCATCTGCGCATCGATGCCCACTTGCTGGCGCACCCACGATTGCACGCCATCCGCGCCCACCACAAGCCTGCTGGACAAACGACGCCCATCGCTCAAAGTGATATTGGCACCGTCGTCCGCCAGGCTCAGCGCAGTGGATTGCACCCCGGCCAGCAGTTGCACATTGGCGGCCGCGCTGGCGGTTTGCCACAAGGCGCGTTGCAGTTCCCGCGCTTCAATAATGCGAGCCAGCTCGTCCGTACCGGCATCTGCGGCATCAAAATCGAGCCGGGCGCGGCGGTCGTCGCCGGTAATCAACATCTTGCCAACGCGCTGAGTGCGCACCGCATCCACCTGCTGCCACGCGCCAATGCCAGTCAGAAAGCGGCGGCTGGCCGGGCTGATGGCATAAATGCGGCTATCCCAGCTCGCGGCGTCCCAATCAAAGGGTGGCGCACGACCTTCCAGCACCATGACGGACAAGGCGGTATCGCGTAAAGCGCATGCCAGCGCCGCACCGACCAGGCCGCCGCCGACTATCAACACATCACAGTCATGATTTTTCATGCCCGGCAGTGTAGCAGATGGCCTTAGCGGCGCGCTGCAGGGCCAAACGACAATTCAGACCTTTCCGGGGGCGCTTGATCTGGCGCAAATCCGCGCTGAGGCACGCTTGGCTCAGCCCCCGAACGGCGCGCAGGCTCTGCCGCCATGACCGCTCTCTACCCCTATGCCCTGCTCGCCCTGATTGGTGGAATCTGCGCCGTGGCGGTGCTGCCGGCGCTGCTGCCACTGTGGTTGGCCTTGCTGCTGTTACTGGCCGCCCTCGGCATCGGCGCCATTGCGTTCTGGCGTCGGCGGCCGGTGCCCGTTGTGGCATGCCTGCTGGGCTTCTGCTTGCTGGGCTTTGCCTATGCCCAGCTGCGTGCGCATCTGCGCCTGAGCGAACGGCTCAGCAGCGCGGACGAAGGCCGTGCACGTGTCGTTGAGGGTTATATCAGCGGCCTGCCGCGCAGCGAGCACTATGGCCACAGCTTTGTGCTGGTCACGCAAACAACCGACTTGCCCCGCCGCATTGCGGTGCAATGGTATGGCCGCCATCCGGAACCGGTCACCGGCAGTCGCTGGCGCTTTACGCTCAAACTCAAGCGCCCGCACGGCCAGCAAAATCCGGGAGGTTTCGATCAGGAAGCGTGGATGCTGCAGCAACATCTGGGCGCCAGCGCCAGCGTCATAACCGGCACGCGGCTGCCCGGCCTGGCGTGGCAAAGCGGCATTGATCAAGTGCGCGCGTCGATTGCCGCACGTGTCCAGACGGTTCTGGCTGGGGCACCTTATGCCGGTGTAATCGTCGCCGAAGCCATCGGCGAGCGACAGCATATCGATGCCGCGTTGTGGGATCGCTTTGCCGCCAGTGGCACGTCCCATTTGCTGGTGATCTCTGGCCTGCATATCTCGATGGTGGCCGGGTTGGTCGGCACCTTGCTCGGGCGGCTGCTACCTGCCATCGCGCCGTGGGCGCAACGGTTGCGCTTGCCCGTGTGGCGGCTGGCCGGTGGCTGGAGCGCTGCATTGTTATATAGCGTGCTGGCGGGCCTGAGCATCCCCACCCAACGCGCGCTGCTGATGCTGAGCGTGGCGGTGCTCTGCATCTTGTCCGGTCAGCGCTGGGCAGCCGGTACCAGCTGGCTGCTTGTGCTGGCGGTGGTGCTGCTGTTTGACCCGTTCGCGGCGGGCGCGGCGGGATTGTGGTTGTCCTTTCTCGCCGTCGGCGGCTTGCTCTGGCTGGGCGGCAATCGGCTGGCGCCCTTACGTGGCTGGCGCAATGCGGGCCGCACCGAACTGGCCGCCACGCTCGCCACCTTGCCGGTGCTGCTTTATCTATATGGTCGCTTGCCTCTGGTGTCGCCGTTGGCTAATGCCATCGCAGTGCCCATGGTCAGTCTGCTGGTGGTACCGCTCACCTTGCTGGGCCTGCTCGATCCCACGGGCTATGCCTTGCGCGCCGCCGAACGCGTGTTTGCACTCACCGACTGGCTGATCACCCAGGCCGTCACGGTTGTGCCCGCCCCATGGCTGACCCCTCCGCCCGCCTGGACCTTGCTGCCCGCCGCGCTCGGCGTGCTGTTGGCGCTCTGCCCACGCGGCATGCCGGGCCGCCTGTGCGCCGTGGTTTTTTTGCTGCCGCTGTGGGTGGCCAAACCGCCCCGTATCGCAGTTGGCCAGTTTCGTGCCACGGTGATCGATGTCGGCCAGGGTCTGGCGGTGTTGCTGCAAACGCACGAACACACGCTGCTGTTTGATACCGGCCGCCCGGGCCAGGCCGAATATGCCTTGCTGCCCGTATTGCGACGTTATGGCGTGCAGCAACTGGATCGCCTGGTCATCTCGCATGCCGATAACGACCATGCGGGCAGCGTCGCCCCCTTGCTGGCCGCCGTGCCGGTCGCCGATATCTATGGCAGCCTGGCGCCCAATGCGGCCGCCCTGCAAAAACGCACACAGCGGCTTTGCCTGGCGGGCCAGAGCTGGGAATGGGATGGCGTCACGTTCAATATGCTATGGCCGCCCCCGGGCAGCGTGGCTGCGGACGCGAATTCCGGGTCCTGCGTGCTGGAAATCGTCAGCGCCGACACGCGCATGCTGATCCCGGCCGATATCGGCAGAGCGCAGGAGGCCGTTCTGTTGCAACAGCAGGCGTTGCCGCAATACGACGTGGTCATCGCCGGGCACCACGGCAGCAAAACCTCATCTTCACAAGAATTTGTAGCTGCCACTCAACCTGCCTGGGTGGTCTTTTCCGCGGGCTATCTCAACCGTTTTCATCATCCCCGCCCCGAAATCGAACAGCGTTATGCTGCGGCTGGCAGCAAGGCGCTGCGTACCGATCACGATGGCGCCATCATGATTGATTCCGGCTCCCCCACCCGGGTCCAGGCGTGGCGCGACATACGGCCGCGCTATTGGTTTACACGCTAGCGGGGGCTGATTATGCTGCCGGGCGCTAACCGGAGAACGCCATGCCCACGCTCGACGCTTTGTACTATTACCCGATCAAATCCATCGCTGGCATCACGCTGGATGAAACTTCGATTTCCCCGTTGGGATTGCCGCATGACCGGGCGTGGATGGTGTCTGATCTGGATGGCCGCCTGGTCACCGGGCGCGAGCACCCCGAGCTGGTGCAGGTTCATGCTGAGGTCGGCGTTGGCACGTTGACGTTGCGGGCGCCGGGCCTACCCGAATTAGTGGTCGATCTGGCGCAGTTTGAGCAAGCGCATCCCGCTTCGGTGTGGAAAGACAACTTCAGCGCATGGGCCGGTGCCGCCGCAGCGGATGACTGGTTCAGCCAATATCTGGGGCGGCCGGTGCGCCTGTTGGCCACCAACGACACGCAACGCCGTGTGCGCAGTGCGCCCGATGTGCCTTTGTCGTTTGCCGATGGCTATCCGCTGCTCTTGATTGGTGAAGCTTCGCGCCGCGAACTGAGTGACTGGGTGGGGCGCGATCTGGCCATGGCGCGCTTCCGTCCCAACCTGGTGATCAACGACGCGCCCGCCTTTGCCGAAGATGGCTGGAAGCGTATTCGTATTGGTGACGTTATCCTGCGCATCGCCAAGCCCTGTGGTCGCTGTGTATTCACCACGGTCGACCCGGTCACGGCGCAGAAGTCTGCCGACCAGGAACCCTTGCGCACGCTGGCCAAACGGCGCAAAGGCCCGGAAGGCGCGGAGTTTGGTCAGAACGTGATCGCCGAAACCAGCGGGGTATTGCGTGTGGGCATGCCGGTCGAGATTCTGGAATAGCTGCCGCCGCGCGCTGCAAATAAAAATGAGGGCCGCTGCCCTCATTATTTTTTTACGCCGTGCGCCAGCACATCACCCTTTGCTGACGCGGGCCACCACCTGATTGCCGTTGCCCTGGTATTCGATTTGATCAAACGACAGCATCCGCGCCATCGAAATGCCGCGGCCGTGCGGATCAAACGCACGCTCCGGCGAGAATTCAAGAAAGGGCCGCCAATCAAAGCCCTCGCCCTGATCGGTGATGGTGACGGTGATTTCGTCGGCGCTGCGCACAAAGTTCACATGCACCTGGCGCGATGAATACGCCGGATTGGCTAGCCGCGCCTCGATTTCATCCTGCCAGCGCCCTTGTTGCAACAAGCGGGTTTTCTCGGAATAACGGATGGCCAGGTTGCCATGTTCGACGGCGTTGACCAGCAGTTCCGACAAGCCCAGCGCCACGCGTTGCGGTTCCGGGCAGGCATGTGACAGCACCAGAGTCAGTTGCCGCGCTTCTTCCAGGGTGCGGAAACAGAATTCGCCGCGCACCAGCAAACCATAGCTACCGGCCTGGCTGACCAGTTGCTGCTCCAGCTGGCGCTTCTCTTTATAGAAGTCGACCGCGGCGCCCACGATAGCCAGCAACATATCGCGCTGGAACGGCTTGATCAGATAGTAATAAGCGCCGGCGGCCAGGCCTTCGCGCACGTTCTCCGCCGCACCAACGGCGGTTTGCATGATCACCGGCACCTGCAACAGTTCGGGCTGTTGTTTCAGCCGCGCCAGCAAGGCCATGCCGTCCATGCGCGGCATCATGCGGTCGAGCAGGATGGCATCAAAGCCGCGATCGCGCGCCAGCAAATCCCACGCGGCCTCGCCATCCTCGGCCGTCACCACTTCATAGTTGGCATCGGCAAGGTGTTCGCTCAGGATCTCCAGGTTGAACGGCTCGTCATCGACAATCAGCAAACGCGGTTTGCGCTCGGCGGAACCCGCTTCCATCATTCAATTTCCTCCCGCGGCCCGGGCCGCAAAACCGCGCAGCCGCGCGATTTTATGTCTATGTTCAAACCGTTATCTGCTTGACCAAAATCAATTCGATTTCCGGTTTAATCTGAATCAGTGCAAAACATTAAGGCATGCCGCGTTGGATGAACAGCGTATGTACGATACGCTACGCATCACTATCGTCATTTTCCTACGTTTTGTCGGCAGATATTGCCGGTTTCAGACGATTCTCCTTCCGAATATAACACGCACGTGCGTAGTGCGAGTTTCGCCAAAAATTCCGTAAAAATTCACATATTGGTGCGGGCATTAGTTACGGGCGTATGACACACCCCCTCCTTAAACTGCCTTCCAGGTTGCGGTTACAACCGTTCAGCCTAATAGACGGACAGCACAAAGGAGAAACTAATATGAAAACCAAATACATCGCAGTCGCTATCTCTCTGGCCCTCGGCGCAGGCGCCGCTTTCGCCGACGTAACCATCGACGGTAACGTCGAAGGTGGCGTGCAATGGCTGAAGGCTGGCGATTCCAAAGCCGCTGGCATTACCTATGACGCAGTAATCGGCGTGTCCGGCAGCGACAAGCTGGACGCAGGTGGCAAGCTGATCTGGCGTGTTGAGCAAGAAGTGCTGAACACCCAAAGCGGCCGTACCCAAGGTGGTCAATCCAACTGGGGCAACCGTCAGGCTTATATCGGTCTGAGCGGTGACTACGGTACTTTCCGTTCGGGTAACATCACCACCCCGACCTACGACGCGCTCGACGCCACCTACGGTGACACCGGTGCTGAATGGCTGGCACGTGACTACGCGTTTGGTCAGTCCAACTACGCTCGTTCCACCTTCCGCTACGACACACCGGACATCTACGGCCTGCAAGCTTCTGCTGCCTACCTGCTCGAAGATCAAAGCAAGAGCGGCAACAAGGGCTACGACGTTGCAGCCAACTACAAGTGGAACGGCCTCGGCATCCAGGGTACGTACCAACGTCGCTTTAACATCGACAACAACGACGTGCTGTCTGACGGCGTGAATTCCGTACCTGCTGCGGCTGGTACCAGCCTGTGGGGCAACGCCGCGACCACCGGTCCGGACAGCATCAACTGGTACGCTGGCGCCAACTACAAGCTGGCTGACGGCTTCGGTCTGGGTGGCGGCTTCAAGCGCGCTCAACTGAGCAACGATGGCAGCGAAATCCGTCAAGACATGTGGCTGGCTCAAGGTACTTACCAGTACGGCAAGCACGGCTTCTACCTGACCTACTTCAACCTGGGCAACATCAAGGGCCAAGGCACCAACTTCACCAACGGCGGTGAGATTGGCGATAGCGGTTCGCAAGCTGTTGATGCTCGCTACAACTACAACCTGTCCAAGCACTCGATCGCCTTTGTTGACGCGCGTTACGTCAAGAACGACGACAATGGCTCGGTCAGCGCTGACAACGACGCCTTCTACACCGGTTCCACCGGCAGCACCGGCGCCGGTCAAAACAGCTACCGCCTGATGGGTGGCCTGAAGACCTGGTTCTAACCTTTACCGGTTAGCGCTGCCGTCTGAGCATGTAGCAAATAAAAAACGGGGCAATCGCCCCGTTTTTTTTCGTCCCCGATTTCTGCATATATAGATTGCGCATCAGCGATCACCCATATTGGCGAATCAAACCGCGTTACAAGCGCACCGCCACATAGCGCCCGGCAAATTGCGCCGCCGTCATCGCTGGATCATCCACCGCGCTGATGGTCACTTCGACCGCCAGCCGCGCCGGTCGGCCCCGCGCCAACGTGTTATTCAATTTGAGGATTGCATCAGCGGAAACCGGCGCCACTTGCGCGCGCAAAGCAGACTGCAACGGCCGCACAAAATCAGTGCTGCCGTGCTGGATGACTACATCGACGGGCAGATCGGCCCAGACATTCACCGCCATCCAGCCCGCGATGGTGGCCAGGCTGGAAATGCTGGCGCCAAAAGCGGTGCCATGATCATTGCGGTTAGGAGCAAACGGCGCATGCAACTGCCAGTGTTCGGCAGTGCCCTGCACCGTCACGCCCATGGCGGCCAGTAGCGGAAAACCCTCTACCAGCCGCTGCTGCCAGGCTAAAGCAAACGGACTCGACATCGCGTTCGTCATCGGCCGGGCGCGCAATCAGCCTTGATTGACCGGGTAGCGCGGTGGCAAGAACAAGGCGGCAATCTGCTTGGGACGTGCCTGGCTCAATGGCGCATCCGGAATCTCGCGTTGCCGGGCCAGCGCAGCGCCATTGCCGGTTAAACCATTGCCGGTCAAGCCTGCGCCACGCGGCGTCGCCAATACCGGAGCCGGATTGGCCCGCGGCGCTGGCGTTGCGGCACGCGTCGGGCGCGGCGCGGGTGCCGGTGCTTCAGCGCGCGTGGTGCCCGGCGAGTAACCCGGAACCGGCGTCAGTTGCGTGTTCTTTTTGATCAGCTTCTGGATGCCCTGCAGCGCTTTTTCTTCGCCCGGATCAACCAGCGAAATCGCCACACCCTTGGCGCCCGCGCGACCGGTACGGCCGATGCGGTGCACGTAATCTTCAGGGTTGTTAGGCAATTCAAAGTTGACCACAAACGGCAGTTCGGAAATATCCAGACCGCGCGCTGCGACATCGGTCGCCACCATCACCTTGATGCGGTTTTCCTTGAACGCCGCCAGCGCTTCCAGGCGCGAGCGTTGGTCACGGTCACCGTGAATTGCTTCCACCGAAAAACCATCGCGCTTGAGATTGCGCGCCAGTTGGTCGGCGTTCTGCTTGGTGCGGGTAAACACAATCACCTGCGGCATGTCATGCGTGCGGATCAGATGCGCCAGCAAAGCATGCTTGCGCCCGGTTTCGCACGGATGCAGCAATTGTTCGACGTTATCGTTGGTGGCGTTTTGCCGTGCCACTTCGATCACCACCGGCTCGGTCAGAAAATCCGCCGCCAGCTTTTTGATCTCAGGCGAGAACGTGGCCGAGAACAGCAAGGTTTGCTTGCGGTTGGTCAGCATGCTGATGATCTTGCGGATATCCAGAATAAAGCCCATGTCGAGCATGCGGTCGGCTTCGTCCAGCACCAGCATTTCCACCATCGACAGATTGATGGTCTTTTGCTGGATGTGATCGAGCAGACGGCCCGGTGTGGCCACCAGCAGTTCAGTGCCGGCGCGCAAGGCGGGGATCTGGGCATTCATGTCTACGCCGCCAAACACCACATGGCTGCGCAGCGGCAAATGCTTGCCATAAGTTTTGACCGATTCGTAGACCTGATCGGCCAGCTCACGGGTTGGGGTCAGAATCAGCGCGCGCACCGGATGGCGTGCGGGCGAACTGCTGGTGTTGGCGTGTGCGGCCAGGCGGGTGAGGATAGGCAGCGTAAACGCCGCCGTTTTACCAGTACCGGTCTGGGCCGCGCCCAGCACATCTTGACCACCCAGGATCACGGGAATCGCCTGTGCCTGGATCGGTGTCGGGGTTTCATAGCCCTGTTCTACAACGGCTTTGAGCACCGCTGGCGCAAGCCCGAGCTCTGCAAATGTCATCCTGAACCTGCTCCCACGGATGTTGGATTTTGTCGATGCCCGGGAAACCCCAAGCGAATCAACGAGTTTAACAGAAAATAATGAAGGCTGGCCGTGAAGGTCTGGCCAAGCGACTACATCAGCCGCCTTGTTCCCTGCACCGGAGCTCGCGCCACAGCCTACGCCCCTGATGTTGCAGGCAAAATCGCGCCGCCCGGCGGCAGGCGCAACATCGATGCATGGACCGACGGCCGCCGCAATCCGCCACACATGGTTGAGCGGCGCAATTTCTGCCCTTGCCCAGCACCCGCACCGCGTATCACACGCTACATCGCCACAGTGGAGGTAGCCCGGCCGCTTCGGTTACAATCACCCACTTTCCGATTATCCGAGCAGGCAGGAGAAGCACCCATGTCGATGGCCGACCGCGATGGCGTCATCTGGTACGACGGCAAACTGGTACCGTGGCGCGAAGCGACCACCCATGTTTTAACCCATACCCTGCACTATGGTCTGGGCGTGTTTGAAGGCGTGCGCGCTTACGAAACCCCCAACGGCCCGGCGATTTTCCGCCTGCAAGACCATACCGATCGCCTGTTCCGCTCGGCGCACATCCTGGGTATGGCGCTGCCATTCAGCAAAGACGAACTCAACGCCGCTTCGATTGCCGTGGTCAAAGAGAACGGTCTGCAATCGTGTTATATGCGCCCGATGGCCTTTTATGGTCCGGGCAAGCTGGGCGTGGCCCCGCCGGCAAACGACGTGCACATCATCGTCGGCGCCTGGCCGTGGGGTGCTTATCTGGGCACCGAAGGCCTGGAAAAAGGCATCCGCGTCAAAACCTCGTCGTTTACCCGCCATCACGTCAACATCACGATGTGCAAGGCCAAGGCTAACGGCAACTACATGAACTCCATCCTGGCCAACACCGAAGCCACGCGTGACGGCTACGATGAAGCATTGCTGCTGGATAACGAAGGTTATGTGGCGGAAGGCTCGGGCGAAAATGTGTTTATCGTGCGTAAGGGCAAGATCTACACACCGGATCTGACCAGCGCACTGGAAGGCATCACGCGTGACACCATCGTGCAACTGGCCGAAGAATTCGGCTTGCAAGTGATCGAAAAACGCATCACCCGCGACGAAGTCTACACCGCCGATGAAGCGTTCTTTACCGGCACTGCTGCTGAAGTCACGCCGATCCGCGAACTGGACGGCCGCACCATAGGCGCCGGCACCCGTGGTCCGATCACCGAAAAACTGCAAAAGCGTTACTTCGACTGCGTGAAAGGCCTGGCCGCTGACCACAGCGAATGGCTTACCTACGTCAAGTGAGAACAGCATGACCACGACGCTCAAAGACAACACCCAACGCGAAATCGAAATTGTGGCCAGCGATTTGCCGCTGCACTGCCCGATGCCGGACATGATGAAATGGAACGCGCACCCGCGCGTGTTCTTGCCGATCGAAAAGACCGGTGAGGCGCTGTGTCCGTATTGCGGCACCCGTTATCGCATCAAGGCGGGCGAAGTCCTTAAAGGCCACCACTAAGACGGTGAGCTTGCGTAAACAAAACGGCGCCTGGCGCCGTTTTGTCGTTTGCAGTCCATCGCGCCGAAACCCAGCGGAACCCGCATGAAAAAAATCCTGATCGTCGCCCCGGCCTGGGTCGGCGACGCCATCATGGCCCAGCCTTTATATCGTCGGCTGGCCGCGCGTTATCCCGGTGTGCAGATCGACGTCTACGCGCCCGCCTGGACACGCCCGGTGCATGCGCGCATGCCCGAAATCCACGCGACAATCGATAATCCGTTTGCCCATGGCAGCCTGCGCTTGTTGCAACGCGCCAGCGAAGGCCGGCGTTTGCGCGTGCAAGGCTACGACCAGGCGATTGTGCTGCCCAACTCGTTCAAATCGGCGCTGGTGCCGTGGTTTGCCGGCATCCGCACCCGCACCGGCTGGGCGCGCGAAGGCCGCAGTCTGATCATGAATGACACCCGGGTGCTTGATCCGGTGGCCTTGCCGCAGATGGTGGAGCGCTTTGCCGCGCTGGCGCAAGATGCGCATCAGTCTTTGCAGCGGCCGGTGGAGCATCCACAACTGAAGGTCGATGACGCCTCGCGCCAGGCAGCGCTGAACAAGCTGCAACTGCAGGCCGACCGTCCCATCGTCGCCTGTTGCCCCGGCGCCGAGTACGGCCCGGCCAAGCGCTGGCCTGCGGTCCATTTTGCCGCCCTCGCCCGCATGCGCATGGCGTTGGGCGAGCAGGTCTGGTTGTTTGGCTCGAAAAAAGATGACGAAATCGCCAGCGAAATCGCCGCCCTCGCCCCCGGCGCGGTCAATCTGTGCGGCCAGACCAGTCTGGCAGAAGCGATTGATCTGATGTCACTGGCGCGCGTGGTGGTGGCCAATGATTCGGGCTTGATGCATGTGGCGGCGGCGCTGGATCGGCCGCTGGTAGCGATTTATGGCTCCAGTTCGCCCGGCTTTACCCCACCGCTGTCCAACCGGGCCGAGATCGTCACGCTCGATCTGGACTGCAGCCCGTGCTTTGAGCGCGTCTGCCCGCTGGGGCATATGAATTGCCTTAACCAGCTGGAAGCGCCGCTGGCCAACAAGGCCATCGAAAAACTGCTGTTGCTGGGCGCGCATACGTAACCATCAGCAATGCATGGGGTGGGTCTGGACCCACCGACCAAAGCCGATAAAAGTGTTGCGAGCGGCTGCAATTTTCTCGTTGGCATTGAATAGTGGGTCACGACCCACCCTATAAGACAGCGCCAAACCAGCGCATAGGGTGGGTCTGGACCCAGCGACCAAAGCCGATAAACGTGTTGCGAGCGGCTGCAATTTTCTCGTTGGCATTGAATGGTGGGTCACGAA
>NZ_BAAIHC010000035.1:0-40574 GCF_054652575.1 Silvimonas sp. JCM 19000 | reverse complement strand
GATGGCGTGGCATAGCTGCGACCGCTGCCTCGTTGCTGCGCAACATCGGGTGGGCGTGGAAGCTGAGCCGTGACAATGAACGGCGGTCCAATAGGGTGGGTCGAGACCCACCATCCAAGTGGCAAGCAAGCGCACCCGCGCAAAATCTGGAGTGACGCCCCGGCGGGCCGTTGCGTACCCTGCTGCGTCTGGCCACGGCGCATCAATATGCGCTGGCGCTTTAGCCCCTCGCCCCCAGCGTGGACAACATCCATTAGAATGCCTGTTGTTTCCTGTAAGTCGAGATTCTCATGGTTGCTGTAACCCGTCCGCTCGCTCAATCCATCGCTGAAGCCGCCGACCCCGCGCGCTGGATGGAGCATCTGGTTCAGCGCTACCCGGCCACGCAAACCGAACGCTTGCGCGATGCGCTGCAGTGGGCGCAGCAACATTATGGTGATCGGCCGCAGCCGCAGACCAATGAGCCCTTGCTGCCGCATGCGGTGGCTGCGGCGTCCATCGTGGCCGATCTGAATCTCGACGTGGATGCCGTGATTGCCACGCTCCTGTTTGCCGCTGCCGACTTTGTCGACAACGCCAACGATGCCCTCACCGCACGCTTCGGGCCCGAAGTGGCGCGGTTGGTGGATGGCGTGTGGCGGGTGCGCAAGATTCATACGCTGACCCAAGGCGCGCCGCGCGCGGCCGATAATGGCGCGCAGATTGAAGCGCTGCGCAAGATGCTGCTGGCCATGGTCGAAGATATGCGCGTGGTTCTGATCAATCTGGCCTGGCGCACGCAAACCATGCACAGCCTGGCGCGGGTGCCGGACGAGCAGCGCCGCAAGCTGGCGCGCGAGACGCTGGATATCTATGCGCCGCTGGCCAACCGGCTGGGCGTGTGGCAGATCAAGTGGGAACTCGAAGACCTCGGCTTTCGCTACATGGAACCCGAAACCTACAAGAAGATTGCCCGGCTGCTAGATGAGCGCCGCGTTGATCGCGAAAGCTTTATCAATGATGTGCTCGCCACCTTACGCCGTGAGATCACCGCCGCGGGCGTGGTCCATGTCGACCTGATGGGGCGGCCCAAACACATCTACAGCATCTGGAAAAAGATGCAGAAAAAAAAGCTCGATTTCTCCGAGCTGTACGACATCCGCGCGGTGCGCGTGCTGGTGGATGACGTCAAGGATTGCTACACGGTGCTGGGCATCATCCACAACCTGTATCAGCCCATTCCCGGCGAATTCGACGACTACATCGCCCATCCTAAAGGCAACTTCTATCGCAGCCTGCATACGGCAGTCATCGGGCCGAATGACAAGGCAGTCGAGGTGCAGATCCGCACTTTTGATATGCACGAACACGCCGAATACGGTGTGGCTGCGCACTGGCGTTATAAGGAAGGCGGCAAAGGCGATAGCAAGTACGAGGAGAAAATTGCGTGGCTGCGCCAGTTGCTGGACTGGCGCGAAGACATGGCGCATGAGGCGCATCTGGCTGATGCCTTCAAGGCCGAGTTGTTCGACGACACCATCTATGCGCTGACGCCTGCGGGCCGGGTGATTGCGCTGCCCAAAGACAGCACGCCGGTCGACTTTGCCTACCATCTGCATTCGGATCTGGGCCACCGTTGCCGTGGCGCCAAGGTGGATGGGCAGATTGTGCCGCTGTCGACACCGCTCAAAAACGGCCAGCGTGTCGAGATTATCGCCGCCAAAGAAGGCGGCCCCAGCCTGGACTGGTTGCATGACGGCCTGGTCAAAAGCCATCGCGCGCAGCAAAAAATCCGCCAGTGGATCCGCCAGCAAAACCACGACGTGGTGGTCAGCAGCGGCAAGTCGTTATATGAAAAAGAAGCCGCCCGCAACGGCGCCACCCGGGTTAATCAAGAAGAAGTGGCGCATCGCTGCGGTTACAAGACCGTGGACGAGCTGTATGCCGCGCTAGGCCAGGATGAACTGTCTTTGCGCCAGTTGGCGGATGCCTTTTTTGTGGAACCGCCAGCGCCCGAAGAAACCGTGCTGCCGGAAGATGTGGTGCGGCGTGCCAAGGCCGATCAGCATGGCGAAGGCATACTGATCGAGGGCGTCGACAAGCTGATGACCTTGCTGGCGCGCTGCTGCAAACCGGTGCCGCCCGATCCGGTGATTGGTTTTGTCACCAAAGGACGCGGTATTTCTATCCATCGCCGTGATTGCAGCACGCTCAAACGCCTGGCCGAAGCCTCGCCCGAGCGCTTGATTACTGCCGATTGGGGCAAGGTCACCGGCAATACCTTTGCCACCGACATCATGATCGAAGCGCACGACCGCCCCAGCCTGCTACGCGATCTGTCCGACATCATGGCGCGCGAAAAAATCAACGTCACCGGCGTCAATACGCTGTCGCGCGATACCCTGGCGCGCATGCGTTTTACCGTGGAAATCCGCGGCGTGGACGATCTGCCGCGCATCTTTGCCCGGCTGAATGACGTGCAGGGCGTGCTGCGGATTACGCGCGTCTAGTCGACCCGCTCTTTTACTCGGCACACGTATTTTCCCAATTGCTGCAGCCCGCCCTGCCGCAGATCGAAGGGCACGCTGGCGACGCATACACCCCCTGGCGTCTGCACGCTGATCTGGTTGTGTGGCGCCAGCTCATTAAAAAAAACCTCGCCGTCGTAACCCACCGGCACGCTGGCGCCGCCCGGCTGCAGCGTGGCCAGGCTGCCCAGCGGCAATGGTGCGCCTTGCGCGTCGACCAGGCTGAACGAGGCGGCGCGGTAATGCTGCGCGCTAAAATGGGCCAGCACGCCCGCGCGGCGCTCGGGCGCGATCTCCAGCCGCGTATTGTCGAGTTGCACATCGTAGGCGACGCCAAGCGGATCAATCGCAATGCGGTTGCGCTGATAGCTGCCCAGATCGGGTACCAGCATATGCCCCGCCGCATCGGTCACCCCGACGCGCCGGTTTTCCAGCAACACCGGCACCCCGGCCACGCCATCGGTGGAGACCAGGGCAAAACCGTCGTCGATGCGGCGGCTGGCAAACACGTCGCCATCCATCCACACCAGCGCGCCCGCTGCGCCCAGATAAGCCGTGCTGGTATCGCTGTCTCGCTGCACTGCGGCGTAGGCATCGGTATAGCGGTTGCGATAATCCAGCCGCGCCAACGCGTGGCCCGGGGTGGTGGCACTCAAACGCCAACCGGTGCCGCCGGCATCATCGAGCGAGCGACTGAGATCAAAGCCGTATTGCCCAGTCCCGCCATCGCCATTGGCCGATAGCGCCGCGTTCAGATTGTTGCCGAAGTGGTAATCAAGGTTAAAAAATACGCCACGGCTGGCCGGATTCAGGGCATCGCGATAAGCGCTGGCGTAGACCGACCAATCGCGTCCGCCCTGCCACGACCAGGACAAGGAATAGACGCGCGCACTGCCCAATGCGCCCGAGCGCTGCCCGACCAGGCTGACATCAAGGCTCTGCGCGGCGCCCAGCGGCAAACCCACGCTCACCTGATCGCTTTGCGCCAGCACAGGCGCGCCTTCGTGCGCCGCCAGATCGGCATAGGCCGCATTGGCACGCGTCATCTGCGCATTAATCGAGACCGCAGGAGTAATCCACTGATAGCCCAACTGCCATTGCCGCCCAGCCCCATTGCTGAAGGCCGCGGCGCCATGCAACACGCCTGCCTGGCCCAGTTGCAGCAATGCCCCGCCCCCGGCATTGGCCAGACCCGCACCGCCCTCGCCATGGGCTTCCAGCGTAATGGCATCCGACCAGCCGTAGCGGAGCGAGCCGATGGCCACCGGCTGGCCCAGATAATCAAAACTGTTCAGGCCGTAATTGCGCCGGACAAAGCCACCATGCAGGCCAAAGTCAAAGACCCCCGGCGTCAGCAAGCGGGTGTCCACGTACAAGGGCACCTGGGTGACCACGCTACGCCCCAGCGGATCGGTGACCACCACCGTGGCCTTGCCCGCGCCGGTAATCGCAGGCGGCGTATTGAACACAAACGGGCCAGCGACATTGTTGGCGTTAAACGTGCGCACGCCATTCACATACAGATCAACCGCCGAGGGCACCACGCTGCTGCCGCCCAGCGCGGGCAAGGGCCAGGTAATCAGTTCGGGTTGCAGACTGAAATCGCGCATCCAGCCGACGCCGCCCAGATGCACCGCGCGCGACCAACTGGTGGCGCTGCTGATCTGGTCGCCCACGGTCCAGGTGGTGAGCGCGGCAGGGTCGGCGCGGGACCACCAGGTGTCGTAACGGATATAGCCGCCGCGCACGCCACTGGCGCCGCGTCCGCTGCGGTTACCCACGCCCGTACTGGATACATAGCCGTCGTGGTCAAAGGCGCGCAGTTCACTCCACAGCGCCCACTGATTGACGCCGCCCACCAGCGGCACTGATACATTGCTGTCGTAGTTAAACACCACGCCACGATCCGCGTTGGCGGGTGGCGCTGGCCGCTGCGGCGTGCCCAGCTCGATCAATTGCATACGCGCAGGCTGGGCGGTCAGGTGCAGGCGCTGTTCGGCAGCGTCAAAACGCCAGCTCAGGCCGGGCACCGCATTCAGGGCGATGCGCCCATCGGGCCCGGTCTGGTCAAACGGCAAACCAGCCGTGCGCAAACCCAGTTGTTCCAGATCCGCGCGGCGCAACCATGGCACGCCCTGTTCGATTCGCACGCTGGGCAGCACGCTGCTATCCAGCCCGTTAAGCGTAATGGCCGGATAGGTCTCGTAGCTCGCCATGCCGACGGGTGCTGGTTCTGCCGCATACGCAACGCCCGCCTGCACCAGCGCCCCCAGCACGCACACGCAGCATGCGCCTCGCATAAACGGCCGCGCTACAAGGCGGCCGTGAGCGTCTGGCCGTTAACATCGAGTTGCACCTGTTTGAAATTACCCTCATCCCACGCCGCAGGCAGACGGCGCTGCCAACTGCGGGCGCCATGTGCAAACACATAGCCGAGCAAGCCCTTATCCAGCACATGCAAGCTACCGTCGCGCGCCACCAGCGTCACGGCGCCGATGCGGGCATAGCGGCCGCCGGTGTTGCTGAAATCCAGCGTGAGTTGGCGCGATTGCAACCGGGCCTGTACCTCCACCGCGGCCGGTGCCGTCCCCGGGGGGGTGACAAACGCGGGGAGCGAATAGCGGAACATCACGTTAACACCCATTTTTGTGGCGCTGGTCTGAGTGACTTCGTCCACCCACAGCCGATAATTTTCTTCTGCCGCCAGCGGGGCGGAAGCCACCCGCACCACCCGGACCACCTGGTGCGCGCCCGGCGCCAGCTTGAGCATGGGCGGGCTGGCCAGCATGGCGTGGCTGGCGCTTAATTGATCGTCATTGGCACGCACCGCCCAGTCAAAAATGCGCACCTGCGCATAAATGGGCTGGTCACCGCTATTGGATAAAACGATTTGCGCTGGCCCGCCGCTGGATTCGATATAAACCGGCGCAACCTGCAAAGATGCTGCCAATGCCATCTTGGGTAGCCAGAACGTTGCTTTTGCCCATTTCGCCGCGCCCATTTTCGTTTCCTGATGCAGAAAGGTGTTTTCAATTTATTAGATGCCACCTTCAAGTCAAGTCTGATTTTTTTAAATAATGTTCTATCGGCGGCGAAATAGAATAAAGCCGATGGCGCAGATCGGCTTTATTTAAACATTGCAAATGAGCAATTCCATGTTGGCAATTATTCAGAAGGTAACTGTTGCCGTCACCGTCGACGTGTAATTGCCCGAAGGCGGGGTATTCTGCACCGGCACCTTGCCATACAAAGTAAGCGTCTGTTCTGCGCCACTGCCGGTGCCGCCCACCGTGTCGGTGCCTTCGGTATTACCCCAGATGCTGGTGCGCGCCGCGTCGCTGTAGATATTGTATTTGACGGTATCTTTGGCCGCGCTGGCCATCAGGCGCGATGCCACGGTGGAGCCGGTGGTATTGCCTGCATTCAGCGCGATGGTATACGGCGCTTTGTTAGTGCACATCACGTTCAAAGTGCTGGTCACTGAAGTGTCTTTATCCAGCAAACCGGTGGTACCAAAATCCATGGCATTGGCCGTGGTGAATTTGCATTGCGCCTGCACCACCAGACGGGCATCAAAAGTAGTGGTGGCGCTGCCCGCATAAGCCTGGCCGGTTAAAGCGAGCAATGCGGTCAATGCGGTCAGGGCAAAACGAATTGTGCGTGGCATGATGAGGATCTCCTGTTAAATGGATGAGCCATTAAAATCCTCATGACACCGGCATTCAATTGCACAATTACCACAAATCCGACTATTTCTGGCGTATTGATTGCGATGTTTATTTTTTACAAATCGCCGCTTGAAAAATTAACAGCGCATAAACCGGCCAGCGCATTCAATCCAGGAAAGATCTGATCGAATTGCATATCGATAAAATGGCCTGGTGGTTTTTAATCACTGATCGATAAGCCCGCAGTAGCCCGCGCGCCCTCCCCTCAATACATCACCGTCACGACCAGGGTATCCAGATAAGTACCGGCCTGCGGATTGCCCTGGGCGGGCACTTCGCCAAACGCGTCGTAGCTAACCGCCTGCCCGGTGCCGCTGCCGGACTGCGCCACGGTGTTACCGGTGCCGTTGCCCCAAACCTCGTTATGCCCCGCCGAGGTATAGATCTGATATTTGATGCTGCTGCCGCTGGCACGGTCGGTCAGCAGGCGTTGATCCAACGTGGCGCCCGGACTGCTGCCCGCATCAATCGCCAGCGCAAAGCGGACACCGCTGCTGCAAGTCACCCTGATCTTGTTACTGGCGGCCAACGGCGCTGTTTCGCTCAGCATGCCGACCTGGCCAAAATCGAGGTCATCGGCGCTAAGCACGCAATCCTTGGTGATATTGGCCGAGACGAAAACCGGTGGGCGAGTCACGGCCTGAGAACTGTTGCAGTCTTTGACGGTATCGGATTGCATGATCGAACGCAGCGCGGTAGAGCCACCGCTAAATTCATCGGTGTAGAGACCGGGCACTGCGGTACTGGGCACCTCTACCGCAGCGTAGATGGGCGTGCTGCTGAAGCCAGCGCCCGTGCTGTCCAATGGGGTGCTGATAATCGGCGGCGGATATTGCGACAGGTTGGTGGTGTTGCCCCAGATTTTGGTCAGCGCCGCATCACTATAAAAGTCGAATAGCAAAGCATTGCTTCCATTAAGCATGCGAAACGCGGTGCCGCTCATGCCACCGCTCCCGTCGCGGAAAGCCAGACAGGACAGCGCGACGCCATAGGGCGTGCCGCCGGTGCAACTGATCGCAAGCGTACTGGCAGTCGAAGCTTTGCTATCGCGCACCGGGCTGATATCGCCCATCGCCATATCAGGCACCGTGCCGTTGCAGACCAGCGCGCCGTGCGCGGGCGGTGGCGCCAAACCTGCCAGCAAACCCAGGCACAGACACAGCCGACATAGCCAGCGCCGAGGCTGCGGCTGGCGGCCGGGCCAAGCGCGCTGGCTCACCGGGGTGGCGCCGGGTGCGGCCGCCGCGCGCCGGGCCGCGTTTGGGTTGCCTTTGCCTTGGCCATGATCGTCTCCTGCAGCGCATTGCCGTTCATTTAATCTATTTAATGATTTGTTCAAGTCAAGCGACCCTGTATCCAATCCGGCCTGGCTGGAACTTGCATCGCAAAACGGCATTGCATATGCGCGATCATTAATCCGCATTGCCAATATTGTTCCGGAAATTTTAAAGCGTGATCAGCACAAGGCTGGCGCCGCCGCCCGCTGCCCATTCCGTACGCCCGTTCAATTTATTACATTAATAGTCAGCATTTTATCCCCCATTGCGCGACCTTCAACGCGTACAGGCCCGGAAATTGCTTGATAACAACCGTGTTACCGCGCCAGCAATCAATCAGGAGGACTCCTGGTTGGCTGCTCACCAAGCGCGGCGCACAGTGTTTTCTTACAAAGCAATAACGCAGGGATACGGGCTATGCACTCTCTTCGCACCAAACTGATTGTTTTTGTGGCGGTTATTACCGCTTTGGCGACGGCCATCCTGACCGGAGCGGCTTATACGCGGATGCGCAGTGAAACCATCGCGGGCATCAACCGCGAAGTGAGCGCCACCGCAGTCGGCTACAACGTGGTGCTTCGCAGTTGGCTGCAAGACAAGCAGCGTGTATTGGCGGGGGTGCAGGAGACCCTGGCGACCGCCACCGGCGATATGACGCCGATCCTGACCCAATCCGAAAAAAGCTCCACCTACGATTCGATCTATATCGGCACGCCCGATAAAAAAATGATCCAGGGTCATAACCTGGATTTGCCGCCGGGCTATGACCCGACGGTACGGCCCTGGTATAAGGATGCTTTGGCGGCTGACAAACTGATCCGCACCGCGCCCTATATCGATGCATCGACCAAACAATTGATCATTTCTTTTGCCGCCCCGGTCAAAAGCGGCGGCACGCTTAAAGGCATAGTCGCGGGCGACGTGTATTTAAGCGCCGTGGTCAAAGACGTGTTGAATATCAAACTGGGCGGCGAAGGGTATGCCTTTTTGCTGGATATGAATGGCCAGATTCTGGCGCATCGCGATACCGCATTGATCCAGAAAACCCTGGCCGACGTCAGCCCCGATCTGGCGCAAATCAAAGCGACCGCGCTGGCCGATGGCCAGATCCACGAAATCAATATCGGTGGCAAAAGCAAATATCTTTATCTGCAGCCGGTGGAAGGCTCTGATCTGGCCTTGGCCCTGGTCATTGATAAAGGCCAGGCCCTGGCCCCGCTCGACCAGATGCTGCTGCTGAGTATTGGTGCAATGATCGTGGTGCTGGTGCTGGTGTTGCCCATTGCAGGTGCGCTGATCGGCAATTTGTTGGCGGGCTTGCGCAAAGTGCGCGACGGCATGCAGGAGATCGCGCAAGGTGGCGGCGATTTGACCCGCAAGATTGAAGTGCATGGCAAAGACGAAATCGCGCAAACCGCCCAGGCTTTTAATCGCTTTACCGATCAATTGCGCCAGATGTTTGGCGATATCCAGAAAGAAAGCGATCGGCTGACCGCGGGCGTGACGGATATTAATGGTGTGCTGCGCGAATTGGCCGCAGATTCCAAACAATTGTCGGATCTGGCCGCCGCCAACGCCGCCACGATTGAAGAAATCACCGTCAGCATCAGCCATATCGCCGATAGCGCGCGCGACGCCGACGAACTGGTCACGCATACCGGCGCCTTGTCCGGCGAATCGGCGGCGACCGTGCGGGAAGTGGCCAACGAAGTGGGCAAATCCGCCAGCGAAGTCGAATCATTGGCGGGCTTGCTGGACGGTTTGAATCGGCGCTCGCAAGAAATCAGCGGGATTATCCAGGTGATCAAGGAAATTGCCGATCAAACCAATCTGCTGGCCCTCAATGCCGCCATCGAAGCCGCGCGCGCGGGCGAACAAGGCCGTGGTTTTGCTGTGGTGGCCGACGAGGTGCGCAAACTGGCTGAGCGCACCGGCCAGGCCACCTTGCAGATCACCGGCATGATCGATGGCATACGCACCGAGACCGATGCCGCGGTGACCACCATGCAGAAAACGCACGATGTGGTACGCCGTGGCGTGAGCCTGAGCGACCACGCGGCCGGCAATATCAGCACCATCCGCGAGAATATGGACGCAGTGATGTTGCGGATGGGCGAGATTGCGCTCTCGACCAAAGAGCAGCAACAAGCCACCACCGCCATGGCGCGCAGCGCTGAGAACATCACCAGCCAGATGTTGACCACCGACGCGGCGCTGCATCGCGCCACCGACAGCGTGCATCGCTTGTCCGAGCTGGCGGGTTTTCTGAAGCAGCTGTTTGGCAAATTCCGCCTGTAGCGCCTGCGGCGCACGTAAAAAAAGGCGACCATGGCGGTCGCCTTTTTTATTGCCCCGTACCGACTTAGCGGCTGCGGCGTTCGCCCACTTTAACGATCTTCAGGCTGTTGGTGCTGCCACCCAGGCCGAGGATATCGCCATAGGTAAACACCACCAGATCACCATGCTGCACCACGCCACGCTGGATCAGTTCCAGCTCGGCACGGGCCAGCAGATCCTGCTGCTTGGCGTTTTCGTAATCCATGATGAAGGGATATACGTCACGGAACAGTGCCAGGCGGGCATAGGTTTCGGCTTCCGGCGTCAGCGCGTAAACCGGCACGCCGCTGATAAAGCGCGACAGCCACAGCGCCGACGAACCCGACTGGGTAAGCGCCGCAATGGCCTTGACCTTCAGGTGGCTGGCCGCAAACAGGGCCGCCATCGCCACCGACTGATCGATGCGGGTGAAATCGCCTTGCTTCAGCACTTCGTCGCTGATGCGGTTTTCTTGCGATTTTTCGGCTTCGACACAGATCCGTGCCATCGCTTCTACGGTTTCCACCGGGAACTTGCCGCTGGCCGATTCAGCCGACAACATCACCGCATCGGTGCCATCCAGTACCGCGTTGGCCACGTCGGACACTTCGGCGCGCGTCGGCACCGGGCTGGTGATCATCGATTCCATCATCTGGGTGGCGGTGATGGTCAGCTTGTTCTTGCGGCGCGCGGCCTTGATCATTTTCTTTTGCAGCGCGGGCACGGCAGCATCGCCCACTTCTACTGCCAGATCGCCACGGGCAACCATGATGCCGTCGGAGGCATCAAGGATTTCTTCCAGATTGCCGATGGCTTCGGTCCGCTCGATCTTGGCGATCAGCAGTGCCTTGCTACCGGCAGCGCGCAACAGCGTGCGGGCCATATACATATCGGCACCGCTCTTGGGGAAAGACACCGCCACGTAGTCGGCCTTGATAATGGCGGCGACCTTGATGTCTTCCATGTCTTTGGCAGTCAGCGCCGGCGCGGTCAGACCACCGCCTTGACGGTTGATGCCCTTGTTATTGGACAGAATGCCGCCGACCTTGACCTTGGTGTAGATCTCGTTGCCCAGCACTTCGGTCACTTCGAGCACGATGCGACCATCATCCAGCAGCAGAATCACCCCGGCCGAAACGTCGTTGGGCAGCTCTTTGTAATCGAGGCCAACGCGCTCTTTGTTACCCATGGTGCAATCAGAATCAAGAATGAACTGCTCGCCATTGACCAGCTCGATCTTGCCTTCTTCAAACTTGCCCACGCGAATCTTGGGGCCTTGCAGATCGACCATCACCGCCAGCGGCGAATTAAGCTTGCCGGCGACTTCACGTACCAGGCTGGCACGGTCTTGATGGTCTTGCGCGGTGCCGTGCGAGAAATTCAGTCGCACCATGTTCACACCGGCGGAAACCAGACGCTCCAGCGTACCGACGTCGCTGGAAGCAGGGCCGAGGGTGGCTACGATTTTAGTGCTGCGTTGCATGCAAATTACTCCTGTCTTTATTCGAATTCGCGGACTTGTCGTGCTAGCTGCAGTGCTCTCTTTATGCGGAATACCTTGCGGGACAGGAAGGCACGCCTGCCAGGCGAGGCCAGTCAACAGCAACCAGGTACGGGCAGCCACAGCATGACCGTATCGTCTTGATACACGCGCGACGACCGCGCCGTGGTACCCCCAGCAGGAATCGAACCTGCAACTGGCCCTTAGGAGGGGCCTGTTATATCCATTTAACTATAGGGGCCTACCCAATCGATCGTGCTGCCTGACACGTTGACTGCACAAGCAAAGTCCGGATTTTTAGCATTCCATCCAGTACTTTTTTCTTGTTTTTCTAGCGTCGAAAGCCGGGATTTTGCCAGTGCAGTGCGACGCCATTGCTACGGCAGCGCACCGCACGGCCCGACCGGGGCTTCGCGCAATGGACGGCATTATACAGATGGGCGACAAATGGCGTGCAACAGTCCGTTTAAAACAGGGCGGAAAACGCTGCTAAAGCGCGCGGCGGCGCGTTTGTGCCCGAGCTTAGGCGGCGCAAAGGCTCAGCGTGCATGCCGTTAAAACAACACGCCCGCGGTTTGCGGGATTTTTTCGCCATTCATTTACCCAGCTACGCTTTGCCTTTCTCCGGCGTGCCACCCCACCCGCCGGGCCAAAACGCGGCAGCGCCCAGGCTCAGGCCTCCAGATTCCGGGCTCCGCTACGGCTGCTATTTGCCCATTGTTGTACAGACGAAATCAACGCCGCGCGCGCCTTCGCCCTCATCCACGACAACAAAATCCAGCCGTCAGCAATTTACGAGAAATTATGCAGAAAGCTTAGGTATCGTCCAGGATGGTGGGGGCCGCAAGCCGGGTAGTCTCAACACGGCGGGCCCTACCTTCAACCCTCGGAGACTTGCCATGTTTTCCACCTTCAAGCCCGCGCTGTTTAGCGCGGCTTTGCTATTCGCTGCGGCGAATAGCGCCCATGCACTGACTTTTGAAGATGCGGGGATATTTCCCTCTGGCCAATTTGCTGAAATCGCCCAGCCGCTGAACAACGGCGATCTGGCGGACTGGACGTCGTTTACCACCACCGGCTTTGGCAACCCCTTGTGGTATATCACCAGCGACGCCTATACCAGCACCTATGGCCAGTCGCTGCTGTTTCCGTCGGGCTCTACCGCGTTGATCAATCTCGATTATTCGCAGCAGGTTGCGTTTACCCTCAAGAATTCGGGTCAGAACGCCCAGTTTGTATTCAATGGCCTGGAGGCCGCGGCCTTCACCCAGAATCTGGGCCCTTTATTCAGCAGCGGCGCGCTGACGGTTGAGGGCTTTTTGAATGGCCAGTTAGTGGGCACGCAAACCTATATGCTCGGCCCGACCGCGTTCCAGTGGTATGACTCCGGCTTTGCCAATACCCCGGTCGACCAACTGACGTTTATTGCTACCGGCGTAGGCCGGCGCTGGCTGATCGACAATCTGGACGTGATTCCGGTGGCTAATCTTGCCACCACCCTCCCCGCCGCAGCGGTGCCCGAACCCGAAACCTGGGCCATGCTGGGCCTGGGGCTGGTGGCACTGACCGCGCGTAGCGCCAAGCTGCGCCGCCGTGCGCGTCGGCAGGAGGTTTGAGCATGCGACTTCGCCATTGGATGAGCGCCGTTGCCTTGCTGAGCGCCAGCACCGGAGCCTGGGCCGATCTGATCACTTTTAGCGATCTGCACAAGCCTGCGCATACGCCAGCGGTTTATGCCGGCTTTGAGATCAGCCCCGCGGCAAATACCGACTCGACGGCCGGTATCCTCGACGCGGCGGGCACGCAAATGCTGGAACCGGGCAACGGCAGTTTTTTGCTACGCGCTTCGGTGCCCTACTACCTTGAATCCCTGCACCTGAGCCAACTCACTTCGTTTTTTGGCAGCAGCAATCTGGTTACCCTGCTGGGTTACAACAACGGGGTGCAAGTGGCGTCGGCCAGCATTCTGATCGGGCCATGGTCGGGCGTGGCTACCGAGGGTTTCAAGTGGTACGACCTGGCGGCTTATAGCGGATGGAATACCGCCGTTGACACCCTGGTCTTCTCTGGCAATGGCAGCACCAGCGGCCCGCAATTTGGGCTGGACGCGCTGAATATCAGGCCAGTACCGGAGCCCGAAACCTGGGCGTTGATGGGGATGGGACTGGTGGGGCTGACTGCCGCTGCGCGGCGCCGCCAGCAGCAACGCGGCTGAGCGCAGGCGTCACCCTAAGGCCAGAACCAAAGCCCGTGCCAGCGATGGCCGGGCTTTGTTTTGTTATGCGGCGCGCGGCGCAAACAGGATGATCGCCATCCCGCACAAGGCGACGCCGGCCCCCAGCAGATCCCAGCCGGTGGGCCGGACGCCATCGACCAGCCATAACCACAGCAAAGCCACCGCGATATACACCCCGCCATAGGCGGCATAGACGCGACCCGCCGCGTTGGGGTGCAGCGTGAGCAACCACGCAAACAGGGCCAGGCTGAAGGCGGCGGGCAATAACAGCCAGGGCGTGGCGTCTTTCTTTAGCCAGAGCCAGGGCAGGTAGCAGCCGATGATTTCGGCTAAAGCAGTCAGTACAAATAGCGCGATGGTTTTTGGAATCAGCACGGCATAAACACCCGCATATCATGATCACCGCATGATGCGCATCCCTGCGCGGGCTGTCACGCCGGGGCGGCTGACGCTCACCGGGTCAGTGTGGCTGCCCCTTATGCACCGCTGCATGGCGCATCACACCGGGTTTACTTCGGATCTTGAAATTCAAAAGTTAAATGGAACGTGACTTCTCGCGCGGTGCCGTCGACCACCACCGGCTGCAAACGCCATGTCGAGAGTGCGGCATACACGGACTCCCACAACTCCGGCCGCGCACTGCCTTCGCGCAAGATCAGCGCCGGTACACCGTTTTTGTCGAAGGTAAGCAGCACCTTCACCTCTCCCTCGACGTTTTTGAAGGACGCGTCCGTCGCCGACGCAGGCAAGCGCCCTGCAATCAAGCGGGATGGCGGCATGCCTCGCTTTACCAATTGACGCGCGAGTTTGCCGCTCTCAATGGCAAACGCGTCGTTTTGCTCCAGGCCGGTAAACGGTTTCCCGCCGTGAAATCCGATGCCGTAAGTGTCAGGGCTCGCGCAACTTGCCAGCAGCAGCGTCAACGTGATCGCGGCGCACAACCGCAACGGAAAAACCATGATCTGGACCTTGTCAGCAAAGGGTGATGAGCGCTCGGCCAGGGGTTCATGCCCCCTGCGGTGGGCAGCGCAGGCTATGAAGCGCCCGGCTGGCAGCAGAGAGAACCCGTACGCTGGCGGCAGGTGGTACAAACACAGATCGAAAAGTGGTGTATCGAATTGTGTCGGGCATTCTAGGCAAATGCCGTGGTCACGGCGCAACGCGGGCGCTGCGCTGCAGCATGCGCGCAACAATGCGGCGCAATCGATGTGGGCAGACCCGGCACGCTGTGAGTGATGCCGGGCCATGCCCAGGCGCAATTGCCATAGCTACCCGCTACCACCGGGTACCAAACCCGCGCTGCGGCGGGCTTCTACAATGAAGCAGCTACGTTGAGGAGTACCCCACCATGTGCGGCCGACTGACCCAGGTGATTGATGGCATCCGCGTCATTATCGAAATGGGCTACACCCAGCATCCGCAACTCAAGCTTGATCTGGTGCCGCGTTACAACGTGCCGCCCGGCTCGCGGGTCGCCGCGCTGCATCGGCTGGATGACGATGGCGAGCCGCGCGTCGAAGAACTGTTCTGGAATTACCAACCGGCATGGGCCGCCAGCAAGGGCCGCGCTTACCCCAATGCGCGCATCGAAAAAGTGACCAGCAGCGGGTTTTATAAAGACGCCTGGCAAAACGCGCGCCGGGTGATTGTGCCTGCCAGTGGCTGGTACGAATGGCTGCCGCAAGCCGATGGCAGCAAGCAGCCCTATTACATCGTGCCCAAAGACGCCGGGCCGTTGTATCTGGCCGGGATTACCTTGTGGCAACCGGGCCAGCCCAGCGATGCGCCGGCGCGCGGGATGGCCATTATTACGGCGGATGCCGAGGGGGGCATGGTCGATATCCATGATCGTCGCCCGGTGGTGCTGAATGCCAGCGATGCGGCGCTGTGGCTCGATCGCATGGCGCCGTTGCCGCTGGCGGCAGAGCTGATCAGCCGCCATCGGCGTCCGAGCGAAGATTTTGAGTGGTGGCCGGTAGCGCGTGCGGTGGGCAACGTACGCAATACGGCGGCGACGCTGATTCATCCGGTGGCGCTCTAAGCCCAGGCAGACGATGCGCGCCGGGCTCACCCGTCCGGGGTATGTGCGATACGGGCCGCTTTGGCACACTGCGCCGATAGCGTGGGCTGGCCCCACATTTTGATACGCGGAGCATCAATGAACCCCTCCTCGGACACCCCGCAAGGCCTGCCCGCCGGCAAAGTCTGGGCGATGGCCGCTGCCGCCGGCATTGCGGTGGCTAACATCTATTACAACCAGCCGATGCTGGGCGTGATGGGGCATGAGCTCGGCGTGCCACAGTCGATTACTTTAGTAGCGACCGCCACGCAGTTGGGTTATGCCGCCGGCCTGATTTTGCTGTTGCCGCTGGGTGATGCCATGGACCGGCGCAAGCTGATCGCCACGCAATTTGTGGTGCTGGCGGTGGCGTTGGCAGCGGCCGCGCTGGCGCCGGGTTTAAGTTTGTTATTGCTGGCTTCGCTGGCCGTCGGCATCAGCGCGACGGTGGCGCAGCAAATTGTGCCGCTGGCCGCCCACCTCACGCCGCAAGCGCGCCAGGGCGCGGTCATCGGGCAGGTGGTGGCAGGGATTTTGACGGGCATTCTGCTTAGCCGAACGCTGGCCGGGTTTGTCGCCAGCCACGCCGGTTGGCGCGAGATGTTCTGGCTGGCCGTGCCCCTGGTCTTGATCGCGTCCGGCACCATGGCGTGGTTGTTACCGCGTGAAGCCCGCAGTGATGCGCGCCCTTCTTATATCAGTCTGCTCAAATCGCTGTTGCCGCTGTGGTTGGGCCTGCCCGCCTTGCGCCGTTCGGCCATCAGCCAGGCGCTATTGTTTGCCGGTTTCTCCGCCTTCTGGAGCACGCTGGCCTTCCGCCTGGCGCAACCGCAATTCGGGCTGGGGCCCGATGCGGCGGGCTTGTTTGGCATCGTCGGCATGGTCGGGATTTTTGCGGCGCCCATTGCCGGGCGTTACGCCGATAAAGTCGGCCCGCGCACGATCGTGCTGGTGGGTTGTGCCGCCACCGTATTGGCGTGGGTGGTGTTTGCGGCGTGGACCGCGGTGGCGGGCCTGGTCGTTGGCGTGATCGTGCTGGATTTTGGCGTGCAATCGGCGCTGATTTCTAACCAGCACTCGGTGTATCAGCTCAAACCCGAAGCGCGGGCGCGGCTGAATACCTTGTTTATGGGCACGATGTTTCTGGGCGGTGCACTGGGCTCAGCGGCTGCGGCGCTGGCGTGGCGGCATGGCGGCTGGGTGGGGATTTGCGTGCTGGGGATCGTGGTATCGCTGGCGGCGGTGGCAGTGCAATGGCTGGGACGCGGTGAAACCGTGGCAACGCATGCCGCTTGAGGTGATCCTGGCGTAATAAAGGGCCGGAACATGCCATTCCGGCCCTCCTCGCACAAACGCTTAGCGCGCCAGTTCGCGTTCGATTGCGGCAACCAGACGCTCGTCATCCGGCGTTACGTCTGGAGCAAAGCGCTCAACGACTTTGCCGTCGCGGCCGATCAAGAATTTCTCAAAATTCCACAGCACGGCAGTCTTGTCGTCGCTGTTAAAACCATAACCCTTCAGCTTTTCACGCATCGGGCCTTCGTTGACGGCCTCCGGCTGTGCAGCCACCAAGGCGCTGTACAGCGGATGCTGGTCTTCGCCTTTGACGCTGATCTTGGCAAACAGCGGAAACTGCACGTTGTAATTGGTGCTGCAAAAACTGGCGATTTCGGCATCGGTGCCGGGTTCTTGCGCGCCAAAGTTATTTGCCGGAAACGCCAGCACTTCCAGGCCTGCAGCGCGTTTGTCTTCGTACAGCTTTTCCAGGCCGGAATACTGCGGGGTCAGGCCACATTGCGAGGCCACGTTAACCACCAGCAATACTTTGCCTTCATAGGCGCCCAGCGTGGTGGGGGTGCCGTCGCCTTTGTTGACGGGTATGGAATACACAGAAGCAGACATAAGAACTCCGGATAGGCAGAGGTTGGAGGACAGCCTGCGCTGCTTTGTTAACGGCAGCAGGCACAGCGCAAGTCAGTTGGCGCATGGTGCGCTTTGTGGGTGAAGCTCGTCAATTGCATTGCGCGCAATATAAATGGACGTTTCTGCCATTTGGCTGATGGGATGAGTTGTTGTTGCGGTGGTCGAGTGGGTCTTGCGCCGCTTCATAACCAGGCAGAGTGGTTCGATTCAAGCGGCTTTGCGTGGTGGGTCTTGACCCCACCCTATTCGATTGCGCGGGATTTTGATTGCGAAGGCAGACATCGGGTGGGTCGAGACCCACCATCCAGGGTGGCATGCCACAACTGGAGTGGCCCGATTCACACGGCTTTGAGTGGTGGGTCTTGACCCACCCTACGCGATTGCGCGGGATTTTAGTTGCGAAGGCAGACATCGGGTGGGTCGAGACCCACCATCCAGGGTGGCATGCCAGAACTGGAGTGGCCCGATTCACACGGCTTTGAGTGGTGGGTCTTGACCCACCCTATGCGATTGGGTTGGACGCTCCATTCGCAGCGTTCGCATCACCTCGGCCCGCTAAAAATGCTGCTGTGCAAAATCAATCGTGATTGACACCTTGCTTACTGAGGTCTAGGTTTCAAACCGGTTTGGTAATCCATCACATAAAACTACACGCCAGACCAGGAAACGAAACGCACCCGTCGATGAGGAGATTCTGCAATGCAATTCAGCCATGGATGGCGCGGCCTGCTTGCCGCGCTGTGTACCACAGCGCTGCTGGCAGCCTGCGGTACCGGCAATGACAACGATACGGATGCTGGTGGCAGCAGCGGCGGCAACGGTGGCACGACTGCCCCGCCAGTCGCGGCAGCAACCATGCGTGTGCACTACCACCGCACCCAGAATGACACCGCCGACTGGGGCGTTTATAGCTGGAAGGGCCCCAAGGTCACCACCGCCAACTACCCGGCCGACCGCATCAAGTTCAGCAGCAGCGACAGCTTTGGCGGCTACACCGATATTGCAATGGATACCAGCAATACCGAGATGGATTTCCTGGTCATCAACGGCAACGGCGACAAAAACTGTAGCAGCGATCAGGTAGTACAACTGGCCAGCACGCTCGCCAGCGCCGGTCAGGAAATCTGGTTGCTGCAAGGCGATTGCACCATCTATGCCACGCAGCCAGCCATCCCGCTGGGCAACCTCAGCGCCGCCAGCGCCATCTGGCTGGATGCGCAAACCCTGGTCTGGGCCGACGCGCCCAGCAGCGGCAGCTACAAGTTGTACTACGCGCCGGATGGCGGCATCAGCGCCGATGCCAATGGCGTCAGTGGCGCCGCAGCCAGTGTCGATCTGACCGCCGATGGCAGCGCCCTGACGGCCACGCTGGCGGCAGCGCATCCCAACCTGGCCAGTGCCACCGTGCTCAAGCTGGCGGCGCAGGATGCCGCTACGCTCAAAACCTGGCTGAAGGGCCAGCTGGTCGCGGCCCAACTGGATAGCGCGGGCAAAGTGGTGCAAGCCACCTCGGTACAGATTGCGCCGCTGCTCGACGCGCTCTATGCCGATGCGGCCGCCGCCACGCCGCTGGGTTTGACCTTCGCCATTGACGGCACGCCGACATTTGCGCTGTGGGCACCGACCGCAACCACGGTCACGCTCAATGTCACGCCCGTCGGCGGCACGGCCACCACGCTGGCCATGACACAAGACGCCGCCTCCGGCATCTGGCAAGCCACTGGGCAGGCCGCGTGGACCAACGCTGCGTACTACACCTACGACGTCAATGTGTTTAGCCGCGCCGCGGGCAACAAACGCGTGACCAACACGGTGACCGATCCGTATTCGGTCACGCTCGATACCAACAGCCAGCACAGCATGGTGGCCAACCTGGCCTCGGCCGCGCTCAAGCCGAGCAGTTGGGATACGCAGGCGATTCCGGCGCTGGCCAGCAACGCCGATATCTCGCTGTACGAACTGCATCTGCGCGATTTCTCCATCAACGACGCCACCGTCCCGGCGGCGCATCAAGGCAAGTACCTGGCGTTTACCGACAGCAACAGCAATGGCATGCAGCATTTGCGTGCCTTGCAGGCCGTCGGGCTCACCCACGTGCACTTGCTGCCTTTGTTTGATATCTCCAGCGTCGATGAATCGGGTTGTATCAACCCGACCATCCCCAATGCGGCCGCCGATGCGCAAGATCAGCAAGCCGCTGTGGTCGCCAGCGCAGACAAAGATTGTTTTAACTGGGGCTACGACCCCTACCATTACACGGCGCCTGAAGGCAGCTATGCCAGCAATGCCGCCGATGGCACGGTCCGCGTCAAAGAGTTTCGCCAGATGGTGCAAGCCCTCCACGCCGCCGGTTTGCGTGTGGTAATGGACGTGGTTTACAACCACACCAGCGCCGCCGGGCAAGCCAGCACGTCGGTGCTGGATAAAGTGGTGCCGGGCTATTACTACCGTCTTGACGGCAATGGTGCGATCTACACCTCCACCTGCTGCAGCGACACCGCCACCGAAAACCGCATGATGGCGCGTTTGATGATCGACTCGCTGGCCACCTGGGCAGCGCAGTACAAGGTCGATGGCTTTCGCTTTGACTTGATGGGGCATATCCCGCTGGCGGTCATGCAACAGGCCCGCAGCACCGTCGACGCCGCCGCACTGCGCCCGCTGTATTACTACGGCGAAGCATGGAATTTTGGTGAAGTGCAAGACGACGCCTTCTTTGTGCAAGCCCGTCAGGCGCATATGGCGGGCACCGGCATCGGCTCATTCAATGACCGCATGCGTGATGCCGTGCGGGGCGGCGGTTGCTGCGATAGCGGTGCGGCTTTGGCGCAAAACCAGGGCTTTGCCAACGGTGCGTATCTGGCCCCCAACGGCAATAACACGCAGAGCAAAGACGACCTGCTGCATCTGGCCGATCTGGTCCGCCTGGGCATGGTGGCAACGCTGGCTGATTACACGCTGGTGGACAAGGACGGCAACAGCAAACGCGGTGACGCGCTCGATTACAGCGGCATGGGCGCGGGTTACACGCAAGATCCGCCGGAAACCATCAACTACATCGAGGCCCACGACAACCAGACGCTGTTTGACATCAACACGCTCAAGCTCAAGGCCGATACCCCGGCTGCCCAGCGCGTACGGGTGCAAAACCTGGGGGCGGGTGTGCTGTTATTGTCGCAAGGCATTCCGTTTATTCATGCCGGTCAGGACATCCTGCGTTCCAAATCGCTGGACAGTAACAGCTTTAATTCGGGCGACTGGTTCAACAAACTGGACTGGAGTTATCAGGCCAATAACTTTGGCGTCGGCCTGCCGCCCGCAGCCGATAACAGCAGCAGTTGGGACACGCTCAAGCCCTTCCTGACCAATGCCAATGTCAGCATGGGCAACGCGCAGATCGTGAACGCGCGCGATGTGTTCCGCGACTTTATGGCGATCCGGCAAAGCTCCACCTTGTTCCGTTTGCGCAGCGGCGCCGACGTTAAACAACGCGTCAGCTTTATCAACACCGGCCCCAGCCAGGTGCCGGGTGTGATCATCGAACATATCGATGGCAGCGGGTATAGCGGCGCCAACTACAGCCACGTGGTGATTGCCGTCAACGCCGACATCGTCGCCCATAGCGTGGCCGCTTCCACTTTGGCCGGCCCGAGCTACACGCTGCATCCACGGCAGCAAAGTGGTGCCGATAGCGTGGTGCAGGCGGCTACGCTGGATAGCAGCGGCAACGTCAGCATTCCGGCGCGCAGCGTGGCGGTATTTGTCGCACCCTGAGCCTGGGGATGGCAGGCCGCAATAACCAAGCCGGCGCACTCGCTATGAGTCGCCGGCTTTTTAGCGCGCTATCCAGCCATGTGGTCAGATCGGCAGCGGACCCAGCGGCGCGATCCGCTCCACCCGCCACGCCTCGCGCACGGCCGAGGCAAATTGTTCCGGTTCGCGCAGCCGCAATTCCAGCGTGCGTTGCTGGCGCGCAGCGTCCTTGAAGATCAACACCACCTTGTTGCCGCGCCGTGCGCGTTTGATCTTGAGCTTTTGCACATCGTGCTTGGGCACAAAATATTCCAGATCGCTGCATTCCGGCACAAACATCAAATTGAATGGAAACATCGGCTCGATGCGGATGCCTTCCCACGTGACCGCCACCGACAAAAAGCCATAGGCCCGCGCCACCCGGCTGAGCATGCTGGCGTCACTATTGCCCGAGGCAGCGCGTTCAAAAAACAAGGCATTGCGCGGTTTGCGTGGCCATAGCGGCTTGTGCCGCAAAGTGCGATACAGCACCGAGGCCAACAGGATGATCACGAGCGCCAGGCCCAGCTGCGCACGCAGGCTCAAATGAAACTGCAGATAATCGCTGACGCGCACGCCGTTGATATGCGGCTGCGCTTGCCATGCCAGCGCTTCTTCATCGCCTTGCGCCGCCGCCCGTTTGATCAAGCGTTCCGCTGCCACATGATCCGGCCGCCTTACGCCGCGCCCCTGGTCCAGCAAATTGCCCAACAGAAACTGCGCCTTGGCATAACCGGCGTGTGCGGCCTGGCGATACCACTGCACCGCTTGCGCATCGTCCTGCGCCACCCCCAGGCCGTGTTCATACAGATAGCCGATATCGCCCTGCGCCACCGTCTCGCCTTGCGCGGCCGCGCGGCGTAACCAGACCATGGCCTGGCGATAATCGATGGGGGCGACATGCATATACATCCAGCCCAGCTGCAACTGCCCGGTGGGGTCCCCGGCGCGCGCGCTCAATAAATAAGCATTGCGCGCCAGCGCCGTATCTTTGGGCACGGCAGTACCCGACAGGTTTTGCCAACCCACCTGATTCAGCGCCAGCGGCACACCCGCCTGGGCTGCCCGCTCGGCCCAGCGATAAGCCTTGTCGGCGTCCACCAGCGTGCCATTGCCATAAAAATACGCCTGGCCCAGATGCGCCATCGCATAGACATCGCCCAGATCGGCCGCCTTGACGAAGTAGCTGAAGGCCGCGCCCTCGTCCCGCGCCGCGCCAAAACCATGCGCGTACATCTCGCCCAGCCGCGTCAAGGCGCGTGCCCGCACCGTGTTATTGGCGCTGGCCAGTTCGCGCAAGTAGGCCGCCAGCGCCTGGTCATAAGCGCCGCGCAACACTGCGGCATCCGCTGCCGCCATCTCTGTCGTCACCGGCTTATCAACCACCAGCCCCAGCGGCCGCGCGCAGGCCGCTGCCGCCAGCCAATAGCTGGCAACACCAAGCGCTGTGAGGAAAAGCCTGAGCCGCATGCGAGATCCGGAAAGCAGAAGAGGCGCAGCCGCTGGGGCCGCGCGGAGAAAGGCTTACACTACCATTGCAAAACTGACAAATCCAGCCAGACTTACCAAGGGTAGATGGCAGGTTTCAGGCGGTGGGGCGGATCATCTGAAACATTTCGCCGATCTGCGCATAGTCGGCCTGGTAGCCCGCCCGCATCACCGGCTGCGCCGCGTGGGTATCAAACAAGCCGTCCTTGAGGAATTCCTGGCGGATATGCACCCCCACCACCTGGCCCAGCGTCAACCAGTTATTCATCGGCTTGCCCTCCAGATCATGCAGTCGCACCACCTGCAGCAACTTGCACTCCAGCGCCGCTGGCGCCGCGGCCACATGCGGCACCTTCACATTCCGCCCCGGCGCCTTGACCAGCCCGGCCAACTCAAACTCATCCACCTCCGCCGCCACCGGCGCCGACGTCTGGTTCATGGCCTGCGCCAACTCGCGGCTGGTCATATTCCAGACAAACTCACCGGTCTCTTCAATATTGCGAATGCTGTCTTTAAAGCCTTCGCTACAAAAGCCAATGATGGGTGGGAACGTCGCGAAGGCGCCAAAGAAGCTATAAGGCGCCAGATTGACCTGGCCCGCCGCGCTCTGGCTGGCAATCCAACCAATCACGCGGGGCGCAAGAATGGCTTTGAACGGATCGTGCGGCAGCTGATGGCCTACACGCGGATCGTAGAAATGCACGGCATCGGACATGGTGGGGTCTCGGCGAGGATAAGCCCGAATGAAAACATAGATCGACACCCCCCGCGTAGAGGCGCAGCGCAATTTAAAGCGCTGACATGTATCGCTTCGCGCCCGGCCACCGATGAGTCGCGCGATAAACATAAGCAGCAGTGCTCACTGTCACCGCCCAACATCCACGCCCACCCGATCAATAGGGTGGGTCAAGACCCACCACCCTAAGTCGCAAACCAGAACAACAGGACCAAACGCCCACAACAGAGACATCAAACGTAGGTGCGGGCGGCGGTGAATTGCGTTGGGCGTTCTTGCAGGTGGCTTTGGGTGGTGGGTCTTGACCCACCCTATGAGACAGCCATTCATTGTCACGGCCCAGCATCCACGCCCACCCGATCAATAGGGTGGGTCAAGACCCACCACCCAAAGTGGCAAGCCAGAACAACAGGACCAACGCCCACAACAGAGGCATCAAACGTAGGTGCGGGCGGCGGTGAATTGCGTTGGGCGTTCTTGCGGATGGCTTTGGGTGGTGGGTCACGACCCACCCTATGAGACAGCCGTTCATTGTCACGGCCCAGCATCCACGCCCACCCGATCAATAGGGTGGGTCAAGACCCACCACCCAAAGTGGCAAGCAAGAACAAACGGGCCAAACGGCACAACAGAGGCATCAAACGTAGTTGCGGGCGGCGGTGAATTGCGTTGGGCGATCTTGCGGATGGCTTTGGGGGGTGGGTCACGACCCACCCTATGAGACAGCCATTCATTGTCACGGCCCAGCATCCACGCCCACCCGATCAATAGGGTGGGTCTTGACCCACCACCCAAAGTGGCAAACCAGAACAACCGGGCCAAACGGCACAACAGAGGCATCAAACGTAGGTGCGAGCGGCGGTGAATTGCGTTGGGCGTTCTTGCGGATGGCTTGGGGTGGTGGGTCTTGACCCACCCTATGAGACAGCCGTTCATTGTCACGGCCCAACATCCACGCCCACCCGATCAATAGGGTGGGTCAAGACCCACCACCCAAAGTGGCAAGCAAGAACAACCGGGCCAAACGGCACAACAGAGCGGTCCGTTTCGGTTTTTGACCTGCGGGCCCCCTGGCGAGTGGCGGAGCCGCGAGTGGGGTCGCCTTTCTTTTGCTTACTTCTTCTTTGGCGAAGCAAAGTTGCACGATAAGTCTTTACTGAAAACCGACGTGCTCCCGGGCACCCCCGGGTATCAAAACATGCGCCGCAGGCTCAAGCGGTTAAAGCTCCATCCGACTCCCAGCAGACATCAAACCCGCCCCCGCACCCCCACCTCAAGCCCCCCATCCCTGAGACCCACCTCACAAATCCACGTAAGCATCCCCTGATACACCCACCCCCACTCCCCGCACTCCACTTCAAAATTTCCCACAAACATCACCCACCACAAGCCATTGATTTGACGAACAAAAAACAAAACCCGTCCGACAAGCCGCCCCAAGCTACATCAGCAAACCCTGTTGCACTCTTACAAACTCACCAGACATCCTCTTTCTTAAACCTGACTTAAGTCGCTGTTATGATCGCCGCAAAGCCTGAACCCAAAGGCTTCCCCTCACCCGGGAAATGAGACTTGCCAAACCTCATCAATACAACGAAAGCGAACGGAGAATAAACCCATGCATATCAAGAAACTGCTCATCGCCACCGCCCTCACCGCCACCATCGCCGCCCCGGCCATGGCGGCTACTGCCAACGTCGCCGAAGGCAAATCCGTCTTCGGCATCGGCCAGTTTGGCGGCGCCGCCCTTAGCAGCGTTACCGATGGCTTCTTCTCTTCTACCCCCAGCGTCTGGAACGCCGACGCCGCCACCTGGCAATCCAGCGGTAACGCCGCCACTGACCCGTTTCTGGTGATCGATCTGGGCGCCAATACCACGTTTAACCACCTCGTCCTGCAAGGCGCTGCCGACGCCAACTACGCCGTCAAATACGCCACCGGCGGTTTGAACTTCACCACCGCCTGGACCGCGACCGGTACCGGCGGCAATGGCCTGCAAACGTGGGATTCCGGTAGCCTGGGCGATATCACCGCCCGCTACATTGGCATCTACGCCTCGGGCGGCATCGGTCACTTTTCGGTCTCTGAATTCCAGGCCTTCCAGACCGGTACTGGCGGCACTGCCCCGATTCCGGAACCTGAAACCTGGGCGCTGATGGGCCTTGGCCTGGTCGGCCTGGTGGCCTCGCGCACACGCCGCCGCGCGGTTTAAGCCAGCCTGGCGCTGATCCGCAACGGCCGCCCTGCAGCGGCCGTTTTTTGCATCCACAGCCCCCCACGCACCCCCATACCGCGCGGCCCTTGCAGGCAGATCGGGTAAACTGCGGCTTCGACTTTCTGGAACCTCATGCGCCCGATGTCCACCTCCATCCTGCCCGGCCTGTTGGTCTTGCACGGCAATCGTCTGGAAAACCTGGGCGCTGCGGTTTTCGAGTGGCTCAAGCGCTATCCGCTGGCGCCGCTGGAAGAAGCCGTCTTTCTGGTCCAGAGCAACAGCATTGCCGAGTGGCTGAAGATGTCGCTGGCACTAGAAACCGGCATTTGCGCAGCCACGCGCGTGCAGTTGCCGTCGCAATTTTTATGGCAGTGCTACCGCGCCGCACTCGGCCGCAATGCGGTGCCGCAAGTTTCGCCGCTGGACAAAGCGCCGCTGGCGTGGCGTTTGATGCGCGTGTTGCCCACCGTATTACAGCAGCCCGGCTTTGCGCCGCTGCGGCATTTTCTGGCCGATGGCGACCTCGGCCGGCGCTATCAGCTGGCAGAAAAACTCGCCGATTTATACGATCAATACCAGGTTTACCGCGCCGACTGGCTCGCCGACTGGGCCCAGGGCCGCGACGTCTTGCGCCCGGCTGCCGGGCCAGTGCGTGAGCTGGATGAAAGCCAGCGCTGGCAGGCCGCCTTGTGGCGCACCTTGCAAGACGATGTGCCCGCACCATGGCGCGCCACCGGGCGCGACGGCGTGCACCGGCGCTTTGTGGCGGCGATGCAGGCGGGTGACGCCCCCGTCAATCCACTGCCGCGCCGCGTGGTGTTGTTCGGCATTTCGGCGCTACCGCAGCAAACGCTGGAGGCGCTGTCCGAGTTGGCGCGCCACGCCCAGGTCATCCTCGCCGTGCCCAACCCCTGCCGCTTTCATTGGGCCGACATTATGGAAGGCCGCGATTTGCTGCGCGCCAGCCGCCAGCGCCATGCCGCACGCGGCGCGCAAAATCTGGCCGACGTCGATCTGGCCGATATGCACATCCACAGCAATCCCCTGTTGGCCGCGTGGGGCCGTCAGGGTCGCGATTTTGTGCGCATGCTGGATGAATTCGACGACGCCCTTGCCGCGCAGGAGCGCTTTAACACCCGCATCGATTTCTTTAGCGAACCGGCCGACGACCACACAGCACATGGCGACACGCTGCCCTTGCTCACGCGTATCCAGGGCCAGATCCGCGATCTGGAACCGCTGCCCGCGCGCGCCGAGGCCTTGCCTGCAGCCGACCGTTCCATCGTGTTCCAGATCAGCCATAGCGCGCAGCGTGAAGTCGAGATACTGCATGACCAGTTGCTGCAACAGTTCGCCACCCCCGGCAGCACGCTGACGCCGCGCGATGTGGTGGTCATGGTGCCCGATATCGAAACCTTCGCCCCCGCCATCCGCGCCGTATTCGGCCAGTACGGCGCGCGCGATGCCCGCAATATTCCGTACCACATTGCCGATCAGAAAAACCGCGACGTCAATCCGGTGCTCAAGGCCATGGAATGGTTGTTACGCCTGCCAGAACAACGTTGCCGCCTGAGCGAATTACGCGATCTGCTGGATGTGCCGGCACTGGCACGGCGCTTTGGTTTGCACGAGGCCGATCTGCCACGCCTGGCGCAATGGATGGAACAAGCCGGGGTGCGCTGGGGCCTGTCACAAGCCCAGCGTGCCCAGCTTGATCTGGCCGCCTGCGGCGAACAAAACACCTGGTTGTTCGGGCTGCGCCGCATGTTGCTGGGCTACGCCAGCGGCGACGGCGCCCCCTTTGCCGATATCGAGCCGTATGGCGAAGTGGGTGGCCTTGATGCCGCGCTGGCCGGATCGCTGGCGGCGCTGGTGGAGCAACTGCAAAGCTGGAGCGAGCAACTGAGCCAGGCCGCCACGCCCGATGTCTGGAGCGAACGCGGCCGTGCCTTGCTGGCACAGCTGTTCGATCCGCGTTCCGAAGCCGAACGGCTGACCGTCATCGCGCTGGAAACCGCGCTGCAGCAATGGCTGGAAGCCTGCGACATCGCCGAATTCGAGCAGCCGGTTACCCTGCCGGTATTGCGTGAAGCGTGGCTGGGCCATCTGGACGAGCCGACGCTTAACCAGCGCTTTATGGCGGGCGGCGTTACCTTCTGCACCCTGATGCCGATGCGCGCCATCCCGTTCCGCATTGTGTGTTTGCTGGGCATGAACGACGGCGACTATCCGCGTCGCGCCAATCGCAATGACTTTGATTTGCTGGCAGGCCTGTACCGGCCCGGCGACCGCTCGCGCCGCGATGATGATCGCTATCTGTTGCTCGAAGCCATGCTGGCGGCGCGCGATCAGTTGTATATCAGCTACGCCGGACGCAATCCGCGCGATAACAGCGAGCAACCGCCGTCGGTGCTGGTGGCGCAATTGCGCGATTACATTGCCGCCGGCTGGGGCGACGCCACCTTGCAGGCGCTGACGACCGAACACCCGTTGCAACCGTTCAGTCGACGTTATTTTGAGGGCGGCCGCTTGTTTACCTGGGCGCGCGAATGGCGGGCAGCCCACGACGCCGTCCCCGAGACCCCGGCCCCGCCGGGCGCAGCGTGGCGGCCCGACGCCCATGCACGGCTCGATCTGGCCCAGTTGGCGCATTTTTTGCGCAACCCGGTGCAGAGTTTTTTCCGCCAACGCCTGGACGTGGTGTTTGCCGAGGCCGATATCGCCAGCGAAGACGAAGAACCCTTTGCCGTGGCCGGGCTGGAGCAATACCAGTTGGTCGACGAATTGCTGAAACACCTCGACCCGCACAGCAAGGCGCCGCTGGCCGCCAGTATCGACGCCGCCACCGCGCGCATTGCCCGCAGCGGGCGTCTGCCGATTGGCCCGCTCGGCGCGCGCGAAACCGCCACCCTGGCCGCGCTGGTGACCCCGGTGTGGCAGCAATGGCTGGAACAACTCGCCGCCTGGCCCGAGGCCGGCCCCAAGCAATTGCTGCATTTCGAGCACGCCGAACTGGTGCTGGAAGACTGGCTGGATGGGCTGCGCCAGACCGGCGCGCAGCGCGCCTGGTTGCAATTGCAGCCGGGCAATATCTGCGACAAAACCGGCCAGCCACGTGCCGACAAATTGCTGCTGGCGTGGCTGCGCCAACTGGTCGCCAGCGCCTGCGGTTACCGCGTAACCGGCATCGTGGTGGCGCGCGATGCCACGCTGACGCTAGGCCAGCCTGCGCCCGAAGAGGCCCGCGCCGCTTTGCAAGATCTGCTGACGCTGTGGCTGGAGGGCATGAATGCGCCCTTGCCGGTGGCCTGCCGCACCGCGCTGGCGTCGATCAGCAAGGCGACCGCCGATGCCGTCGCCGCCTATGAAGGCACATTTAACCTGGACGGCGAAAACACCGAACCTTGCCTCGCCCGTACCTGGCCCGACTATGCCGCACTGACCGCCGATGGCCGCTTTGCTGGCCTGGCCGAAGCCTTGTATGGCCCGCTGGAAAACTGGTTGAGCATGCAGGTCAGCGTGGCCGCCCACGCGAGCGCCGCTGCCGAACACGAGAATGCCGATGACTGAAACACCCGCCCCGGCCAGCGCCCAGCCGCTCGACGCCGCCACTTTCCCCTTATGGGGCAGCCGCCTGATCGAAGCCAGCGCCGGCACCGGCAAAACCTGGACCATCGCCGCCCTGTATGTGCGGCTGGTGCTTGGCCACGGCGGCGACGCCGCCTTTGCGCGCCCACTGATCCCGGCCGAAATCCTGGTGATGACGTTCACCCGCGCCGCCACCCGCGAATTATCTGATCGCATCCGCGCCCGTCTGGTCGAGGCCGCACGCTGTTTTCGTGGTGAAGCCGCACCCGCCTCCCACGACACATTTCTGCACAGCATGCTGGCCGCGTGGCCGGATGCGGACGCACGCAAGCAAGCCGCCCTGCGCCTGGCGCTGGCCGCGCAAGGCATGGATGAAGCCGCTGTGTTTACCATCGACGCCTGGTGTCAGCGCATGTTGCGCGAGCATGCGTTCGATAGCGGCAGCCTGTTCAACGAACAGCTGCTGCAGGACGAAACCGAGCTGCAACTGGATGCCACGCGCGATTACTGGCGCGAACATGTGTACCGGCTGGATGCCGCCGCGCTCGAGATGATCCTGAGCATGGCCAGCAGCCCGGCGCAACTGGCAAAGAAGCTGCAGCCGGTGTTACGCCTGAACGAGCGCGCGCCCGGCGACGCCGCTTTCTTTACCACGCTGGCCGAGCAAACCCGGCAGGTTGCCGCCCTCGCGCTGGCCGCCCGCCACAGCTGGAGCAATGATGCCGCCGCCTTGCAGCGGGCCTGGACCAGCGCGCGTGACCAAGGCTGGCTGGCAACCAGTTCGTACAACCACAAGAACACCCCGTTTGAGATGCGCATGGATAGCGTGCGGGTCTGGGCCGAAAGCGGCGTGCTCAACCACGCCAAAGCCAAAGAATGGCTGGGCAAACTCACGCCCGCCGGCCGCAAGTTCAGCAAAGCGGGCAGCCTGGCCGATACCGCGGTGCTGGATCATCCGGCCTGCCATGCCATCGAATGCTGGCTGGACGCCGCCGCCCGCCTTGAAAAAATGAATGCCGACTGGTTGTTACACGCCGCCGACTGGATCGAGCGCCGCATGCAGCAACTCAAAAAACAAAGCGGCAGTTTTGGTTTTGAAGACATGTTGCGGCGGCTCGACGCCGCCTTGCGCGGCGACAACGGTCCGGCTTTGCGCGCCCAGATCATCAAGCAGTATCCGGTGGCGCTGATCGACGAATTCCAGGATACCTCGCCGCTGCAATACCGCATTTTTGATGCGCTGTATCGCGTGGCCGATAACGCGGCACAGAGCGGACTGTTTTTGATTGGCGACCCCAAGCAATCGATCTATGGCTTTCGTGGGGCCGATATCCACAGCTATCTGGCGGCCCGGCGCGCCACGCGCGGACGGCATTATGTGTTGACGCGCAATTTCCGTTCGGCCGAAGGGCTGGTGGCTGCCGCTAACCGTTTGTTCCATTACGCCGAAACGCGCTGGCCCGCTGGCGCCTTCCGTTTCCGCAATGATTTGCTTAGCGACAACCCCTTGCCGTTTGATCGGGTCGATGCGCAAGGTCGGCGCGAAGTGCTGGTGGGCCGTGATGGCCCGCTGCCCGCGCTGACCTTTGCCTATAGCACCGCCTTGCTGACCAGCACCGCCACACCGCGCCGTTATGCCGAGGTGTGCGCCGAGCATATGGTGAGCTTGCTGAATGATCCCGCCGTCGGCTTTGTCCATCCGGATGGCAGCGTTGTGCGGCTGCAACCCGCCGATCTGGCCGTGCTGGTGCGTAACGGCAAAGAAGCCGCGCTGATGCGCCGCGCTTTGCAACGCCGCGGTGTGCCCAGCGTGTATTTGTCGGACAAGGATTCCGTGTTTGAAAGCCAGCAAGCCAGCGATGTGCTGCGCTGGCTAGGCGCCATCGCCTCCCCGCTCGACGCGCACGCCGCCCGCGCCGCCTGGGCCACTCCCACCGCAGGCCTGGCGCTGGCCGAACTGGAAGCGCTGGCGCAAGACGAGCTGGCCTGGGATGCGCGTATCGAACAAATGAAAGCGCTGCACCTGGCGTGGCAACGCCAGGGCGTGCTGGCCATGTTGCGGCAATGGCTGCATCTGCTGGATCTGCCGGCACGGCTGCTGGCGCAACACGGCGGCGAACGCGCGCTGACCAATTTGCTGCATCTGGCCGAACTGCTGCAAAGCGCCAGCTTGCGGCTGGATGGCGAACAGGCCCTGATCCGCTGGCTGGCCGAGCAAATTGCCGGCAACGGCGATGGCGGCGATGAGCGCATCGTGCGGCTGGAAAGCGATGCCGAACTGGTGCAGATCGTTACCGTGCACAAGTCCAAGGGGCTGGAATATCCGCTGGTGTTTCTGCCGTTTGCCCACAGTTTCCGCGAAGTGACAGCGGGCGGTTTAAGCGTGCTGGAATACCTCGACGAAGCGGGCCAGCGCCAGGTCAGTTTTGACATCAGCAGCGATGGCGTTGCCCGTGCCGATCTGGCGCGGCTACAAGAAGACCTGCGTTTGCTTTATGTGGCAGTCACCCGGGCGCGCCACGCCATGTGGTTGGGCGTTGCCGTCACCTTCAAGCGCCCCAGCCCCAGGCCCTTGCTGGACAAGAGTGCGCTGGGTTATCTGCTGGGTGGCGGCAGCCCGCTTAGCGAAACCGATTTGCCGCTTGCGCTGGCCGAGTTGCAAGCCGAAACGCCAGCGCTGGCCTTGCAGCCCGTTGCCGATGTCGACCCGCCGTTTTCGCGCCTTGTTGCGCGTGAGCAAGCGGCCGTCTTGCCCCCCGCCGCGCATTACGCCGGGGCGATTGATCAGGACTGGAGTATCGCCAGTTTTTCTTCGCTGATCCGCGATCTACGCGCTGAGGGCGTCGAAGCGGCCACCAGCGCGCGCGACGACACCCTGCAAGAAACGCCGGACGAACTGCCGGTGCGGCATACCGACCAGGCCGCCTGGCATCGCTTTCCGCGCGGGCCTTTGCCGGGCACCTTGCTGCATGACCAGCTGGAATGGCTGGCGCGCCAGGGGTTTGCCTTTGCAGCCAGCGACGACTTTGCCGTCAGCATGGCGGCGCGCTGCAAACGCGTGGGCTGGAGCAACCGCGAGGCCGATGTGATCGAATGGCTGCGCGCGATTGCGCAAACCCCGTTGCAGCCGCTCGGCATCGCGCTGGCACAATTGCCGCCAGCGCAAACGCTGCCCGAAATGGAATTCTGGTTTCCCAGCGCCGCATTGCTCAGCACCCGGATCGACGCCTTGTGCCGTCAATATCTGCTGCCCGGACAAGCGCGGCCCATCCTGGCGGCGCGCACTTTGCGCGGCATGGTCAAAGGCTACGTCGATCTGGTGTTTGAACATGAAGGGCGCTACTGGTTGGTCGATTACAAATCGAATGCCCTGGGTGTGCGCGATGCCGACTACAGCGCGGGGCGGCTGGCCGGGGCCATGGCCGAGCACCGTTATGATGTGCAAGGCACGCTGTATTTGCTGGCGCTGCACCGCTTGCTGCAACAGCGGCTGGGCGCGGCCTATCGACCGGAGCAACATCTGGGCGGCGCGATTTATTTCTTTCTGCGTGGCATCCACGGCCCCGAAGCCGGCTGTTATGTCTTGCCCGCGCATCCTCAACTTCTTGCCACGCTGGACGCCAGCCTGAAAGCCCATGAGCCAGCGTAAACCGCATCCCGATACCCTCAGTGGCGACCTGTTCGACCCACTGCCCGCCCCGCCGCAGCTCGCGACGGCCGACGTGTTGTGGGCACTACAAAGCTGGAGCGACAACGGCTGGCTGCGCCGTCTGGACGTGGCTTTTGCGCGCTTTGTCGCCGAACTTGACCCCAGCGCCGCACCCACAATCATCCTGGCCAGCGCGCTGGTGGCGCAGATGGAGGGCCGCGGCCACAGTTGCCTGGTGCTGGCCGATTTGCTGGCCGAGCCGCACAACTTGCTGACCTGGCCGAGCGAAGGCCTGAGCGCGCTGTTGCAAACGCTGCGCCAACTGCCCGGCAGCACGCACGACTGGATCGGTGCGCTGCTGGCCAGCAAGGTGGTGGGCACGCCGCACAGTGACGGCACGCAACCGCTGATCTTGCTGGATGGCCGCCTCTACCTGCGGCGCTATTTTGCCTATGAACAACGGGTCGCCAGCCAGATCCTGGCGCGCGTCGGCGACCAGTCCCGCGCCGACGCGGCAACCATCCGCCCCTTGCTGGATCGCTTGTTTGGCCAGAGCGACCAACAAGACTGGCAAAAAATCGCCTGCGCGCTGGCGGCACGCGGCCGCTTTAGCGTAATCACCGGCGGCCCCGGCACCGGCAAGACTTATACCGTGGCGCGGCTGCTGGCCCTGCTGTTTGCCGATGCCGCGCAACGCGGCGCCGCCGACCAGCTACGCATCGCGCTGGCCGCCCCCACCGGCAAAGCCGCGGCCCGCCTTAAACAATCGATCGACAAAGCGTTGAACGGGCTGCAACAACAACTGCCCGGCCTGGCGCTGACCGAACTCGCCACGCGCATGGGCGCGGCCCGCACCCTGCATGCCCTGCTCGGCGCGCGCCCCGATACCCGGCAACTGCGCCACAACGCCAGCAATCCGCTGGATATCGATGTGCTGATCGTGGATGAGGCGTCGATGATCCATCTGGAAATGATGGCCGCTTTGCTCGACGCCCTGCAGCCGCATACCACGCTGATTTTGCTGGGCGACAAAGACCAGCTGGCCTCGGTTGAAGCCGGTGCCGTGCTGGGTGATTTGTGCCGCGAAGCCGAAGCCGCTGCTTATACCCCTGCCACGCTGCAATGGATTGCCGCCGCCAGCGGGCAGCAACTGGATGCGCAGTGGCAAGGCGAAGGCAGCGCACTGGCGCAACACACCGCCATGCTGCGCGTCAGCCGCCGCTTTTCCGGGCCCATCGGCGCACTGGCGCGCGCCGTTAACGCGGGCGACGCCAACCATGCACTCAAGACCCTGCAGGAACCCAACGACGGCGAAATCGCCTGGAGCAACCACGCGCGGCCGCAAGCCGTGGTGCAACTGGCGCTGCAGGGCCGCGATGGCGCGCCGGGAGGTTATCGCAGCTATCTGGACGTGCTGGCCGCTGGCCCCAACGCCCACGCCAGCCACGACGAATGGGCGCGCCAGGTGCTGACCGCGTTCGACCGCATGCGCGTGTTGTGCGCCTTGCGTGATGGCGAATGGGGCGTATCTGGCCTGAACAGCGCCATCGAAGCCGCGCTGGTCGAACGGGGCTGGCTGCGCAAACGCGGCGAATGGTACGCCGGTCGCCCGGTGATGATTACGCGCAACGACTACGCCACCAAGGTATTCAACGGCGACATCGGCATCGCCCTGCCCGCCCCCGGCCGCAACGACGCTCTGCGTGTGTATTTTCTGGAAGGCGAAGAAGTACGCTCGGTGCTGGCCAGCCGCCTGGCCGACGTCGAAACCGCATTTGCGATGACGGTACATAAATCGCAAGGCTCCGAATTTGAACACACGGTGCTGGCCCTGCCCGACGAAGGCAGCCAGATTTTGACGCGCGAGCTGATCTACACCGGCATCACCCGCGCCCGCCTGCATTTCACCCTGGTCAGCCCCGACCCGCGCGTATTCAGCAGCGCCATCACCCACCGCACCCGCCGCGCCAGCGGGCTTGAACAAGCGTTACAGAGACCCCACTAAAGCAGGCGCGCGACGGTGCTACAATCCGTCGCGTTTGCCTATGTACAACCGGAGCAACTTGATGAAAACACGCGACAAAACCCTGGTGCCGCGCAACCCCTTTGCCGTCGCCGCCAGCCAGCGTAAAGCAGGCGCCCACGAGAAAACCGAAAAAACCAAACGCCGCGACGCCCGCCAGGCACTCAAACGCGAAATGGCCCAGGCGGATTTTAAAAAGGGCGGTTTGAAAACCAAAACGGGAGCGTTTTTTGAAAACGCTCCCGTTTTGGTTTTTGGGCTGCACGCTTGATCGATGCAATCAGATCTGCTTTTGCGGTGATTTAGCGGCGCTGCTCCGGAGCGGTGTTTGCGTTCGCATTCTGTTTGATGGCTTTGGATGGTGGGTCACGACCCACCCTATGGATCATCGTCACGGCCCAGCCACCACGCCCACCCGATGTTGCGCAGCAACGAGGCAGCAAGCCTGGCAAACCAGCGCCATTTCCTGAGCGCGCGAAGGGAGGAGACCAGTTTTACCGGGCTCCGACTGAGCGTCGCGTCCGCGGAGCGGCAGCTATGCGACCCAAAGGATTTGCTTGAGGCTTTTGACCTACCCCCCGCATTGCGGCAGCAAAGGGGCGGCCTCTTTGCTTACTTTCTCGGCTGTAGGAGAAAGTGAGGTGCTCCCGGGCACCCCCGGGTATCAAACATGCGCCGCAGGCTAAGCGGTTAAAGGTTTCAGGTCCGGCAAAGCCGGACACCCCCCCGCCGCAGGCTAAGCAGTTAAAGGCCCGTCCACCACCAGCCACCGCCCCCTCCCAGGAGCCAACCTGGTTATCCCCCACCCCCAACTCAGGCAATCTCCTTCCTGCGCGTCAACCGACGCGCGAATCTCCGTGTTTGTGTTTGTTGTTGGCCCGCCCGAGCAATCTGGCGGGCTATTTTTTTGCCCGCTTCCCACTGCCCGCACCCCCGGCAAAACCATTCGTCCACTTGGGTAAAACCATAAGGTGCAACCGCATTGCACGCCGGGTTGCACCTCCGTTATGCTCGCAGCCGTTTACCCAAAAAATCCGACGCCCACGGAGGATAGAATCCGCGCGGCGCAAGAACACGCAAGCCACTTCTGGAGCAACCGAGTCTATGAGCACCACCACGCTAGGGGTCAAGCTGGATGACCTTACCCGGGACCGCCTTAAAACCGCCGCGCAGCAACTGGAGCGCACGCCGCACTGGCTGATCAAACAAGCCATCTTTAACTTGCTGGATCAGGTCGAGCGCGGCCAACCGGTGGTGGCGCTGCAAGACGATGCCGAGGCCAGCGCGCCAGACGAAGCGCCCAAACGCGATGGCGCGGTGCAACCTTTCCTCGAATTTGCCCAGAACGTGCAACCGCAATCGGTACTGCGCGCCGCCATCACCGCCGCCTGGCGTCGCCCCGAGACCGAATGCGTGCCCTTGCTGCTGCAACAAGCCCGTATGCCCGAAGCGCAAGCCAAAGCCGCTTCGCAACTGGCGCATACGCTGGCCGGCAAACTGCGCGCGCAAAACCCTGGCGCCAGCCGCGAAGGCCTGGTGCAGGGCTTGATTCATGAATTCTCTTTGTCGTCGCAAGAAGGCGTGGCGCTGATGTGCCTGGCCGAAGCGCTGCTGCGCATCCCCGACAAAGCCACCCGGGATTCTTTGATTCGCGACAAGATCGCCCGCGGCAACTGGCATTCGCATATCGGCCAGAGCCCGTCGCTGTTTGTCAACGCCGCCACCTGGGGCTTGCTGCTGACCGGCAAACTGGTGGCCACGCATAACGAAGCCGGGCTTTCCACCGCCCTCACCCGCATGATCGGCAAAGGCGGCGAACCGGTAATCCGCAAGGGCGTCGACATGGCGATGCGCTTGATGGGCGAGCAGTTTGTCACCGGCGAAACCATTTCCGAAGCGCTGGCCAACGCGCGGCATTACGAAGGCCAGGGCTTCCGCTATTCATACGATATGTTGGGTGAGGCGGCGATGACCGATGCCGATGCCCACGCCTATATGGCCTCGTACGAACAAGCCATCCGCGCCATCGGCCAGGCCTCGGGCGGACGCGGTATTTATGAAGGCCCCGGCATCTCCATCAAGCTGTCCGCGCTGCATCCGCGTTATAGCCGCGCACAACACGAGCGCGTGCTGTCGGAACTGTATCCGCGCGTTAAAGCGCTGACCGTGCTGGCGCGCCAGTTTGATATCGGTATCAATATCGATGCCGAAGAAGCCGACCGCCTGGAAATCTCGCTCGATCTGCTGGAGCGCCTGTGTTTTGAGCCCGAACTGGCCGGCTGGAACGGCATCGGGTTTGTGGTGCAGGCCTATCAAAAACGCTGCCCGTATGTGCTTGATTACGTTCTCGATCTGGCCAAACGCAGCGGTCACCGTTTGATGATCCGCCTGGTCAAGGGCGCGTATTGGGATAGCGAAATCAAGCGCGCGCAAATCGATGGCCTGGAAGGCTATCCGGTGTACACGCGCAAGGTTTACACCGACGTGTCTTACCTGGCCTGCGCCCGCAAATTGCTCGGCGCGCCCGAAGCCGTCTATCCGCAATTTGCCACGCACAACGCCCACACCGTCGCCGCGATTTATCAGATGGCGGGGCAGAATTACTATCCCGGCCAATATGAATTCCAGTGCCTGCACGGCATGGGCGAACCGCTGTACGACCACGTCGTCGGCAAGCTGGCCGAAGGCAAACTCAACCGCCCTTGCCGCATCTATGCCCCGGTGGGCACGCACGAAACCTTGCTGGCTTATCTGGTGCGCCGCTTGCTGGAAAACGGCGCCAACACGTCCTTCGTCAACCGCATTGCGGACCAGTCGATCGCGCTGGAAGACCTGGTGGCCGATCCCGTCATCGTGGTCGAACAGATGGCGAAACAAGAAGGCACGCAAGGTTTGCCGCACCCGAGCATTCCGCTGCCGCGCGCACTGTATGGCGACGGCCGCGCCAATAGCGCCGGGCTGGATCTGGCTAACGAACAACGTCTGGCGTCTTTATCGGCCGCGCTGCTCACCGACCATGTCTGGCTGGCCACGCCGCCGAATGGGGGCGCCGCTGAGAAACAAGCGGTGCGCAATCCGGCCGACCACCGCGATATGGTGGGGTATGTGGTTGAAGCCTCGGTCGATGACGTCGCCAGCGCCCTCACCCGCGCCCAAAACGCCGGGCCCATCTGGCAATCCACGCCGGCCACCACGCGCGCCGCTTTGCTGGAACGCGCAGCCGATCTGATGGAAGCCGAAATGCAGCCGCTGATGGGTTTGATCGTGCGCGAAGCCGGTAAAACCCTGAGCAATGCCATCGCCGAAGTGCGTGAAGCCGTCGACTTTTTGCGTTACTACGCCGCGCAAGTTCGTGGCAGTTTCAGCAACGACACACATCGTCCGCTCGGCCCCGTGGTCTGCATCAGCCCGTGGAATTTTCCGTTGGCCATCTTTACTGGCCAGGTTGCCGCAGCCCTCGCCGCGGGCAATACCGTGCTGGCCAAACCGGCCGAACAAACGCCGCTGATTGCTGCGCAAGCCGTACGCATTCTGCATGACGCCGGTGTGCCGCAAGACGCGGTGCAATTGCTGCCGGGCCAGGGTGAAACCGTGGGTGCCGCGCTGGTGGGCGATGCGCGCGTCAAGGGCGTGATGTTTACCGGCTCGACCGAAGTAGCGCGCATTCTGCAACGCAATCTGGCCGGCCGCCTCGACGCGCAAGGCCAACCCATCCCGCTGATTGCTGAAACCGGCGGCCAGAACGCCATGATCGTCGATTCGTCCGCCCTGGCCGAACAAGTGGTGGGCGACGTGCTGGCCTCGGCGTTTGATAGCGCGGGCCAACGCTGTTCCGCCTTGCGCGTGCTGTGCTTGCAAGAAGACGTGGCCGATCGCGTGCTGACCATGCTCAAGGGCGGCCTGGCCGAACTGGTGGTGGGCAATCCCGACCGCCTGGCCACCGACGTCGGCCCGGTGATCGACGCCGAAGCGCAACGCAATATCAATAGCCACATCGACGCCATGCGCGCCCGTGGCCGCAAAGTGCATCAAGTGCAAACCGGCGCCGCCTGCAACCAGGGCAGCTTTGTGCCGCCCACGCTGATCGAACTCGACAGCATGGCCGAACTGGAACGCGAGATTTTTGGCCCGGTCTTGCACGTGGTGCGCTGGCAGCGGACGGCAGACCACGCCGGGCTGGATGCGCTGATCGATGACATCAACGGCACCGGCTACGGCCTGACGCTGGGCATCCACACCCGTATCGACGAAACCATCAATCACATTGTTGAACGCGCCGAGGTGGGCAATCTGTACGTCAACCGCAATATCGTCGGCGCGGTGGTCGGCGTGCAGCCTTTTGGCGGCGAAGGCTTGTCCGGCACCGGCCCCAAAGCCGGCGGCCCGCTCTACCTGCATCGCCTGCTGGCCAGTTGCCCGCGTGACACGCTGCATGCCGCCGTGCTGCTGACCTCCGGCAACGGCGCGCCGTTTGAAACCGAAGCGCGCGAGCACTTGCTGCAACCGCTGCAAGCGCTCAAACAATGGTCGAGCCAACACGCGCCGAAACTGGTTACGCTGTGCGAACGCCTGAGCGCCGCCACCGCAGTCGGTGCGGCGGTGACGCTGCCCGGCCCCACCGGTGAACGCAATACCTATACCTTGCTGCCGCGTGAGCACGTACTGTGCGCGCTGCCCGCCAATGGATCGCGTGATGATTTGTTGACGCAAATCGCCACGGTGCTGGCAGTCGGCAGCAAGGCGGTGGTACTCGATGGCGCCTATGCCGCCGTCGTGCGCGAACTGCCCAAAGCCGTGCAGGCGCGCATCGATATCCAGCCCGCCAACGCCGACCTGGCCACGCTGGAGATCGACGCCGTGTTGCATCACGGCGACGCCGACCAGTTGCTGGCCCTGACCGCCAGCATGGCCCAACGCGCCGGCCCCATCGTCGGCGTGCAAGGCCTGACGCCGGGCGCGGACAGCTTTGCGTTGGAACGGCTGCTGATTGAACGCTCGCTGTCAGTCAACACCGCCGCTGCTGGCGGCAATGCCAGCCTGATGACCATCAGCTAAACACCCGCTGAACGACACCACCCAGGCAAGACGGGGCGTGGCGGCATGGACTAATCTTTAGCCCATGACCGCCACGCCCCGTCTCTTTATCGGCCTCTCGCCCACCGAATCCGTGCGCCAACATCTGGCGCTGATCCGCCACCACGTCCACACCCGCTTTGGCGGCCGCGTGGTCAGCACGGCCAATCTACACCTGACCCTGGCCTTCCTCGGCCCGACTCCGGCCGCCCGCAGCGCCGATCTGATCCGCATGATAGACGGCCTCGGCTTTGCCCCACTCGACCTGACGCTAGACCAGATCGGCAGCTTCGACCGTGCCCGCGTGGTGTGGCTGGGACTGAGTGCGCATCATGCAGCGCTGGATAAATTGGTGGAGTCGCTACGCGCCCAATTACGCGCCGGGCAATTCCCGACCGAAGACCACCCGTTTAATGCGCATGTGACGCTGCTGCGCAAGGCAACATGCATGACGGAACCCGTG
>NZ_BAAIHC010000034.1:0-42837 GCF_054652575.1 Silvimonas sp. JCM 19000 | reverse complement strand
CTGACATCGGCTCGGTGCCGCTGTCTCTGCGTTTCGCTGTGTTTGCTGCAGCAGGGAGGCGAAATATACGGCTCGGCCGCAGGAGCGTCAACACCTGGTTGCAAACAAATTTCAGCCAAAACAGTAAGCCACTAAAAATAAAGAGAATTTTCCTACAATTATTTTCGCTTCGTCCTACATGCCCTGCCTTTGCCGGGTGTTTTCTAAGTAGCAGTTCGGCGCAAATTGCCAAAAGCAGCCAGTTCCCACCCCCGCATTGCCAACAAAAGACCGGTGCCCTGCCTTCTAGCCAGCGGTGTTTCCAGACTTTCCTGGTGCAACTCGGCAAAGCGCTGGCGCAGTTTGCGGATTTCGGCGTGCATACGCGTCAGCGCATCTGCCGACAACATGCCATGCGAGAACGCCAGCACTTCATCGGCCCCGGCAAAATCGCCACGCAGAAAATCGGGCAATCCTTTCTGGCGGAAGAAACTGCGGATCGGACCATCTGGCAGCCAGTCGAAGTTGCGCGTCACATTCAAGCGGATCCGGTTGCCCGGCAGAAAATGAATCAGGCGCAGCCGGTCCAGTCGCACCAGCAGGCGTATGCATTCGTGCTCGCTCATTTGATACACATGGACGATGTCGGCCATTTCCCAATGATTGAGCGCACACACCGCCACCAGCAGCAGCGGAATCTCGGAAACCAGCTCGCGTTCTTGCGCTTCGCTTAACAGTTGTAACTGGTTTTCCCCCACCACCGCTTCTTGCGCCAACTCGGCCAAAGTAAAACCGAGCAGGTTACTTATCTCGATTAACCGGTCCACGCCCATACGGCGCGATGCGAACATGCGTTTGACGCTGGGCTCAGACAGCTTGAGCACCTCGCCCAGGCGGCGATAGGTATAGCCCTGGCTTTTAAGATGGCGCTTGAGCGTAGACACCAGTTGATCGAGTTCAGCCATGGTCAATTGCTTTCTTATATATATGTGTGGGATCAGGCCAGGGCGATTTCGTAGCGCACATGATCAGTCCGGGTGGCCAGTTTGTCGTAAACGGCGCGCGCTGCGGCATTGTCGGTATCGGTGATCCAGTAAATGCGGCGCCAGCCTTGAGCCTGCGCCAGTGACTTGAGATGCTCGATCAAAGCCGTGGCCACGCCCAGCCTTCGTCCGGACGGCGCCACAAACAGGTCTTCCAGATAGGCGATAGTGCGTTCGCTCCACGTATGCGGATGGCAGACGTAATGACAGAAGCCAAGCAACTCGCCCAAGTCATTAAAGGCGCCGATGCCATGAATGGTGGAATCAGGCTGCATGATGCGATGCCAGGTAGCGCTGCGCGCCTCGGGCGCCAACGCCGCAGAATAGAAATCGCAGTAGCTTTGCCACTGCGTGAGCCACGCCGCGTGGTCATGCGCTTGCAAAGGTCGGATCAGCATCTGATGAGTGCTTCCTGCTCAAGATTGCGCTGCGGTAATAGGGAACCGCCAATGCGACAGCATTCTAGACGCCCGGCGCCCCGCCATGCCAACCCCTGCTCATGGTTGTTTCATGCCCGTGACAGTGGCCCACCTCTGCCAGCGCGCAATTATTGCTGCTTGCGTCCCTTCGGTCCGCCGCAAGCGCGGTGCCAGTAATTAGTCACGTCTTGCGCAGCGCCGCCTCAGCTTTTATAAAGGCATACCCCGGTGCCGGGGAACCGATCCGCGCTGGATGGACTCGATAGCCAGGCACCGTCGCATTGTGTGATTACAGCCGGGCTCGGCATGCGCAATGCATCTAATAAATAACAATTGAGGTCAGGCATGAATTGGCTCCTGGTAGGCATCGTTGCGCTAATTGCGGCACCGATCCTGGTGGTAAGCGGAAATCGTCAGCCGCGTGAAGGCAGCGAAGCACCGCAACTGGTGCAATACGGCTATCTGGCCGGCATCATTGGTCTGTTTATATTGCTGGTGCAGTGGATGTCGATCAGCGCCGCCATGCTGATCTTTCTGTTGGGCACCGGCGTGATCTGGGCGGTGGATAAATGGGTCATCAGCAAACGCCCGGCCCACCCGCGCCCGGATTGGGCGGAATATGGCCGCGGTTTTTTTCCGGTGTTGCTGGTGGTATTTGTGTTACGGGCGTTTGTGGTGGAGCCGTATCAAATTCCCTCTTCTTCGATGCGGCCGGGGCTGGTGGTCGGCGATTTTATTCTGGTGAATAAATTTACCTACGGTTTGCGCGTGCCGGTGCTGAACAAGGTGTTCCTGCATATGGGCAGTCCACAGCATGGCGATGTGATGGTGTTCAACCATCCGGACAAGCCCGAAATCAATCTGATCAAACGTGTGATCGGGGTACCGGGCGATACCGTCGAATACCGCAACAAGCAGCTCTATATTAATGGCGCGCCGTTGCCGACCCAGCCCGCCGGAGAGCACGACTATCTGGAAGGCGACAATATGTCGGTGCGTAATATGCAATTCGCCGAGAAACACGGCGAGCATTTATATAACACGCTGCAGGCCATCGATAATCCGCCTGCAGTTAACCTGGCCGCCGTGGAAGACTTTCCCTATCGCGAAAATTGTCAGTACGACACCAATGCATTTACCTGCAAGGTGCCCGAGGGCAATTACTTCATGATGGGCGATAACCGCGACCATTCGGGCGACGGCCGTTACTTCGGTTTTGTGCCTGACAAGTATGTGGTTGGCAAAGCCTTTCTGGTCTGGTTCAACCTCGGCCATTTAAAGCGCATCGGCACGTTTATCCAGTGATATTCCGGCCGCCGTCCGGGTCGCCGATCACCGCCAGCGGCAACACCCTGGCGTGTGACACCTGCAGCAGCGTGGTCATGGCCGCGCCCGCTGCGGGCACTGCGCGCGCAGCAATGGCTTCTTGCACCGCGGCGTAATACATCAGATCTTCGCCGGGATTGGAGCCGTGCCGGTGCAGCATGCCGGATGACACGCGCAGTGCCGCCTTGATGGCCCCGCCTATGGTAATAAACATGCCATTGCGCGAGGCATTGATGATGGCCAGATGAAAATCCAGATCTGCCTGTGCTGCCATGCGCACATCGCTGCCTGCGTTAGCCAGCTCGGCATAGCGGCGGCCTATCTGGCGCAAATCCTCATCGGTGCCGTGCAGGGCCGCCAGTTGGCTGGCGCGCGGCTCAAAGCACAGGCGCATCTCGAAAATATCCTCGACGATGGCGCGATCAAATTGCGCTTCCAGCCGCCACGCCAGCACATCCCGGTCCAGCAGATTCCAGTCGGTAAACGGCAACACCCGCGTGCCGATCTTGGGCGAGACTTCCAGCAGGCGCTTGCCTGCCAGATGCTTGATCGCCTCGCGGATGGTGGTGCGGCTTACACCGTAGGCCGCACACAGTTCCGGTTCGATCGGCAGCAGATCTCCCGGCCGGAATTCGCCGCTGACCACGCGCATACCGAGGATGCGCGCGACCTGTGCGCTCATGGTCCCTACCAGTGGTTCGCGTTCAAACACCTGGCTGGCCTCCCCGCTCATCACGCCACCGCGGCGCTGAACTAACGGGTTTCACTATTGCCTTGGCCGCGGCGGTCGCTGGCTTGGGTCACGATGACATTCCATGAGCCCGGTTTCAGCCTGGCGATGATGGTTTCACCATCCGCGCGCACCTGGTCGTTATGGCCGGGGGCCACGGTGTCCGGCGCTTCGCGCGTATTGGTCGCCTTCATATTGGTGTGATGCAATTCCAGCGCCTGGACAATCTGGCGTTCGCGTCCAAGGCCGCGCAATTCAATGCGCAATTCCATTTCATCCGTCAGATGGCGATTCAGCGCAAAGATCACGCTCTGACCCGTGCTTTCGTCGTCCACTACGCTGGCGCAGAGATAGGGAATCTCGGCAAATGATTTGGCGCTATACGACGGCGAATCGATAACCGGGCGCAGCACCCGGCCATGAGCAAATTGCGAGGCCTGGGCAAATGGATAAAAGATGGTCTGGCGCCACGCTGCGCCGCCCGGTTCGGTCATGATCGGGCCTATCACATTGACCAGTTGCGCCAGGCAGGCGGTTTTTACCCGATCGCAATTATTCATCATCACGATAAGCGCACCGCCATTCACCAGCGCGTCTTCAAAGTTATAAACCTCTTCAATCAAACGCGGCGCCTGCGGCCAACCCGGCTTGCGCAAATCATCGATGCTGCGCGCCTTGTACCAGACATTCCATTCATCAAACGACAGCATGATGCGTTTGCGCGAGTGTTTGCGCGCCGCCACACCATCGGCCACGGCCACGATTTCTTTGATGAATTGATCGGTCTGCTCGATATTGCCAAAAAATTCTTCGGTCGAATCGTAGCGATTGGTGAAATAGGTATGCAAAGAGATGAAGTCGACCTCATCAAAACAATGGTCGAGCACCGTGTGTTCCCACTCGCCATAAGTCGGCATATCCCATTGCGAAGAACCGCACGCCGCCAGGGTAATGGTCGGATCGACCTGGCGCATGACTTTGGCCGTCTCCAGCGCGATGCGCCCATATTCCTGCGGCGTTTTGCGGCAGATTTGCCAAGGGCCATCCATTTCATTGCCGAGGCACCAGAACTTGATGTCGTGCGGTTTTTCCACGCCGTGCTCGCGGCGTAAATCGCTGAGCGCGGTGCCGCCCGGGTGATTGCAATATTCGACAAAATGGCGCGCTTCATCCGGGCCGCGCGTGCCCAGGTTAACGCCAAACATGGGCTCGACGCCCGCCTTGTTGGCCCAGCGCATAAATTCATTGGTGCCAAACTGATTGGTCTCGGTGGAATACCACGCCAGATCCAGCCGTACCGGGCGCTGATCTTTTGGGCCAACGCCGTCTTCCCAGTTGTAGCCCGACATGAAATTGCCGCCCGGATAACGCACGATGGTCGGGCCGAGTTCACGCGTCAGATCCAGCACGTCCTGGCGAAAGCCGTCTTCGTCGGCGCTGGGATGGCCGGGTTCATAAATGCCGGTGTAGACGCACCGGCCCATATGTTCGACAAAAGTGCCAAACAAGCGGCGGTCGAGGTCGGCAATGGCGAAATCGCGGTCGACGATGAGGCGCGAACTGATCATGGCGAACGTTCCTGCAAAAAGTCCAGAAAGGGGTGGCGGTGGCCCCGCGAGGCCACGCCCGGGTAAGGTAGGATGCGGCTTAATGCACGCCGGCGAGCAAGGTATTAACGCGACTTTCGATTGCGTCCTCGACTGCCGGAATCGCTTTGCCTGACAGCATCATGCTGGAGATTTCTTCACCGATAATGGCTTCGATGGCACGCTGGCGCGGCACATTGTTTGGCGTGGTCATGCCGATCTGCGTGATCTCAAGAATGTTTTTGCGGAACGGCAGCGCCTGGTATTGCGCGCTTTGCACCACCTTGTTATTGGCGGGCAAATGGCCGGTGCGTGACCAGTCGTAATCGTGGTCCCACAAGAATTTGAGGAAGCTCAGCGCGGCCTTTTTCTCGGCCTCGTTGTGCGTGCCCCCCTTGATCAGTACCCAGCTATGCCCATCGGCAAAGATGGCCTTCTTGCCATACAGATTGGCAAACGGAACCACGTCGTAACCGCCATGCAACGGCGAATCCGGCTTGGCCGCGGCGGTCATGAAGTCATCGATGGTCCAGTTGCCGACCACGTCGACTGCCACATCGCCCCCGGTGAAAGCCTGCTGCGTGGCGCCGTAATCGAGGCCTTTCTTGATATAGCCTTCGGTCCACAGTTTGTTCATCAACGTGAGCGCGTTGGTGGCGGCAGGCGTGTGTACGCTGATCTTGCGACCGTCCGCGCTAAACACTTGCGCATTCTGCTGATACATCAGCGTCAAGAAGGTCCGCGTGGGCGCGGCGGTTTCGTTGGTGGTGGTCCAGGAGAAATACGGCTTGCCGGTGGCGTCCTTGATCTTTTTGGCCTGCGCCAGCAATTCGTCGGGCGACCGGGGCAGGATGGGCTGGCCATCCGGCGTGGTCAGGCCCGCTTTCTTGAAGTAATTAACATTGATATGCCACAGCCACGACCAGGTATCGAACGGCAGCGCGTAAGTCTTGCCACCGATGATCACGCCGCGTTTGGCGTGCGGCGTAAAGTCCGCGGTGTTGATGCCCACGCTCTTGAAACCATCGTCCAGCGGCTCGACCAGTTTGCGACTGACAAAATCGCCCAGCACCGACTGATGCATGACCGCAATGGTGGGTACGTTATGCGCCACGATGCGGGAAGTCAGTTGATCGTAATACGGGCCCCACTCCGCCACTTCGGCCTTGACCACCACGCCGTCTTTATTGGTTGCGTTGTACTGATTAACCAGACTGGTAATCGTGCCGCATTCGCCCGTGGCTTTGCTGACATCGGCCACTTTGCCGTAGTCCGCTTCGCAGGCGCCAAAAAAGCGGGCGAGCGTGATTTCGGTGGCGGCATGGCCGGTGCCGAGCGCAGCGCCCAGACACAAAGCCAACACAGATCGAGTCGTCATACCGGCTTGCATTGTTGTTGTCTCCTGATGATATGAACGCAGCGCGGCCCAGCCGCACCACGGCTAGCGCACGGTGGTACCCGCCACCGCAGAAACGATGTGCTTCTGGAAAAACAGGTAGATGACAAAAATCGGCAAACCGGCAAACACGGCCTGCGCCATCAGATAGCCTATGCCTTCGGACTGGGCGAAGTTACTTTGCGTGGCGGCCAGTCCCAGCGTGAGCGTGTACATATCGGGTTTGGAGGCCGAAATCAGCGGCCACAGATAATCGTTCCACGCGGTCAGAAAGGTGAAGATGCCCAGCGTGGCCTGCGCCGGTACCGACAGCGGCAACACGATGCGCAAAAAGATCTTCCAGCGCGGGGTGCTGTCCAGCAGCGCGGCTTCTTCGATGTCTTTGGGGATGGCTTTGAAATACTGCGTCATCAAAAACACCCCGAATGGCGCAGCCAGGCGCGGCAGGATCAGCCCGCTGTAGGTGTTGTGCAAATCGAGGTCGGCAAACAAACGATGCAAGGGGATAACCACCGCTTGTTCCGGTACCGCTAAACCGGCCAGCACAAACACGTACAAGGCTTTCTGTCCCGGGAATGCCGTGCGGGCAAAGCCATAACCGGCCAGCGAGCACAACACCAGCGTCAGCACGGTCTGCGTGATCGAGACAATGCAACTGTTGGCAATCCAGCGGAACACCGACGAGGTGCCCAGAATGTCGGTGTAGTTTTTGAGCGTGTACGGCGCCCCGAGGATGACGTCTGTGTGTTGCGCCAGAAAAGCGTTGGGCTTGAACGACAGCGCAAATACCCAGGCCAGCGGCGCAATCCACACCAACGCCAGAATAATGACCGCAGCCAGGATCATGCGGTCGCCCAGACGGCGGCCAGCGTGTTGATGAATGCTCATGACGGGTCTCCGGAGCGGGCCTGGCCGCGTTTGCTGATCCACATCTGGATGGCCACGCCGATCAACATCAGGCCAAACAACACTTGTGCCGCCGCCGCGCTGTAGCCCAGCGCCCACTGCTGGAAGCCCGCCTCATAAATAAATTGCACCAGCGGACGCGAGCTATTGTTGGGGCCGCCATTGGTCATCAATTGCGCCTGGCCAAACAACTGGAATTGCAGGATGACTTCGATGATCGCGACCAGCGCCACGGTCTTGCGCAGTGACGGCAAGGTGATGGACCAGAACGTACGCCAGCGCCCGGCGTTGTCCATGGCGGCGGCTTCGTAGATTTCTTCGGGGATCTGCTGCAACGCGGCCAGAAACAACATCATCGGCAAGCCAATAATCCACCACACCGTGACCAAAGCTATGGCCGGCAAGGCCAGCGCGCTGCTGGTCAGCGGATTGATGCTGGCCAGGCCCAGCCCGTGCATCACATTGGCCAGCAGACCTTTATCGGTCATAAAGACCAGACGCCAGACCAGGGTGACGATGGTTACCGACAGCACCGACGAGCCGAAGAAAATCGTGCGCAGCGCCGTACCGATGCGATCCTGCCGATTGAGTGCCAGCGCCAGCGCCAGCCCCAACGCCACAAAGGCGGGCGTGGTCATCAGCACAAACAGAAAGGTGTTGCGGATGGCACCGCGGAAAATATCGTCGTGCCACAGCCGGGCAAAATTGGCGAGCCCGATAAAATTACGGTCGCCAGACAGCACATCCACATCGTTCAGGCTCAGCCACAAACCAGTCACCACCGGCACCACCAGCAGCGCCACATAAACCAGGACAAAGGGCAGCACAAACAAGGCGTTACTCCAGTGCTGCACGCCTCTTACCTGGGGCAGACTGGATTTACGCGTGGCGGCGGGAAGCGCGGACAAGGTTGTGGTCATCGCGGTGGCCTCAGGCGGCATGCCAGGCGCGCCCGGCTTCATCAAATAAATGGACATGCTCAGGCTCAAAGCGCAGACCGACCAGATCACCACTGGCTACCGGTGATTCGCGATGCGCTTGCGCCACCACGCTGTGGCCGTTATTGAGCGTCACATAGACCAGGGTGCGTTCACCCAGTCGCTCAATGACATCAGCACGGCCGCGCACAGGCGATGCATCATCCAGTAGCAACGATTCGGCCCGCACCCCGGCCACCAGTCTGGCATCGCGCCGCGCGGCCTGCAGCGGCACGCTGGTCTGGACTTCGGTGCCGTCAGCAAGGCGCACCCGGATGCAATCGGCGTCGGCAGCCACGGGCACCGCATCGATGAAATTCATGGCGGGCGAGCCGATAAAACCCGCCACAAATCGCGTGGCCGGTTTGCGATAGATTTCAATCGGCGTACCCATTTGCTCGATGCGACCGCGGTTCATCACCACGATACGGCTGGCCAGCGTCATGGCTTCGACCTGGTCGTGCGTCACAAACACCATGGTGGTTTTGAGCCGCTGATGCAGCCGCGCCAGTTCCACCCGGGTACGGTTGCGTAATGCAGCATCGAGATTGGACAAAGGCTCATCAAACAAAAAAGCGCCCGGCTCTTTGACCACGGCGCGGCCAATCGCCACGCGTTGCCGCTGGCCACCAGACAGCTGTATCGGTTTGCGCGTCAGCATGCCGTCCAGTTCCAGCATGCGTGCCGCTTCGCTAATGCGGCGATCAATCTCCGCCGCGGGCACATTGACGTTGCGCAGACCGAAGGCCATGTTTTCGCGCACCGTCATATGTGGATACAGCGCGTAATGCTGAAACACCATGGCGAGATCGCGCTCACCAGGCGCACTGGCGGTCACATCCTGGCCGCCGATCTTGATCTGGCCCGCGCTGACGGGTTCCAGTCCGGCAATCATGCGCAACAAGGTCGACTTGCCACAGCCCGACGGACCAAGAAAAACCAGGAACTCGCCGGACTCAATATCGAGATTGAATTCCGGAATGATTTCGGTGTTGCCATAGCGTTTGTTGACGCCCACCAACTGGATACCTGCCATGGTTAACCTCCGCCGCGTTTTGGTGCTTTCGTATGATGAATCGCATCATAGAGGTGGCCTGGCGCGCTTCAACATGGCCGGATTTGCTGGTTTTGTGGACGATCTGGCTGGATTGTAGTCAGGCAAGCCCAACTACAAATTCGGCCTGGGCGCACGGCAAGGCCGGGTTTGGGCGCTTTGATTTCCGGCCGTTTCGGGTGCGCGATTAAGCAGCGCAATTTGAGTTACGTACTAATTAAGCAATAACAATTATTCATTGCGGAATTTGATAATAGCGATAGCGATTTGATTCATCTCAAACAATTGCGATTTGAGACCATCAAAAATTTTGTCGCCAAGACAAAAATCATTCCGCTGTATTTTTTGAAGCCCGTACTTATACTCCCAGCAGAAATTTCAATTCAATCGTTTTCTATTTCTGTTCAAGGGTGTCGTCAATGGCTACTACCGCTTTTATTGCTGAACCGTTTGCTTTGCCTTTTGATAAAAAGACAACAGCATTGTTGATGATCGATATGCAACGCGATTTTGTTGAACCCGCCGGTTTTGGCGAAGCGCTGGGCAACGATGTCTCGTTGGTGCGCGCCGCCATCGAGCCCTGCAAAAAAGTGCTCGAGGCTGCACGCAAGGCTAATCTGCTGGTTATCCACACCCGGGAAGGCCATCGCCCTGATCTCAGCGATTGCCCGCCCGCCAAACTTACTCGCGGCGGCAAGACGTTTATCGGTACGACTGGCCCCATGGGCCGTATCCTGGTGCGCGGCGAAGCGGGCCACGATCTGATCCCCGAGCTTTATCCGCGTGCGGGCGAACCCGTTATCGACAAGCCTGGCAAAGGCGCGTTTTATCAGACCGACCTGCATGTCATTCTGCAAAATCATGGCATCAAAACGCTGATCGTCTGCGGCGTCACCACCGAAGTCTGCGTCACCACTACCGTGCGCGAGGCCAATGACCGCGGCTTTGAATGCCTGGTGCCGGCGGATTGCGTCGGCTCTTACTTTCCCGAGTTCCAGAAGTCGTCGCTGGAAATGATCAAAGCACAAGGCGCCATCTTTGGATGGGTAAGCAATGCCGGCAATGTCATCACTGCCCTCGCAGCCTGACGCGGCCTTGCTGCCACTCACCACCCGGCTGCCTGTGCTGTCAGTGGGCTATTTGCTGCGTCGGCGCTGGCATGACGACCAGGCGCTACGCGTGCACAGCTGCTTTGCCCATGCGCTTAACCTGGTCTGGCACGATGGCAATCTGTGCTCGGTGCTGTCGGCGCCCGCCACCGCGCAGCCGATGGCCGTGGTGGTGCAAGTGGGCGAGAACTGGGACTGGCGCGAGCATTGCGCCGCCGGGCAGTGGCTGTTGTATCGGCACGGCAGTCTGACCACGTCGCAACACTGGCATATCGAACTGAGCAGCGCCGCCGTGTGGGAAGCACCGCGCCCGCGCGCCCTGCTTGATGCTTTGCCTGCCCACGCCTTGCGCCAGGTTCATGCCTTGCTGCTCGACCACCTGCGCGGCTACATCAGCCAACGTCCGCGGACGAGTGCGCTCAGCCTGTTCCCCGGCGATGCATGGGGGATAGCGGTGACGCAGTGGAATGCCGACACACCGCCGCCGGAATTGCAGCGCAATGTGAGTGCCCTACTCGGCCTTGGCCATGGCTTAACCCCCGACGGCGACGATTATTTATTGGGCTATCTGGCCGCATTGCACCACTGCCACAGGCTGGTGGCCCATTTTCGCGTAATGGCCAATGCGGTTTCGATTGGATTAGCGCGAACCACCGGAATTAGCCAGCATTATCTGCAATTGGCCAGCCAGGGTCATTTCTCACAATCAATTTTAATTCTGATTAATTCGATTGCGACTAATCCACAAGCCGACGTTTTAATAAACGCGGCTGACCGCGTCATGCAATACGGTGCTTCTTCCGGTATCGATACCCTGGCTGGCTTTCTGCATGGTTTGAGAACCGTGGTTGAAGCCGTCGAACAATGGGATAGCGCCCGTCTGGATCGCAATACCCAGCTACATGACAGCGCAGTTGGCGGTGGCATGCGCAGCAATATTTATTGAATAAAGGGCTTGATCATGCAGATCAAACATCAGATTTTTCGTAACCGGTATCAGGACTCCGTATCGCTGATGCAGCTATCGGCCCGTATCTGCGCGCTGGCCGGGATCAGCCAGGCCTCGGTGGTCATGGGCACACCTGCCAACCAGAGCCAGTTGGCCGACGCCGGTCTGGCCTGCAGCGAAGCCGTCGGCCCGAATGACCTGATCATCGCGCTGCGCGGCAGTGCCGAGGCCTGCGAACAAGCCATGGCGCTGGCCACCGGCGCACTCGAAAGCAAATCTTCCGGCAACTCGGCCACCAGCGCCGTCGAAGCGCCCCCAGCCAGTCTGGCGCAAGCGCACGAGAGCAATCGCGATATCAACCTGGCGCTGGTTTCAGTCCCCGGGGACTATGCCGCCGCCGAGGCCATCAAGGCGCTGCGCCTGGGCATGCACGTGATGCTGTTCAGCGACAACATCAGCCTGGCACTGGAAAAGCAGATCAAAACGTTGGCGCATTCGCAGCAACGGCTGGTCATGGGGCCTGATTGCGGCACCGCCATCATCAATGGCATGCCGCTGGGGTTCGCCAATGTCGTGCGGCGCGGGGCGATCGGTGTGGTCGGGGCCTCGGGCACCGGCATGCAGGAAATCACCTGCCGCATCGATCAACTGGGCTCCGGTATTTCGCAAGCACTGGGTACCGGCGGCCACGATCTGCACGAAGAAATCGGTGGCCTGTCCATGTTGGCCGGATTACAGGCACTGGCGGACGATCCCGCGACCAGGGTTATTGTGCTGGTGTCCAAACCGCCCGCACCCGCAGTGGCCGATCGCATCCTGGCGCAGGCCAGCATCGCGGGCAAACCGGTGGTCGTGCACTTCCTCGGCGCCGACCCGGCCAGCATCCAGGGCACGGGCATCACCGCAGCGCACACGCTGGCGCATGCCGCCGAGGTGGCCGTCGCACTGGAACACAACCGCAGGCCTCCCGCCGCCGCTCACACCCTGAGCGCAGAAGACACGCACATGCTCGATGCCGCTGCCTTTGCATTGGCGCCATCCCGGCGCGACATCCGGGCGGTCTTTTCTGGCGGCACTTTCTGCTACGAAGCGCAATTGCTGTGCCAGCGGGCGGGCCTCGTCGCCGCGTCCAATACGCCGGTCAAGGGCAACCTGCTGATCGCGGATCGCTGGAAAAGCGAAGGCCACACGCTGGTTGATATGGGCGACGACGAATACACCCGCGGTCGCCCGCATCCGATGATCGATCCCACCTTGCGCAACCAACGCATTCTGGCCGAACTGCGCGACCCCGCCACGGCCGTTGTGCTGTTCGACGTGGTGCTGGGTTACGGCGCTGCGGCCGAGCCGGTGGCTGATTTACTCGACGTATTCGCCCAGGCGCGGCAACAGGCGGGGGGCGCGGCGCTACCGCTGCTGCTCGCCCATGTCTGCGGCACCAGCGCCGATCCGCAAGATCGGGCACGCCAGAGCGCCAGTCTGCGCCGGGCCGGCGTACTGATTGCCGATTGCAATGCCCGCGCCGGGCAATGGGCCGCCTATATCGCCCGTCAACAAGCTAGCCGCATCCACGCAGACCTGGCAGGAGCCGCGCAATGAATATCCGTACTTCGCTGTTTGAACAGCAACTCCGAGTGGTCAACCTGGGGCTTGCAGCGTTTGCCGAGAATCTGACCCTGGCAGGCGGATCCGTAACCCAACTGGAATGGCAGCCACCGGCATCGGGCGATATCCAGGCGGGGCTGGACCTTGCCTTCCTGCTGAATCATCCGCGTGTGGAAGCGGCCAATCAGATCGCGTTCGAGCGCTATCTTGCTGCGCAGCCCGCGCTGATCGACGTACAAAGCGCCGCTGCAGTCCTGCCCGCCATGGCACAACGCAAGCTGATCCTGCATGCGGGCCCTCCCATCGCCTGGGCGGACATGTGTGGACCGATGCAGGGCGCCATCGTCGGCGCGCTGATCTACGAAGGCTGGGCCGCAAGCGCCGATGCCGCCACCCGGATGATTCTCGACGGCAAGGTCGAGCTGGAACCTTGCCACCAGCACGGCGTAGTTGGCCCCATGGCGGGCATAGTCAGCCCGTCCATGCCCCTGTGGGTTGTGCAAAACACGGCCAATGGGCGCTATGCCTACTGCAATTTTAATGAGGGGCTGGGCAAGGTTTTGCGCTTTGGAGCCAACAGCGCCGAGGTGCTGGAGCGTCTGCACTGGATGGCACAAGAGCTGGCGCCGGTAATGCGGGCCGCGCTCAGCGTGCTGGGGCCGGTCGAACTTGTGCCCATCATGGCGCAAGCCCTGCACATGGGGGACGAAGTGCATAACCGTAACGCTGCGGCCACGGGTTTGCTGCTTAAACGGCTGGTGCCCGCGCTATTGCGCAGTGGCCAGGCGGCCGCGCCGATCCAGCGCGCGATCGAGTTTATCTACAGCAATGACCACTTCTTTCTGAACCTGTCGATGGCCGCCTGCAAAGCGATGACCGATGCCGCCAGCGAGGTGCCCTTCAGCTCCATGGTCACCGTGATGGCGCGCAATGGCGTTAACTTCGGCATCCAGGTTTCGGGCACCGGCAAACGCTGGTACCAGGCGCCAGCTAATCCGGTCAACGGCTTGTATTTTCCCGGCTATGGCGCAGCCGATGCCACGGCCGACCTGGGCGACAGCGCGATCACTGAAACGGCGGGCGTGGGCGGCTTCGCCATGGCTTCCTCGCCCGCCATCGTCAAATTTGTGGGCGGTACGCCCGCTGATGCCACGCAAAACAGTCGGCGCATGCAGCGCATTACCCTCGGTGCCAACCCCACCTTTACTTTGCCCCCGCTCGACTTCGCGCCCACCGCCGCCGGCATTGATATCCGCAAGGTGGCTGACACCGGCATTTTGCCAATTATCAACACCGGCATCGCACACAAACTGGCTGGGGTGGGCCAGATAGGCGCGGGGATTACCACCGCGCCGATGCCCGGCTTTGTGGCCGCGATCCGGGCGCTGGCGGACCAGGTACGGCGCGCCGACGGGGGTGCCGCATGAAGCCCCGTCTCGCCGTCGTCGCGGTGGGTGGCAACGCCCTGATCCGCGATGACCAGCACACCAGCATTCCGGATCAGTACGAAGCGGTCATAGACAGTGTCAGCCACATCGCCCCGCTGATTGAAGCAGGCTGGAATGTGGTGCTCACCCACGGTAACGGCCCTCAGGTGGGCTTTATCCTGCGGCGCTCCGAAATGGCCGCCGCCGAGTTGGCCCCGGTTCCGCTCGATTACGCGGTGGGCGATACCCAGGGCGCCATCGGTTATATGTTTCAGAAGGCGCTAAGCAACGCCCTGCAGCGCCGCGGCCTGAGCAAACCCGTGATTACGCTGGTCACGCAAACACGCGTCAGTCTGAGCGACCCTGCTTTCCGCAAACCCGCCAAGCCGGTCGGGGCGTTTCTCGATGAAGCCACTGCCCGTTTGCGCCAGCAAGAACTGGGCTGGAGCGTAATGGAAGACGCCGGGCGCGGTTGGCGTCGCACGGTGGCCTCACCGCAGCCGCAAGAAATTCTGGAAAGCGGGTTGATCGCGCATCTGATCGAACAAGGTTGCGTCGTGATTGCCTGCGGCGGTGGCGGTATTCCGGTGGTGCGTGATGCCGCGCAGCAATTGCAGGGCGTCGAAGCCGTCATCGACAAGGATCTGGCCTCTGCGCTGCTGGCCAGCCAGCTGGGCGCCGATCTGTTGTTGATCCCTACCGGCGTCGAGCAAGTCGCCATCAATTTTGGCAAACCCGAGCAGCAATGGCTGCACCAGCTCAGCGTCGAGCAAGCGCAAGCGCTGATCGCTGCCGGCCAGTTTGGCGCGGGCAGCATGCTGCCTAAAGTCGAAGCCATCCTCGGTTTTGTCGAGCAATCGCGTCAGCAAGGCAAAACGGCCTGCGGCCTGATCACCAGCCCTGCCGCCATCGGCCGCGCGCTCGCGCACGAAACCGGTACCTGGATCCATGCCTGATGCTCACAAACCCAAGGAAAAACCTGCCCATGTCTGAAACCACCCTGCTCGCTGTCAACGGCACGCTGATGCGCGGGCTCAAACTCAATCCCAATATGTTGAACGTCGGCGGGCGCTTTGTGCGCGAAGACCATACCGACGAGCACTACCGCATCTGGAGCGTCAACGACGACCATCCCGGCATGATGCGCGTGACCGAAGGCGGTACCGCAGTTGCGCTGGAAGTGTGGGAATTACCGATGGCCTCGTTCGCCGCGCTGCTGCTCTCCGAACCCGCCGGGCTCTGCATCGGCAAGCTGCAATTGCGCAATGGCCAGGAAATGCTCGGCGTGCTGGCCGAACCATGGCGTATCGAGGGCCAGCTCGAAATCACGCGCTTTGGCGGCTGGCGTGCCTATATGGACCAGCAAGACCGCGCCGGTTCGGCGGCGTTCCGCATCTGATTCTTCAACCATTATTTGCGCAAGGAGATGACCATGCGTTCATCCAGTCCTGATACCGCCCCGGGCTATCGCATTGCCCTGATTTTGCTAGGCATTGCGGTGACACCCGTGCTCCTTTCCTCGTCCAGCATCGGCAGCCAGCTGGCCGATGGTGATCTGCTGCGCGTGGTGGGGCTAGGCGGCCTTATTCTCGCCATCATTTCGGCTGTCACCATCTGCGTGGGTGAAAAAGCCCGGCTGCCCACTTATGGCATCGTCAAATTCTCTTTTGGTGAAAAAGGCGCCGTTGCCATCAATGTGTTGCTGGCAATCAGTCTGTTCGGCTGGATTGCCGTCACCGCCAATATGTTCGGGCACTCGGTGCATGACTTGCTGGCGCAACACGGCGTCGACATTCCCACGCCGCTGCTGGTGGCTATCGGCTGCGTCATCTTCGTCGCTTCGACCGCGTTCGGCTTTGCCATCCTCGGCAAAGTGGCGCAGTTTGCCGTGCCTGTCATCGCGCTGATGCTGTGCTACATCGTGTACCGAGCCACCGAGGCCGAGCTGCCGCCCGCAGTGGTCATCGCGACCATGTCACCGGGGGTTGCTGTGTCTTCGGTGGTCGGCACCATCATCGTACTGGTGGCCACGTTGCCCGACTTCGGTTGCTTTGTGCATGACCGCAAACATGCATTGATTGCCGCCATCAGTGCTTTCCTGATTGCCTACCCGCTGCTGTACTGGGCTGGCGCCACGCCCAGTGCGCTCACCGGGCAAAGCTCTTTGCTTGGCGCAATGTCCTTGATGGGACTGGTTTTGCCCACGGCGCTGCTGCTGATCTTTGCCACTGTCACTGGCAACGCCGGCAATATGTTCCAGGGCACCCTGGTGGTTTCAACCCTGCTGACGCGCTTTCCCAAATGGCAGATTACGGTGGCGCTGGGCGTGCTGGCCTTTGTTGTGGGCAGCATGGACATCATGGCGTGGTTCATCCCGTTCTTGCTCTTCCTCGGCATCGCCACGCCGCCAGTGGCCGGTATCTATATCGCCGATTTTTTCCTGTATCGCCGCCACGGATACGATCAGGACAGTCTGAGCGCGGAACCACCGATCAAGCTGCTGACTTTTGTGGCGTGGCTGATCGCGTCGCTGACCGGATTCATGACGGTGAAGGGCTATTTTGTGCTGACCACCATCCCCTCGGTCGACTCCATCCTGGTGGCTTGCGTCTGCTACGCGCTACTTAGCCGACTGGCACCTCGGCGCAAATTGCAAACGGCGTAATGACCACGGCCGATCAGGAGCCCCGCGTATGTTTATATCGAGTGAGACAATCCGCATCGTGCGCCTGGTCGCCCGTTATCAAAGCATCACGGCCGCGGCAGTACAGATCCACAAAGTGCCTTCAGCGATCAGCTACACGGTCAAAAAGCTGGAAGAACAACTGGGTGTGGATTTGTTTATCCGCAAAGGCTCGTATATCGAGTTAACGCCAGCGGGCGAGTATTTTGTGGGTCATAGCAAAAGCGTGCTGGACGACCTGGAAGCCCTCAAGCGCAATACCGCCCTGGTGCACGAGGGGGTCGAGCGCGAGCTCAAGATTGCGGTGAACAACATCGTGCCGCATACGGTCTTGATCAATCTGATCTGCCAGTTCGAAACCATGTTTCCGTCCACGCAGATCAGCATGGCGCGCGAGGTTTATAACGGGTGCTGGGAAGCGCTATACAGTCGGCGTGCCGATCTGGTCATCGGCGGTCCGCACGTGGTGCCCAGTTCGGAAGGCGTAATCAGCCATAGTCTGGGTGAACTGGAATGGGATTTTGTGGTGGGGGCCGGCCACCCTTTGCGCGGGCAAACCGATCCTTTGCAAGCGCATGACTTGCGCCAGTACGCGGCCATCTGCATCCGTGACACAGCAATCAATTTCCATCCACAACAGGCATGGTTGCTGAATGGGCAAAAGCCGGTCTACGTCCCCGATTTTCATACGGCAACGGCGCTGATCGAACAAAACGCGGGCATCGGCTATGTGCCGCGCCATCTGGTGCTACCGCTGTTAGAGCGCGGCCTGCTGGTAAAAAAAGAATTGCAGGAACACAAACACGCCACGCATCTGTTTCTGGCGCATCGCACTGAAGGAATGGGACGGGTGCGACGTTGGGCAGTGGAATGGTTGTTACGGCCGGAAATCCGACCACTTTTATGTGGCCAGATTCCGGCAGATCAGCTTGCGAACGCCCTACCCAGCTAAGCAAGCAGGGCCCGCAACGCTGTTCCGGCTTATTTGCCCAGCGCCGTGCTCACAGCCACACTCAACGGCGTGGTCGGACGGCCAATCAGGGCACTCAGTTGCTTACCTTCATCAAACAAAGCGCCTTTGCTGGCCGCGTTATCGCTGTTCGCCAACAACTCGGCCACGAACTCGGGCAGGCCCACATCAATCAGCGCTTTCTTGTAGCCCGCTTCGTCCAGATGCACATAGTTAACCGGCTTGCCGGACTGGCGCGCAATTTCGGCGGCCAGCTCTGGACCGGTGTAACCGCTGTCGCCGGCCAACTCATAAACCTTGCCGGCTTGATCGTCGGTTGAGGTCAGCACCACTGCGGCCGCCTCGGCGTAGTCAGCACGCGTAGCTGCAGAAATCTTGCCCTCACCCGCCACGCCCAGCACCGCGCCATGTTGCACGGCGCCTGCTGCGCCGCCCGCCTGGTTTTCCAGGTACCAGCCATTGCGCAGCAACACATAAGGCACACCCGATGCCTTGAGCGCGGTTTCGGTTTGACGGTGTTCTTCGGCCAGGCCAAGGGCTGAGGTATCGGCATGCAATACGCTGGTGTAGGCCAACAGTTTGACGCCAGCGGCCTTGGCCGCGTTGATCACGTTTTGATGTTGCGTAGCGCGTTGGCCCAGTTCATTGGACGAGATCAGTAGCACCCGGTCGACACCCGCAAAGGCTTTTTCCAGACTCGCGGCGTCGGTGTAATCGCCGATACGGGTTTCGACGCCTTGCGCCACGAACGCTGCGGCGGCTTCCGGCTTGCGCACCAGCGCGATGACTTGCGTCGCGGGCACACGTTTGAGCAGTGCAGCCACCACCAGATGGCCGAGTTGGCCAGTGGCACCAGTGACCAGAATGCGTTGTTGAGTAGCGGACATATTGCTTTCCTGTAGGTTTTAAAAAGAGGACAGGTCTATAATAGAGACCGCCTCCGCTGCCCACAAGGAGGCAGTTTTTCCGCTCAAGGTTACCTGGAAGGAACCCTCATGAATTCGCGCAGTAATATCGTCGATCAATTTGGCGCCATGCGTGAAGCCGCATTCGATGCCTCACAATGCCCGGTGCGCAATGTGCTCGACCGTATCGGTGACAAATGGACCTCGCTGCTGGTGATGGCACTCGCCGCGCGACCGCATCGCTTTAGCGAATTGCAACGCACCACGCCGGATATCTCCAAGCGCATGCTCACTCAGACCTTGCGCAATCTGGAACGCGATGGCCTGATTATTCGTGAGGTATTTCCGACCAAACCCCCGTCGGTGCAATATCAATTGTCACCGCTGGGGGTATCGGTGTTAGCACCACTCGGCCATCTGATCGATTGGGCGGATCGCAGCTACGCGCAGATTCTGGCCGCCCGCGCCGCCTTCGATGCCGCCAATCCGCAGCCCTGAGCCGCCCTGCCGCTCATTCTCTTGTCATTGCAGCGTCATGATTAATTTCTATAACAAACGCACCAAGCCAGCGGCAGCGGCGGTGTGCATAGGGCAACGTCTGACATGCGCATGCGCCGTACACGAATAGGCGCGACCAGGCACGCGGGGCATGATGGGCAACCCGTCGCGCGCGTCGCAGCGCCGCGCTGGCAAGACCTTGCAAGGAGACGCCATGAGTTTTGCCCCATCGAGCGACGCTGCTGCGCAAGCGTTGCATGAGCGCTATCGGCAAGTTCGCGCGCATACCCTGGCGCTGGCCGCGCCGCTGTCGCCCGAAGACCAGTGCATCCAGTCGATGCCGGACGCCAGCCCGACCAAATGGCATCTGGCGCATACCACCTGGTTTTTTGAAACCGTGTTGCTGCAAAGACACGCGCACGATTACGCCTTGTTCGATCCGCGTTTGCACTATCTATTCAACTCCTATTACGAGGCACTGGGCCCACGGCATCCGCGCCCTTTGCGCGGCCTGATTACCCGGCCGAGCCTGGACGAAGTGATGGCGTTTCGTCGCCATGTCGATCAGGCGGTAGAGCATTTGCTGCAGCAGGCCGATGACGAAATGCTGGTTCAGGTTGCGCCGATTATTGAATTGGGCCTTAACCATGAGCAGCAACATCAAGAGCTGCTGCTCACCGATATCCTGCATGCGTTTTCGTGTAACCCCTTGCTCCCGGCCTATCGCAACGCCACGGCCCCGGTCCGACCCGCGCCTTTGCAGTGGCTGGACCAGCCCGGTGGCGTTGTCGATATCGGCATGCCCGCATCCGCAGACCGCTTCTGCTTTGATAACGAAACGCCGCGACATCAAACGCTGCTGCAGCCCTATTCCATCGCTAACCGCCTGGTCACCTGTGGCGAGTTCGCCGCATTTATCGCCGATGGCGGCTATCAACGCGCCGACCTCTGGCTGTCCGATGGCTGGGCCGCGGTGCGCGCACAAGACTGGCAACATCCAGCCTATTGGCTGGCGCCAGATGACCCGCGCCGCCGCTTTCAGCAACGCGACGATTTACCGGCCAATGACTGGTGGGTGTTTGGGTTGGACGGCGTACACGCTTTGCAGCCCGACGCGCCCGTAGCGCAGCTCAGTTTTTATGAAGCGGCCGCCTATGCCGCGTGGGCCGGGGCGCGCTTGCCGACAGAATTTGAATGGGAAGCGGCCAGCACCGCAGTGGGCATGACGCAAGTGGACGATCAAGTGTGGCAGTGGACCCGCTCGTCGTATGACCCTTATCCACGTTTTGTGCCGCTCGCTGGCATCGCTGCCGAATACAACGGCAAGTTTATGGTCAGCCAGGTGGTGTTGCGCGGCGGCAGCGTCGCCACCCCGCCCGGCCATACCCGTCACACCTACCGCAATTTCTTTCCGCCCGCCGCACGGTGGCAATTTTCTGGCGTGCGCCTCGCACGCGATCTTTGAACCGAACCCGGAAAAACAAACATGCGCTCCTATATTCCCGCCCAGGCTGATGCCGCCTCTTTATTTGATGCCAATGAAATCGAAGCACACACGGCGCAGGCCGCCTTTGGCCAGGATTTGCTCGCAGGTCTCAAACGCAGTCCACGCAGCGTGCCAGCCAAATACTTTTATGATGCGGCTGGCTCGGCCCTGTTTGACCTGATCTGTGATTTGCCCGAGTACTATCCCACCCGGACCGAATTGAAAATCCTGACCGATAACGCGGCCGAGATGGCAGCGCAGATAGGGCCGGATGCTGAGTTGATTGAATTTGGCGCGGGCTCGCTAACCAAAGTGCGCTTGCTGCTGGATGCTTTCGAGCCCATCAATGCGCCGACACGTTATCTGCCGATCGATATTTCCGGTGAACATCTGGAAAATGCCGCGCAACGTTTGCGCACGCTATACCCGCGTCTGAGCGTCAGCCCGGTGGTGGCCGACTATATGCAGCCGATGGCGCTCCCCGCCACGGCATCGCCGCACGGCCGCCGCGTTGGTTTTTTTCCGGGTTCGACCATAGGCAATATGGAGCCCGACGAAGCGTTGAGCTTTTTGCATTCGACGGCCGAATTGCTGCGCGGGGGTGGTTTATTGATTGGTGTAGATCTGGTCAAGGAGCCGGCACGACTGCATGCGGCGTACAACGACGCGCAAGGCGTGACGGCGGCGTTTAACCTGAATATGCTGCGGCGAGCCAATCTGGAACTGGGCGCGACATTTAATCCTGCCGGTTTCAGCCACTACGCCTTCTACAATCCGGTGTTGCAACGCATTGAAATGCATCTGATCAGCAAGCGCGATCAGACGGTGACGGTGCTGGGACAACGCTTCAGCTTTCGCGAAGGCGAAACCATTCATACCGAAAACTCGCACAAATACACCATCGATAGCTTCCGCAATCTGGCGGTGCAAGCAGGCTTCCGCGCCGGACCTACGTGGACGGACGCAGAAAATCTGTTCAGCGTGCACTGGCTCCATGCGCCGACGGCATAAGCCTGGCTGCGATTGGGTAGAACACGTTTGATTTGCTGTGGAACTTGAAGGGATTTAAAGCAGGAGGGTGGTTGCCGGGCGGGCACATCAAACAGGCTGCTGTTTGATGGCGTCCCCACGGGGATTCGAACCCCGGTTATCGCCGTGAAAGGGCGGTGTCCTAGGCCTCTAGACGATGGGGACCTGGCAACGGTACTGCTGGGATATGCATAAAGAAGAAGTGGTGCGCCCGGAGCGATTCGAACGCCCGACCCTCTGGTTCGTAGCCAGATACTCTATCCAACTGAGCTACGGGCGCACTGCTAACTTCACTACACATTTACTGCTCTTGATGCCACAAGGATAGTGGCGTCCCCACGGGGATTCGAACCCCGGTTATCGCCGTGAAAGGGCGGTGTCCTAGGCCTCTAGACGATGGGGACCTGTAAACTGAAACGGCTACTCAAGGTGTGTTGCAAGCTTGAGTAGCCGCATCTGTTCTGGTGGAGCTAAGCGGGATCGAACCGCTGACCTCTTGCATGCCATGCAAGCGCTCTCCCAGCTGAGCTATAGCCCCGATATTCTGGTCTGGGTTACTGCTGTTTTTCTGCTTTCCGGTGGCTCGCCACCGAAAGAGAGACGCATTCTAGGAGAGAACTTAAAGCCTGTAAACCCCTGTTTGCGATGTTTTGCAAAAAAACTTTAAAACGTCTTTTGGTGGAGCTAAGCGGGATCGAACCGCTGACCTCTTGCATGCCATGCAAGCGCTCTCCCAGCTGAGCTATAGCCCCCCAAAGAGGAGCGCATTAAACGGGATTTACGGCTTGCTGTAAAGCCCCTTCAACGCGATCCGCTTTATTTTTTTGCAATCAACCGTGGCTTACCACAGCGACCACCAGCGCTCGGTGTTCCAGTAACTGTCTTCCAGCACCTTGGTGTTGGGGTAGTTCTGCAACAGCACGCGCTTGGCATCATCCCGCAATTGCACCAGTTGCAGCTTGTCGTACGAGCGCACCATGATGCCCAGCGCCGGCTCAACCTGCTTGGTGTTGCTATAGGTCTGCAGCAACGATTTGCCGCGGTTGGCCGCCGCCAGATAGGCACCGCGCTTGTAGTAATACTTGGCGACGTGCAGCTCATGGTTGGCCAGCGCACCGATCAGATAACCCATACGCGTACGCGCGTCTTCCGAGTACTTGCTGTCAGGGAAACGCGTAACCAGTTCTTTAAAGGCATCGTAGGAATCGAGCGCAGACTTGGGGTCACGCTCCGACATATCCTGCTTGGCCAGCACCGACAGAAAACCCTGGCTGTCGTTGAAGTTCACCAGACCCTTGAGGTACAGCGCGTAATCCATGGAAGGATGCGCCGGGTAGGTCTTGATAAACCGGTCGATCGAGGCCAGTGCCAAGGCCGGATCGCTGTTCTTGTACTGGTTGAACGCGGTTTCCAGCACGGCCTGTTGTGCATAGCGGCCATATGGATAGCGGGCTTCCAGCTTCTCGAACAGCTTGGTCGAAGCATCCCAGTTGTGGTCGTTCTGATCAGTCTTGGCTTCGGAATAAATCTTTTCCGCGGACCAGCCTTTGGTCTCGTCCTCACCTTCCGGGGTGGACGCACAACCAGCCAGTAAAATACCGGCCACAGTAAACGCGAGGATTCGCGGTAAAATCTTGTTCATGATGAATCCCGAATTAGAACCCGACGATTATAGCGATTTCGCTGAGCCCCGTGTCTTGATCGTGCCGGCCGATTGTGCCGGCATGCGTCTGGACGCCGCTTTGGCTAAATTGCTGCCCGATTACTCGCGCAACCGCCTCGCTACCTGGGTCAAAGATGGCCTGGTCACAGTCGACGGCGCCGCCGCCAGCCCCAAGACCAAACTGTGGGGCGGCGAGAGCATGAGTGTAACCATACAACCCGATCCGCACGAGGTGGCTTTCACCGCCGAAGACCTGCCGCTGGATGTGATCTACGAGGATGACGCCATCCTGGTCATCGACAAGCCAGCAGGTCTGGTGGTGCACCCGGGCAGCGGCAACTGGAGCGGCACCTTGCTCAACGGCTTGCTGTTTGCCTATCCCGAGCTCAAACAGATACCGCGCGCCGGCATCGTACACCGGCTGGACAAAGATACGAGCGGGCTGATGGTAGTCGCGCGCACACTGGCCGCGCAAAACCATCTGGTACGGCAGTTACAAAGCCATACCGTGGCCCGGCATTATCTGGCGATTGCGCAAGGCATGGTCGAGCGCGATGGCACTGTCGATGCGCCCATCGGCCGGCACCCGCGTGAGCGCATCAAGATGGCCGTGGTCGGCACCGGCAAACACGCCGTTACGCACTACCGCGTGCTGGAGAAATTTTCGCAACACACCCTGGTGGAATGCCGCCTGGAAACCGGCCGCACTCATCAGATCCGGGTGCATATGGCGCACATCGGCCATCCGCTGGCGGCCGACCCGGTCTATAGCGGACGCGCCAAACGGCTGGAACCTGAATTGCTGATGGCGCTGGAAGACTTTGATCGCCAGGCCCTGCATGCCCGCAAACTCAGTCTGACGCATCCGGTGACCGGCAAAACCATGATGTGGCGCTCGCCCATTCCGGTTGATTTTGAATCGCTGCTGGCCGCCATGCGTGCGCAGGCGGGCATTGATGATGTATGGGATGACGATGAAGAAGACTGGGGCGACGATGATGACGACGTCGAGGTGATCTATGTCCGCGAGTGATCAGGCCCCTGCCCGGCCCGTTGCAGCGACCGTGATCACCCCTGACTGGCCTGCCCCCGGCAATGTGCGCGCCTTGATGACCACGCGCCAGGGCGGCGTCAGCGTGGCGCCGTTTGGCAGCCTTAACCTGGGTGACCACGTGGGCGATAACCCTACCGCGGTCGCACACAACCGCGCGCTGGTGCGCAGCTGGCTGCCCGCCGAGCCCAAGTGGCTGACGCAGGTACATGGTACGGTGGTCGCCGAAACGGGCGGTTGCGCGGCCGATGCCAGTGTCAGCCGTGGGCCGGGCGAGGTCTCAGTGATCATGACGGCTGATTGCTTGCCCGCGCTGTTCTGCGACCGTGCCGGAACCGTGGTCGCCGCGGCACATGCCGGTTGGCGCGGATTGTGCGATGGCGTGCTGGAGGCCACGGTCGCCAGCATGGGCGTTGCGCCGGATCAGATACTGGTGTGGCTGGGCGCCGCGATCGGGCCACAGCAGTTTGAAGTCGGAGAAGAAGTTCGCACGGCGTTTATGGCACGCGATGCCCACGCCGCCACCGCATTTGTCCCCGGCGTGCAGCCTGGCAAGTGGTTGGCGGATATCTACCAGCTGGCACGGCTACGGCTGGCAGCGGTGGGTGTCACCGCCGTGTATGGTGGCGATCTGTGCACCGTGAGCGACGCCGAACGCTTCTTCTCGTATCGCCGCGACCAACAAACCGGCCGCATGGCCGCGCTGATCTGGCTGGACTGAGGCATAGGGTGGGTCTAGACCCACCACTCAAAGCCGGGACCAGTATTGCTTGCTTGGCAAACCGCATTGTGTGGTGGGTCTTGACCCACCCTATTGCGGGCCCTTTTGCTTTTCCGCCGCCATTTCCTGGCGCTTGAGCTGACCCCGGCGTTTCAGCCAGAAAATCAGCCACGCCGGCAAGAATCCCAGAAAGAAAAAGAAAATCACGCCCTTGAGCACGCTGCCCATGGTCACCGCGATCATGAAGATCACGTACAGATAGCCGATCAGAACGATATACATCGCAAGTATCCGGTCTGGCGCATACAGGCCAGCGCAAAAACAAAGCGTGAACGGCAGGCGGGCTGCGGTTCACGCTGGGGGTCAACCAAGGCGACGACTCAGGCGCGCTTGTCGGCTTCGATCAGTGCATAGGCCGAATGATTGTGGATCGATTCAAAGTTTTCCGATTCCACTACATAAGCCACCACGCGCGGCTCGGCGATCAACTGGGCGGCCACATCGCGCACCATGTCTTCGACAAACTTGGGATTTTCGTACGCGCGTTCGGTGACGTATTTTTCGTCCGGGCGCTTGAGCAAGCCCCACAGTTCGCACGACGCCTGGGCTTCCACCAGTTCAACCAGTTCTTCAATCCACAAATGCTCGCCCAGCGTGGCGGTCACGGTAACGTGCGAGCGCTGATTGTGCGCGCCATATTGCGAAATCTGCTTGGAGCACGGGCACAGACTGGTAACCGGCACCAGCACTTTCAGCTTCAGCTCGTAATTGCCGTTACGGATTTCGCCGATCAAGGTGACGTCATAATCGAGCAGGCTTTGCACACCCGAAACCGGCGCCGTCTTGTTGATGAAATACGGGAAACGCATTTCAAGATAACCCGCTTCCGCATCCAGCGCCGTGCACATCTCGCGCAGAATGGTCTCAAACGATTCGACCGAGATTTCTTTTTCGTGGCTGTTCAGAATCTGCACAAAGCGCGACATGTGCGTGCCTTTAAAGTGCTGCGGCAGAAACACATACATGTCGAATGTGGCGATGGTGTGCTGGATACCATCGGCGCGGTCGGCTACACGCACCGGATGGCGGATCGATTTGATCCCCACCTTGTTGATGGCGATGTTGCGGGTGTCTTCAGAACTCTGCACGTCCGTCAAAGGCTGGACGTTGTTGTGCGGCGCATTCATGAGCCTGCTCCAGGTGGATCTTAAGCAAAGGCGGCATTATAACGCGGCCGAATACCCGAGTAAACTTCTCGGGTTATTTTGACTATCGCTGAATAGAAAACGATAGATAAGTTATATAAATGTAAGCAGCAACGCTAACGCGCTCCGGGTGGCAAGCCCAGCATCAAGCTGTTGACGAAACGGGTGTAGCCATCGATCAGCAATTGCACCTGGTGCGGCATGGCGGGCAGCGTCAAATACAAAGAACCCATGCCTATCATCAACATGATGGGAAAGCCGATGGCAAAGATATTCAGTTGCGGCGATGCCCGGGTCATTACGCCGACGGCCAGGTTGGTCACCAGCAAAGACCCCACCACCGGCATCGACAATTGCAGGCCAACGGTAAAAATGATGGCGCCCTGATTAACCAGCAGCATCAGCGGACGCGCGCTCAGCGGTTGTGCCGTGGGCGGCATCTGGCTAAAGCTGTCGATCAGGGTACGCAGCACGATCAGATGGCCATTCATGGCCAGGAACAACAGCGTGGTCATCAGGCTAAGAAACTGCGCCAGCACCGGCACGCTGGTGTTGTGTTGCGGATCAAAGAATGAGGCGAAACCCAGACCCATCTGCAAACCGGCTACATGCCCGGCCATTTCCACCGCCGAGAACACCAGGCGCATCGCCATGCCTATCATCAGGCCGATGATCATCTGATTGACCGCGATCATGATGCCCACCGCCGAGAGCACCGGCACATTGGGCATGGGCGGCAGCACCGGCACGATCAGCACGGTAAGCAGCAGCGTAAAGCCCACGCGCACGGTAACCGAGATCGAACCGCTGGAATAAAACGGATCCGCCAGAAACAGCCCGAAGATGCGCATGAACGGCCACAGCAACACCGCCATCCACGCGTTGATCTGGGCATCGGTGATGGTGAACATGCGTCAGCCGATCATCGACGGAATGCTCTGGAACAAGCGCACGGTGTAGTCAGTAATCTGCCCGATCATCCACGGCCCGGCCAGGATAAACACCAGAAAAGCGGCCAGCAACTTGGGAATAAACGACAGCGTGGATTCGTTGATCTGCGTGGCCGCCTGAAAAATACTGACGACCAGGCCCACCAGCAACACGGTGATCAGCACCGGGCCGCCCAGCAGCACCAGCACTTCCATCGCACGTTGCACCAGGGTAATGACGGTTTCTGGCGTCATCTGCGTCTCCTTGCTAACCGGTATAGAAACTCTGCACCAGCGAACCCATCAATAGCGTCCAGCCGTCCACCAGCACAAACAACATCAATTTAAAAGGCAACGCCAGCGTCACCGGCGACACCATCATCATCCCCATGGCCATCAAGATGCTGGCTACCACCAGATCGATAATCAAAAACGGGATAAACACCATAAAGCCGATCTGGAATGCAGTTTTGAGCTCGCTGGTCACGTAGGCCGGCACCAGCACCCGCAGGGTGACGTCTTCCGGGCCATTGGGCTGTTTGGTGCCGGACACTTCAATAAAAAACGCCAGATCGCGTTGCCGGGTCTGCTTGAGCATAAAGTCCTTGAGCGGCACTGCGGCACGGTCAAGGCCCTCGTTGAAGCTGATTTTCTGTTCGTTATACGGCAGATAAGCCTGGGTGTAGATCTTGTCCAGCACCGGCGACATCACAAAAAACGTGAGAAACAACGATAGCCCCACGATCACCTGATTGGGCGGGCTTTGCACCGTGCCCAGCGCCTGGCGCAGCAAAGACAGCACGATCACGATGCGGGTAAACGCCGTCATCATCAGCAGCACCGCAGGCAAGAACGTCAGCGCTGTCAAAAACAGCAGCGTCTGCAGCGGCAAGCTATATGCGGTGCCGCCCGCCCCGCCTGGCGTGGCGGTCATGAACGGGATGCCGGCATCGGCCGCCCACAGTGCGCCGCTCAGGCTCAAACCCGCCACGGCAAACAGCGCCAGCAATGCGCGCTGGCCGGGCAGATGGCGCTTGCACGCACGTGCCAGCACGGCAACAAAAGCCTTCATGGAGCACGTCTCTTTTTCATCAACTCGGCCAGCTTGCCGGCAAACGGCGTGGCCATCGGCTGCACCACCGGCGCGTCTTCGGGGCGCGGGCGCGTGTGTAGCAGGCTTACGTTTTGCGGCGTAACGCCCACCACCAGCCAGGTATCGTCCATCTCGACAATCACCACGCGTTCTTTGGGGCCGACCATCACGCCGGAGACCACGCGCAAGCGATTGTTCAGCCCGCCGGGCACCAGCGAAAACCGCCGCATCACCCAGGCCGCGCCAAAAATCAGCGCCAGCACAAAGGCCAGCGCCAGCACCACCTGCAGCAGTTGCAAGAACGAAGAGGAAGACACCACGGGCGCGGCGGCCGCAGCGCTGGCGCGGGCGCTGGCCGAAGCCGAACCCAGTGCGTGGCCCAGCGGGCTGGCCGTGATAAACACAAAAGCCAGCGCGGTGGCTGGCTGCAGTCGGCGGAGCATGCAGCTTACTTGTGCAGGCGGCGGATGCGTTCCGCCGGAGTAATGATGTCGGTGAGGCGGATACCGAACTTGTCGTTGACCACCACCACTTCGCCTTGCGCGATCAGGCAACCGTTGACCAGCACATCCATCGGCTCGCCGGCCAGGCCGTCGAGTTCCACCACCGAACCTTGTGCCAGTTGCAGCAAGCTGCGGATGGCGATTTTGGTCCGGCCCAATTCCACGGTCAGCGTGACCGGGATATCGAGAATCATGTCGATATTGTTGGGCGCACCGGGCGGCACCGCACCGGTATCAAAGCGCTGGAAAATATCAGCCGCCTGCACATTGGGTGCAGGCGCAGCGGCCGCCTGTTCTTGCGCGGCGGCGCGGGCATCAGCCTCGGCTTGCTCAGCCAGGGCGGCGGCCCAATCGTCCAGACCTTCTTCTTGTGGCTCGTCAGCCATTGGCGTCTCCACGGTTTGCATCTTCCGCCGCAGCGGCGGATTCAGGCCCGTTTAATATCTTGTTGACCTTGAGGGCGTATTGGCCGTTGAGAATACCATAGTTGCATTCCAGCACCGGCACGCCATCCACCTCGGCCATGATCGCTTGCGGAATCTCCAGCGAGATCACATCACCGGCTTTCAGGTTAAGGATTTCGCCCAGTGTCACATCGGTATTGCCGAGCGTTGCCACCAGATCTACCTCCGCGTTCTGCACCTGCTTCTGCATCAGATTAAGCCAGCGGTTGTCGGCTTCGATGCGGTCGGCCTGCATCGAGCTGTACAGCAAATCGCGGATCGGCTCGATCATCGAGTACGGCAGGCACACGTGGAAATCACCGCCGCCTGCGCCCAGTTCGATCTTGAATGTATATGCCACCACCACCTCGGTGGGCGTGGCGATATTGGCAAACTGCGTGTTCATCTCGGAGCGCACATAGGCAAACTCGCATTCGAACACGGGCTTCCATGCTTTCTGGTATTCCTCGAACACCACTTCCAGCAAGCGCTGGATGATGCGCTGTTCGGTCGGAGTAAAGTCCCGCCCTTCCACGCGCACGTGGTAGCGGCCATCCGAGCCAAACAGGTTATCCACCACCAGAAACACAAAGTCGGGGTCAAAAATAAACAGCCCGGTGCCGCGTAACGGCTTCATGTGGATCAGGTTCAGGTTGGTGGGCACCACCAGATTGCGGATGAATTCGGAATATTTCTGCACACGCACCGGGCCCACCGAGATCTCGGCGTTGCGGCGCATGAAGTTGAATAACGCCACGCGCAAATTCCGCGCAAAGCGTTCATTGATGATTTCGAGCGTGGGCATACGCCCGCGCACAATGCGTTCCTGGCGGCCGATGTCGTATGCACGTACGGCGCCGGCGTCGAGGTTTTCCTCAACGCTTTCTTCCTCGCCGGTGACGCCGCGTAGCAGCGCATCGACTTCTTCCTGGGAAAGAATATCGTCTGCCATCGCCTGGAATTACATGTTCTCTAGTGCTGTGGGCTGGATTTTTCTGCGGCTGATGCCGGCAGAAAAAGAGTTGAATCTGACGTCCAGGATACCTGCAAACTGCGCCGGGCTCCAGGTCGTGTAATTCATTGTATTAATTTTGATCGCTTTGCTTTTTATGTACGGCCTGGCCGGATAGCGCAAGGCGACGGCCGGAGCCGACGCCTGCGTTCCACCAATGTTATTGCACGATAAAGGTGGTGAAGTTCACCGACAGCACGCCTTCGTCGTCGCTGGTAATACCCAGAATCTTGTTGATCACAGCACGGATTTCGCGGCCCAGTTTGTCGGTGCCATCCGCTGCGCGCACATCTTCGGGCGTCTTGCTGCGCAACAGTTTGTTTACATCGCCCTGAATCTGCGGCAGATAGCTCTTCAGTTTTTCCTGGGTCTCGGCGTCGGCCACCTGCACCGTAATGTCGGTCTGCAGCATGACGTCGGTATCGCCGGAATTCAGGTTAACCGTAAATTGCGACAGCTTTTCGAAGATGGGCGGCGCGTCTTCTTTCTTCTTCGATTTTTCTTTTTTGGCCTTGGCTTCTTTGACCTGGGTTTCAGTGCCCGCCGCATCGCCACCGTCAGCGCTATCGCTGTTATGCATCATCAAGAATGCCGCAACCCCACCGCCAATCAGCACGATCAGCAAAACCACACCAATGATCACAAACAACATGACCTTGTTTTTGCCCTTGGCGGGCGCTGCATCAGACATAAATTCCTCGCACGAGAATGACAGTGACATGCAAACGCCCCGGCACTAACCGGGGCGAATGGGTCATTACGACCTTTGCGCCAGATTATCTTGCCCACCCCGCTGTAAAGCCAAGCCAGGCGTGCTCCTGGGCGTCGGGGCGCCATCATACCCGAGCTAAGGGTCGGGTGACACGGGCGGCGCAAAATCGGCATGCATTCGCTTGGTTTATATATCACAAACTCAAGCAAAACAAAGGATAAGGATGGTTATTTGAGAATATGCGTGCGGATTTGTCAGCAATTAACCACAGCCGCAAGGCATAGCCCGCCACGCCGTGCAAAGCCTCAGCACGATTGGCCATCGGCTAGCGGCTTTGGCGGGTGGGTTCAAAGGCCCACCCGATGCCGATCACACAAACAGATTCAGCCCGGAGCGCGCCACCGGGATTTTGACATCAGTCAGCCGCGTCACCGTGGTCGTGTCGTCGCTATTGCCAAACACACCGCTATTACGGCGCTGGTTGCCAGATTGCTGTTGCTGCTGCGCCTGTTGTTGCGCCTGCTGATTCAGCGTATCCGAAGCCACCTGCACATTGGTCAGCGTAATACCCTGATCGGCCAGCAAGGCAGTCAGTTTGGGCGTGGCGGCGGCCAATGCTTCGCGCACATTGGCGTGTTGCGAAGTAAAGATCACGCTGGCCTGATCCTGCGCCATCGACAACTTGACCTCCATCGGGCCCAGGTTAGGCGGGTTCAGCTGCATTTCCATATGCTGCTCTTGCTTGCCCACCATGATGGACACCTGCTGCGCCACTGCGGCACCCCATTTATCCGAGCCTACCGGTTCAGCGACAGTACGCGTGGTCGGCGTGGCCTGGGTCTCGGTGGCGTGCGTACTTGTGCGGGTGCCGCTGGTCAGCGCCGCCAGGGCACTGGCATCCGCCTGGCCATCAGTGTCAGCGGCGTCAGAATTTTTATCGCCAGCGCCCAGCGTCAGCGGCAAATCTTTGCCGTCAGCGGCAAGATCCGCCGTCGTTGCCGCCTGTTTGCCGCCGTCGGCTTGCAAGGCCTTGAGCAGATCGCTGGCCTTGTCTTTGGCATCCGCCTTGCCGCTGCCCTCCTTCTGCGCCGCCAGCAAGGCGCTCAGTGTTTTGCTGTTGCTGGCGGTACTGGCTGCGTTGGCCTTGCTGGCATCCAGCACATCGCTGATCTGCTGTGCCGACGCGCTGGCGTCAGTTGGCGTGGTCAGTGGCGCAGCTTGCTGGGCCAGTTGCGCTTGCAGCAAAGCCAGCCACGGCGCCACGGTTTGAGCGGTATCGGTGGCGCCGCCCGCATCTTTGCTGGCGTCGTTGATGGGGCTGGAATTACCGGCCGCCTTGGCGTCATCGCTGCCCGCATCGCTTTGCTTGTTGCTGTTCTGGGCGTTGCTGTCTTGCGCATGTTGCATGTGCACGATCTGCCTGGCGTCGGCCAGCGAAGCACTGAAACTCTGGTCGCTGCCGCTTGATTTGCTGGACGCGGACGCATTACTGGAGCTGCCTGGGCTGGGGGTGGCGGCAAAGCTGTTGATCGCATTGGCGGCGGCCATCGGAATCTTCCTGAAAACATGGTTTTGCCTTAGAGAAGCAAAAGCAATGCCAGGCCACGCCAGCGCGCCCACGCGCCCATCACCTCGGACTGTTCTGAGCGCGCAAACCCGCGTGGTAGACTGCGCAGCATTACGCGGGAAGGAGGCGCCATGGCTGAAGATTCAGATGCAGAAAAAACAGAACCCGCCTCTGGCAAGCGCCTGGAAGAGGCGCGACAGAAAGGCCAGGTTCCGCGTTCACAGGAGCTGGGTTCCTTCGCCATCATGATTACCGGCATGCTGGCCATGGTGGCGCTCGGCCCCAAGCTGGCCATCGCCATCGAACAGATCTGCCGTCGCGAGCTGACGTTTAACCACGCCACGGTGGCTGATCCGCAACAGATGTTTATCCATTTCATGGCCGCCGGTCAGCAAGCGCTGTTTGCGTTTTTGCCGATTGCAGGCGCCTGCGTAGCGGTTGCCTTGATCAGCCCCATGGCCATTGGCGGCTTTTTGTTTACCGGCACCGCTTTTGCCCCCAACTTTGGTCGGCTCAATCCGGCCAGCGGCATCGGCCGCATGTTTTCGGTCCGGGCGTTGGTCGAGGCCGGCAAAGCCATCCTCAAGACCGGCTTGATCGGCGGCGTAGCGGTTACCGTGCTGTGGCGCGAAAAAGATCAGTTTCTGCAATTGATCGTCATGCCGACTGAAGTGAGCATGGCCTATGTGCTGGAGATGGTGCGCTACACGCTGTTGCTGGTGATCGGCTCGATGGGCTTGATTGCCGCGATCGACGTGCCTTATCAGCTGTGGGACTACTACAAAAAGCTGCGCATGACCAAAGAAGAGGCCAAGCAGGAATCCAAAGAATCCGACGGCGATCCGCAAATCAAGGCGCGTATCCGCCAGATGCAACGCCAGGCCGCGCGACGGCGCATGATGCAGCAAATCCCCAAGGCCGATGTCGTGGTCACCAACCCGACCCACTATGCCGTCGCCTTGCAATACAACGAGCGTATGCGGGCACCCAAAGTGGTGGCCAAAGGCTCTTATCTGTTGGCGGAACGCATTATTGATCTGGCCCGCGAAAGCAATGTCACCGTCATCCGCACCCCGCCGTTTGCGCGGGCCTTGTACCACCATACTGATCTGGACGAGGAAATCCCGGCTGCCCTGTATACTGCCGCAGCCGAAGTGCTGGCTTATATCTACCAGCTTAAAAACTGGAAACGCACGGGCGGCACAGAACCCACCCTGAACGACGATTTACCGGTCCCGACTGAACTGGACCCCGAAGCGACGACTGCTTAACGGACTAGCTGAAACATGAAATCCCGGTCTTACCATGTGGCGTAACATCAACCTCACCCGACTGGCTGGCCCTGCGCTGGTCCTGATGGTGCTGGGCATGATGATTTTGCCGCTGCCGCCGTTTGCACTCGATATGTTCTTTACCTTCAATATCGCCATGTCGGTGGTGGTGTTGATGGTGGGCCTGTACACGCGCGAGCCGCTGGAATTCTCGGCCTTCCCCACCGTGCTGTTGTTTACCACGCTGTTGCGGCTGTCGCTCAACGTGGCCTCGACCAAGCTGGTACTGACGCAAGGCCACACCGGCGAAGGCGCAGCCGGACAGGTGATTGATGCATTTGGTCACGTGCTGATTGGCGGCAACCTCACCGTCGGTATCGTCTCGTTTGTCATTCTGACCATCATTAACTTTGTGGTGGTGACCAAGGGTGCGGGCCGGATCGCCGAAGTGAGCGCACGGTTTACCCTGGACGCCATGCCCGGCAAACAGATGGCCATTGACGCCGACTTGAACGCGGGCTTGATCGGCGAAGAAGACGCGCGCCGCCGCCGTTCTGTCATTGCACAGGAAGCCGACTTTTTCGGCTCCATGGACGGTGCCTCCAAGTTCGTTCGCGGTGATGCTGTGGCCGGTATCCTGGTCATGGTGATCAATATTGTGGGCGGCTTGATCGTCGGCATGGTGCAGCACGATATGGCGTTTGCCGACGCGGGCCGTACCTACACGCTGCTGACCATCGGTGACGGCCTGGTCGCACAAATCCCCTCGCTGATCATCTCGGTGGCCGCCGGTATCGTGGTGTCGCGCGTCGGCACCGACGAAGACTTGTCTTCGCAATTGCTGGGCCAGCTGTATGGGCGGCCGCAGGTGATGTATATCACTGCCGGGGTGATGGCCCTGCTGGGGATCATCCCCGGCATGCCGCATGTGGCGTTTTTGAGCATGGCGGCCATGGCGGCTGGCCTGGCCTACAACACCGCGCAACGGCTGGAACGTCAGGGTCTGGCGGTGGCCGGGCCGGGTGGCGCGGTGGTCGCGCCCGGTCAGCCCGGCGCCCCGGCTCAACCCGGCGCACCCGGTGCCGCGCCGGGCCAGCCTGGCGCGGCGGCTCCGGCAGAACAACCGTTGCAGGAAGTCAGCTGGAACGATGTGCAACCGGTTGATCCGATCGGGCTGGAAGTCGGCTACCGCCTGATTCCGCTGGTTGATCGCAATCAGGACGGCGAATTGCTGCGCCGGATTCGCGGCATCCGTAAAAAGATCGCGCAGGATCTGGGCTTTCTGGTGCCTGCCGTGCACATTCGTGACAACCTCGAACTAAAGCCCAACCAGTACCGCATCCAGCTTAAAGGCGTCGATGTCGGCGCGGGTGAGGCCTACGTGGGCCAATGGCTGGCCATCAACCCCGGCAATGCGGCCGGGCAATTATCCGGCACGCCCACCAAAGACCCTACTTTTGGTCTGCCGGCAGTCTGGATCGACGCCAGCCTGCGAGACCCGGCGCAATCCATGGGTTACACCGTGGTAGACGCCTCCACCGTGGTGGGCACACATATCTCCAATGTCTTGCAAAGCCACGCCGCCGAGTTGCTGGGCCGCGAAGAAGTGCAGGCGTTGATTGATCACTTCGGCCGCGAAGCCCCCAAGCTGGTGGAGGATCTGGTGCCCAAGGTCATCCCGGTCGGCATCGTGCAGAAAGTGCTGCAGAACCTGCTGGAAGAAGGCATGCATATCCGCGATCTGCGCACGATCCTGGAAACGCTGGGCGAGCATGTTGGCCGCACCCAGGATGTGGACGATCTGACCGCAGCCGTGCGCGTGGCGCTGGGCCGCGCCATCATTCATCAGTTGTTCCCGGGTGAACAGGAATTGCCGGTGATCACGCTGGAACCGCAACTCGAAAATATTCTGGTCGCCGCCGCCAGCGGCAAATCCCAGGGTGGGCTGGAGCCGGGCCTGGCCGAGCGCCTGCTGAAACAAGCGTCCACCGTTACCGAAGAACTCGAAGCGCAAGGCTTTAATCCGGTGCTGATTACACCGGGGCAGTTGCGGCCCATGCTCAGCCGCTTTTTGCGTCGGTCCATTCCCAATCTGCGCGTGATTGCGCACAACGAGATTCCGGACACCAAGTCCATCCGTATCGTCGGCGTGCTGGGCGCGGCTTGAACACCGACGAACGTCATCCGCGGCGGGCGAAACCACAACGTGCATGCTCGCCGCTTGGCGATAACCCCATGCGCCCGCATAATGGCCCCTTGTTAAAGCATCACATGAAGATCAGCGACTGACTGCGATGGTCGTAAAAAAATTCTACGGCGCCACCACACGCGATGCCCTGCGGCAAGTTCGGGATGAACTCGGCCCCGACGCTCTGATCCTGTCAAACCGGCAGGTAGCAGGCGGCGGCGTAGAGATCATGGCCGTGGCCGATGCGGATGTCGCCGCTCTGACCAGTGTGCAAACGGTCAGCGCCTCGCCACGTGCCAGCGCACGGGCCGCCCAGAATGGCGCGCGCTTGATGCGCTCGGCGCAAGACGAGCCCACGCCCGCCGCGCCCGCCCCCATCAATCGTGCGTTGGCCCGCTCTTATGCCATCCCCGATGAAGACAGCGAACCATCGCTGGACGATTTGCCCAGCGATGTCATTCCGGTGGGGATGCGTAGCAATCGCGGTACGCGCAGCGAACCTTATCTGGATCGTGCCAGCGCGCCCGCACCCGCTCCGGTGGCTGCGCCCACCCCGATTATTCCCGCTGCTGCCGCTGTCCCAGCACCGACCGCAACGCATAGCAACGGCGCGCATCTGCCGGCCGAGCCGCTGGCTTCGGCCAACTGGCAAACGGCGGCAACACCCGCGCCACGCCCCAATCCCAATCCGCTGGCTGCACGGCCCGAACCGGTGGCGCCGCGCCCCACCCCGCGCCGCGATAGCGGCCGTCCTGCCAGCAATTTCCGTTACGAAGAAGAAAACCAGACGCACGCCGCCAATGGCGCGGATAAAGAAGCGATGGAAGACATCGCGCGCGAGATCCGCATGTTGCGGGGTTTGCTGGAAAGCCAGATTGCCGGCATGGCCTGGGGCGAGTTGTCCCGCCATGCGCCAGAAAAACTCGAAGCCTTGCGCCAGTTACTGGCCACCGGTTTCTGCCCGGCGTTGTCACGCCAGCTGGTCGATAAAATGCCCGACCTGACGCTGGACGCCGGCATGCGCTGGATCAAGGCAGCGCTGTCGCACAATCTGCCCACCATCGGCAACGCAGACGATCTGATTGCACGGGGTGGCATTTACGCTTTTATCGGCCCCACCGGTGTCGGCAAAACCACCACCGTGGCCAAGTTGGCGGCACGCTGCGCTTTGCAGCACGGTCCGGAATCGGTGGCGCTGCTCACCACTGATAGCTACCGGATCGGCGCGCAGGATCAGCTGCGCATTTACGGCCGCATTATCGGCGTGCCGGTGCACGACGTTAAAGATGACACCGACCTGGCGCTAACGCTGTCCGATCTGCATGACCGCCACCTGGTCTTGATCGATACCGTGGGTATGGGCCAGCGCGACCAACGCATCAGCGAGCAGCTGGCCATGTTCTCGCACGACCGCGTTGCCACCGTGCTGTTGCTGGCCGCCAATGCCGCACCCGCCACGCTGGATGATGTGGCGCGGCGCTATAAAAACCCGCTGCTGGCGGGCTGCATACTGACCAAGCTGGATGAGGCCATGAGCCTGGGCGGCTGTCTGGATGTGGCCATCCGCCATCGCCTGGCCTTGCAGTTTGTGACTAATGGCCAGCGTGTGCCGGAAGATCTGCACCGCGCCAACGTCGATTATCTGATCGACCGCGCGTTTCGCTCGCAAGGCGACAACCCGGCCTTCCAGCTACGCCAGGACGAATATCCGCTTTATATGGGCGCCCAGCCCGGCGTAACCGAAGCGCCGCTCGACATCCCGCCAGGCCCGCGTCGTGGCTAAGGGCTGGCGCGATCAGGCGGCAGGCTTGCGCGCCCTGATCGGCCCGCGGCCTTGTCGCAGTATCAGCCTGAATGGTGGTCGCGGCGGCAGCGGCGCCACCACGCTCGCCATCAACCTGGCCGCCGCGCTGGCCGAACGCGAACGCGAAGTGCTGTTGCTGGATGAGTTCGACGGCATGAGCAACAGCATGCATCGCTTGCGCGTGGCCGGCGGCTATGATTTTGAATCTGTCTTGCGGCGGGAAGTCTCCCTGGCCGATGCGGTGGTGCTCAGCGCCGCGGGCTTTGGCATTCTGCCCATCAGTGCACGGCCGCAGATGTTGGCTAATCTGAACGAGCGCGAGCTGGCCTGGTTGGCCACCGAGTTTGACATGCTCACCGCCGAGACCGATTTTCTGTTGCTCGATACCCGCCCCACCACCTTGTCCGGCGTGCCGAGTTTGTCGCTGGCAGCGGATGATGTGCTGGTGATCGTGTCGCAGAACGCTGAATCGATTACCGATGCGTATGCCACGCTCAAAATCCTCTATACCGAATACGCACGGCGCGAATTCCGCATTCTGGTTAATCGCGTCGAACGGCTGTCCGATGCCGAGATGATTTTTGAGCGCATCAGCAGCGTGGCGCGCCAGTATCTGGGTGATGGCATCCGCTTGCGCCTGGTCGGTTATGTGCCCGAAGACGATTTGCTCAAACGCGCTACCCGGCTGGGCCGTAGCGTGATCGAAGCGTTTCCGGATGCCGAATCCAGCCACGCCTTCCGCCAGTTGGCCGATGCCATGCTGCGCTGGAAACGCTCTGGCCATCACACCGAAACGCCCGGCCATTTTGTATATCGGCTGGTGGAAAGCAGCCGCATTCTGACAGACCGACTACAACGCTAGTCCAACCTACCGGCCCACAATGCCCGCAGCCTCCGTCGCTTTGCCGCCCATTGCCAGCCTGGACCTGCGCCGCGACGCCAGCGGCACCGTGCTGTATTTATGTGGCCGCCTCGATGCGCCAGGCAGCGCGCAAATCTGGCCGCAGGTGCGGCAACTGGTACAAGGCGAATTACGTGTTGATGCCAGTGCGGTCACTTATTGCGATGGCGCCGGCCTGGCGCTCTTGTACGACATCATCCAGCGCGGCGGCAACGTCGAGCATCTGCCCGATCGCTACGCCACCTTGCTGGCGCAACTGGACCCGACTACCCCGCTTAAAACTGCAGCCACGCCGGCCAGCCCACCGTTTCTGATCGGTCTCGGCCAGCGCGCGGCGGCGGCATGGCAGCAGATTTATCAGGCCATTGCGTTTATCGGCGAACTCAGCGCCGCCATCGTGCTGGTGCTGCGTAATCCGCGCCAGTTGCGCCTGGGCGAAACGCTATTGCATTGCGCCAAAGCCGGTGCTGATGCGCTGCCGATTGTGGGCCTGGTGTCGTTTTTATTGGGCGTAATCCTGGCGTTTCAGTCCGCCATTCCCATGCGGCAATTCGGGGCCGAGTTATTTGTGGCCGATCTGGTCGGCCTGGCGCTGGTGCGCGAGCTGGCGCCCTTGATTACTGCAGTGTTGCTGGCAGGCCGTACCGGCGCGGCATTCGCGGCCGAGATCGGCACCATGAAGGTCAATGAAGAAATCAACGCGCTGGTCACTTTAGGGCTGGAACCGGTGCGCTTTCTGGTCTTGCCGCGCGTGCTGGCGGTAACCCTGATGGCGCCCTTGCTCACCGTGCTGGCCGAAGTCATCGGCATTTTTGGCGCGGCGCTGGTGCTGCTCACCTTCAATATCCCGCTGCTGACCTCGGCCGGCCAGGTGATGGACACGGTGGGCTTCTCCGATTACATCGGCGGTTTGTTCAAGGCCACTTTCTTTGGTTTTGGTGTGGCCGCCATCGGTTGCTTGCGTGGTTTGACTACCGGCGCCGGTGCCAGCGCCGTGGGCAGCAGCACCACGCGTGCGGTAGTCAGCGCCATCGTCATGCTGGTGGTTACCGATGGCTTGTTCGCCGTCGCATTTTTCTATCTGGGCTGGTAACGATGAGCCAGTCTGACGCCCCGGCCACCGCCCTGCCCGACCCTGCCCAGGCGCTGCCCTCTGTGCCACGCACGGCAATCCGCGTCGATCAGGTCACCTGCGCCTATGGCCGCAATGTGGTGCTGCGCGACGTGTCTTTCAGCGTGCAAAGCGGCGAAATCCTCGTCATCCTCGGTGGCTCGGGTTGCGGCAAATCCACTTTGCTTAAACACGTGATTGGTCTGGAAACGCCACGCAGCGGCAAGGTGTATATCGATGGGCAGAATCTTACCGACGCCGAAGGCACAGCCCGCCGCGACATCCTTGCCGGTTTTGGCGTGGCGTATCAATCGGGTGCGCTGTTTGGTTCGATGACCGTGTTGCAGAACGTGATGTTGCCGTTGCAGGAATACACGCCGCTGGACGCAGCGGCCCGCGAGCTGGTGGCGCGGCTTAAATTGCGTCAGGTCGATCTGGAGCAATACGCTGATTACCTGCCGTCCGAATTATCCGGTGGCATGCAAAAGCGGGCAGCAATCGCCCGCGCGCTGGCGCTCGACCCGGGCATTCTGTTTCTGGACGAACCCTCGGCCGGGCTCGATCCCATTACCTCGGGTGAACTGGATGCGCTGATCATCCGGCTGTCCCGCTTGCTGGGGCTGACCTTTGTAGTGGTCACGCATGAACTCGCCAGCATTTATGCGATTGCGGATCGCGCGATCATGCTCGATAAATCGGTCAAGGGCATCCTGGCTGAGGGCAAACCCGCCGACATGCGTGATCATTCGTCAGATCCGCGCGTAAAGCGCTTTTTTAATCGTGGAGCCGTATGACTCACCCGCGAGTTTATTTTCGGCTGGGGCTGTTTGTGCTGGTGGCCGTGCTAACCGCCAGCGTGCTGCTGGTGGCCTTTGGTGCCGGCCGCTGGTTTCGGCCCAGCGTCACGCTGGAAAGCTATTTTGACGAATCGGTGCAAGGCCTCGATCTGGGCAGCAAGGTGCGCTATCGCGGCGTTACGGTGGGCCAGGTCAGCAAGATTTCGTTTACCTACAACAAATACGAGCAGGATTTGCCCCCCATCCAGCGCCAGCAATATGTGTTGGTGGAGATGAAACTACGGCCTGAGCTGTTTGGTGGTAAAGCCATGCAATTTCCCAGCCAGGACAATCTGACCCATGAGATTGTGCGCGGCCTGCGCGTACGCCTGACGCCGCAAGGGCTGACCGGCACCAGCTATATGGAAATCGATTATTTTGATCCGGCCCGCAACCCGCCATTGCCGCTCAACTGGACGCCGCAAGCACTGTATATCCCGTCCGCCCATGGTTCGATCAGCCAGTTGATGGACGCCACCCAGGACGTGGTAACGCGGCTGCAGAAACTGGATCTGGAAACCACGGTACAGCGGCTGAATCATTTGCTGGGCACGCTGGATGATCAGGTTGGCAGCCTGAATGTCGGTCAGATCGGCAAATCGCTGCAGAGCGTGACGGACAAGCTGGATCGCATCCCGACTGAGCGCATTGCCAGCGATAGCCAGACGTTGATCAATGAATTGCGCAATACCAATCAGCAACTCAGCGCCATGCTGAGCGACCCGCGCGTCGCCAGCGCGCCGGCCAATCTGGCCATCAGCGCCGAGCGTCTGCGCCAGTTGCTGGACAAGCCCGAACTCGCCAGTTCGCTGGAGCATCTGGACGCCACCTTGCGCCGGCTGGATCGGCTCAGCGCCGGCAAGGAAGGCGAACTGGCCGATACGCTAAGTAATCTGCACGCCGCCAGCGACGATTTGCGCGATTTGCTGGCGCGCGCCAAAGCCCAGCCTTCCAGCTTGCTGTTCAGCAGCCCGCCCACTCCTTATCCCTTGCCGCGATGATGCCCATGCCCACCTCGCCTACTCTCTCATCGACGCTGCGGGTCAGCGTACTGGCGGCAACATTGGCGCTGGCGGCATGCGCATCCAGCCCGCCAGCTACCGAAACCTATCATCTACAGGCACAGCGCAAAGGCGCGCCGTATCCGGTGCGGTTTAACGACACGGTGCTGGTCAGCATGCCGCGCGCCTTGCCGCTGTATGCGGGCAATGCCTTTGTCTACCAGGAAGGACCGCAGCGCTTTGCGCAGGACCCGTTCCGCTTGTATAGCGCGAGTTTGCCGCAGGCACTGCAGGAACAGATCGTGATCTGGCTGGGCCGGAGCGGGCTGTTTGCGCACGCCGTGCCGGTGACGGCGCTGCAAGCGCGCTATGTGCTGGAAGTGGAAATTCGCGAAGTGCTGGTGGATGTGCGGGCAGATGTGCCGCACACGGCGCAGGTGCAGTGGCATGGGCGGCTGCGGGATAACCAGACCGGGGCTTATTTGCTGGATCAGACTTTTATTGGCCAGAGTGCGGCGGCCAGCCCGCTGGATGGGGCGAGTGTGATTGCGGCGGAGTCGGAGGCGTTGGCGCAGTCGTTGGTGGGGTTGGAGGGGGCGTTGGTGGGGGGTGGGCGTTGATGATTGCGGGGGTGGGTTTGTCCGGCGCTGTCGGATCTGAAACCTTTAACCGCTTAGCCTGCGGCGCATTTTAGATACCCGGGGGGTGCCCGGGAGCACGTCACTTTCTCCTACAGCCGAGAAAGTAAC
>NZ_BAAIHC010000033.1:0-46102 GCF_054652575.1 Silvimonas sp. JCM 19000 | reverse complement strand
ACAAGCGGTTAAAGGTGTACGAGGCGCAAGCCGAACATCAAACCAAGCGCCGCAGGCTCAAGCGGTCAAGGGTTTACACCAAAAGCCACTCCCCCACCCCATTCGCAAACCCCAAACAACAAGGGCCGCAATCGCGGCCCGTTTATCTGTGTTTAACCCGGCTATTTAGAAATGATAGCCATAGCGCAAGAACATGAAATCAATCCCCGGATTCGGCTTGTCGATGCCGGCGTTCGAGAAATGATGGAAGTTAAAGCCCAGTTCCTGATGACCCTTATCAAAGGAACAACCCACGCCTACGCGATCGCTGAACTGACCATGCGAAGTCATATCGTGATCTTCAGCAACCTTGTGCTCAGTCAGATAAGCCACGCCCACGCCGCCTTCGATAAACGGGTTACACCAGTTGTTGTTGGCGTGAAACTGGTAGCGGAACATCGGCACGATATCCACATCGTAATCGGTCGAATTGGACGGGCGGAACTTGCCAGCGGCGAATTCCCAATAGCCGGTCAGGCTACCCACCGAAGTGTCGAACCAGTTAACGCCCCAGTCTTTGGTAACCGAAATGCGATAGGTATTGGGCTTCAGGTCGCTGGTCGGACGCGTGGTCTGGCCGACGGCGAAAGTGATCGAGTCAACGGGTGCGGCTTGCACGCAGGCAGAAGCAGCAACCACCAATAATGAGAAGAGTCTGAGTTTTTTCATGGCGAGGAATCTTACTCCTGCGACTATCGATTTTGGGCAGAAATTTGTGCGCATGTGGTTGCAAGACGATTCCTACAGGCGCGCACCTGTATCGTATGGCCTGTGCAAGGCGGCGGGCTGATTGCAAATCGATACAGCCACAGGCCGCAAACCCGCGCCGATTATGCCCTACAATCCAGTTTTTCGATGTCCCTGCCCCACCGCGGAGTAATGAATGCAACCTGATGATTTCGTGCAATGGTTTCGCCAGGCCGCCCCGTATATCCACGCATTCCGTGGCAAGACCTTTGTCATTGCCCTCGGTGGCGAGGTGGTACGAGATGGCCGCTTCTTTACGCTAACCCACGATATCAACCTGTTGACCAGCCTGGGCGTACGCCTGGTGCTGGTGCATGGCGCGCGGCCACAGATCGAAACGCGCATGGAAGAGCGCGGCCTCGACGTTCATTACCATAAAGGCGTGCGGGTGACCGATGCGCAAACGCTGGAATGCGTAATCCAGGCGGTCGGCCAGGTGCGGGTTGATATCGAATCGCTGCTCTCTATGGGTCTGGCTAATTCGCCGATGGCCAATGCGCACATCCGGGTTTCGGCCGGTAACTTTATTACGGCGCAACCGATGGGCGTGCGCGACGGGCTGGATCTGCTCTACACCGGCGAAGTGCGCAAGATAGATACCACCGCCGTTAACTACCGGCTGGAGGATGGCGAACTGGTGTTGTTGTCCACGCTCGGTTATTCGCCCACCGGCGAAGTGTTCAACCTGACGCTGGAAGACGTCGCCACCAGCGCCGCCATTGCGCTGCGCGCCACCAAACTGTTGTTCCTGTTTGGCCACGAAGGCGTGGTCGATCAACGCGGCAATCTGCAAACCGAACTGACCGCGCTGGAAGCCGAAGAATTTCTGGCCGCCAATCCCAATGTCAACGAAGACGTGCGGCTGTACCTGCCTCAGGCCATCCGTGCGGTACGGCGCGGTGTGGCGCGGGCACATCTGGTTAGCCACAATGTGGACGGCGGCTTACTGATGGAGTTGTTCAGTCACGAAGGCATAGGCACCATGATCTCGCGGGAAACGCTGGAGACCATGCGCCAGGCCGTGATTGATGATGTCGGCGGCATGCTGCAGCTGATCGAGCCGCTGGAAGAACAAGGCGTACTGGTCAAGCGCGGGCGTGAGTTGCTGGAGCGCGAAATCAATCGTTATTCGGTGCTGGAACACGACGGCAAGATCATCGGTTGCGTGGCCATCCATCCTTTCCCTGACAGCAAGATGGCCGAGATGGCCTGTCTGGTGGTGCATCCGGATTATCGCGACGAAGACCGTGGCGCGGTGTTGCTGCGACATGTTGAATTGCAGGCACGTAGCCAGGGCATGGAATCGTTGTTTGCACTAACGACCCGCACCTCGCACTGGTTTGTGGAGCGCGGGTTTACGCAGGCTACGGTCGATGAATTGCCGATCGAAAAAAAGAACCTCTACAACTATCAGCGGCGCTCCAAGGTATTCATCAAGCCGCTCAAGAATTAGGCAAAAACGCGACAACAAAATGGCCCCTCAGTGGGCCATTTCACCGGCGACAACGGTAAGGTTTGCTTGCATCCACAATTTATGACACGCTCATAAAGTTTGCTGGCTTACAGACAGCACGGACGGTTTCATGTTGTCAGAGCACGCCTACAGCAGGCGCTGGCCTGCCGGCATGGCCGAATCGCTTATCCGCATTGACTGCTTCTTGCGAGGTTCTGGCCCGAAATGCCCTTTGTGCCCATCCCTGGTTCGCTGCGTGCCCGGCTGATCGTTGCCGGCATCCTCGTTCAGAGCGTGGTGCTGGCGTTTCTGCTGTTCAATACGTCGCGTATCTGGAACGACATGGTGGCGCACAACACGGATGTGCGCGTCAACGAACTGTCGCAGTTATTGCAGGCCGCCCTGGCCACGCCGATTGCCAATGGCGACATGGCACACACCTCAGAATTGCTTGATGCCTTGCGCGGCCCCGAGGGGATCGACTACCTGGTATTGCTGGACAAGCAACGCCATATCGTCGCGGCGCGCGGCTGGGATGTGTCGCAACCTTTGCCCGCGCCCACCCCACGTTCTGTCTGGCAAGACCTGCCGCCGCTGATCCACGTGGCGGTGCCGATCAAATATGGCAATGAAACCCTTGGCACGCTGCGCTTTGGTTTGTCCGGCCAGGACACGCGCGATGGCATCCAGAACCTGATCCTGCAGAATTCGCTCAGCATGATCGTCGGCATGATCTTGTCCGCCGTGCTGATGGGTTTGCTCGGCTTCTGGCTAACGCGCCATCTCTATCGCTTGATTACCGCGGTCGAAACCGCCAGCCGGGGCCAGTTGGCCGAGATTCCGGTGCCGCCGGGCAGCGACGAAATCTCGCGCCTGACCGGGCGCTTTAACGATATGACGGCCAGCATCCGCGCCAATATGCTGTCGCTGCAACTGAGCGAAGCGCGCTACAAAGCCATCGCCGAATGCACCTATGGCGTCGAATTGTGGCTGGGCCCGGAAGGCCGCCTGGCCTGGGTTAATGCCTCGGTCACGCCGCTCACCGGCTACAGCGTTAACGAATGCATGATGCTGGGCGATTTTCCGTTTACCCTGGCGATGGCCGAAGAACGCGGCCGGCTGGTGCAGACGCTGCAAGCCGCGCTCAAACAAGCCACCTCTGAAGCTGACTTTGAATTCCGCGCCGTACGCCGCGATGGCAGCCTGTTCTGGGCCGCGCTGGCATGGCAGCCGTTACGTAATACCAATGGCGAATATCAAGGTTTGCGCCTGAGCTTGCGCGATAACTCCGCGCTTAAAGAAGACCGGCTCGCGCTCAAAAAAGCCGTACAGGAATTACGCCAGTTGCAGGCGCTCGGCGACAGCTATCTGCATCGGGCCGAGCAAGAACGCGCCCGCCTGACCGCCCTGCTCGCCGCGATGCGCTTTGGCGTGTTGTTTGTCGATGAGCACAATCGCATCGTGTTCTATAACCCGGCCTTTGCCGATCTGTGGGGCCTGGATAATCTTGGCAATCTGGATGGCAAACCCATCGGCCAGATTCTGCAACAAGCCGACAACCGCCCTGATCTGGGCGATATCGTCATCCATTACCTGGAAGAAATCGCGCCGGGCGAAGACCGCGTTGACTATGGCGAGCTGACCATGCACGACGGCCGCGCGGTGACGCAGCAATGCTATCGCGTGGCGGGCCAGCACAATCACGCCGGCAAGATGTGGGTGTACGAAGATGTTACGCAGCAACGCCAGATGGCCGAGCGCATGATCAATCTGGCCGAGCGCGACGCGCTGACCGGCTTGTACAACCGCCATCGCTTCCAGCAAGAGCTGGAACGCATGGTGTCAGAGGCTGACCGCCGCCAGACCGCCATGGCGCTGCTGTTTTTTGATCTGGACGAATTCAAATACGTGAACGACACCTTCGGCCACGCCGTGGGCGATGAATTGTTGAAAACCATTGCCAAAGAAATCGGCCTGCAAGTGCGGCGGCATGAAGTGCTGTCGCGCCTGGGCGGCGATGAGTTTGCAATTCTGGTGCCGGATTGCAACGAGTTTGAAGTCGGCAAGCTGGCCGAGCGCATCGCCGGTGCCGTATTGCAAATCCAGTTTGCGGTGGATGGCCATCAGTTGCGGCCATCCTCCTCGGTGGGTGTGGCCATGTTTCCGCAGCACGCCACCACGCCGGGCGAACTGGTGGCGCATGCCGATTCCGCCATGTACCAGGCCAAGGCCGCCGGCAAAGCCACGTGGCGCATGTATCGCCCCGACGCCGACGTATCGCGCAGCGCCTTTAACCGCCTGAGCTGGAAAGACCGCATTATGCAAGCGCTTGAATCCGATGGGTTCGAGCTGCATTACCAGGGCATCTACGACGTAAACACGCGTGAGCTGGAGCATCTGGAAGCGCTGGTGCGGATGAAGGACGTGCAGAATCCGGGCGGCGTAATCATGCCTGGCCACTTTATTCCACATGCTGAAAAGACCGGCAAGATCGTCGATATCGACCGCTGGGTGATCAAGCGCACGGTCGAATTGCTGGCGGCGCGACCGAATATTCCGTCGGTGGCCATCAACGTATCGGGCCGCTCGTTTGATGAACCGGCGCTGCCAGAATTTATCGGCTCGCTGCTGCGTTTGCATTGCGTTGATCCGCGCCGCTTGCTGGTGGAATTGACCGAAACCGCGGCTGTGTCGGATATGCGCGATGCCCAGCGCTTTATTGATGCGCTGCGTGCCACCGGATGTACGGTGTGTCTGGACGACTTTGGCAATGGCTTTGCTTCGTTTGCGTATCTGAAGCAACTGAAAGCCGATGTGCTGAAGATCGACGGCTTTTTTATCCGCGATCTGCCGCATGACCACGACAGCCAGGTGTTTGTGCGCGGCATCGTCGCCATGGCGCGCGATATGGGCAAGACCACCATCGCCGAGTTTGTCGAGAACGAAGCCATCTACAACATGCTGGTGGATATTGGCGTGGATCTGGTGCAAGGCTATTACCTCGACAAGCCGACCCGCGACCACCCGGCATTACGCGACGCCGCTGCCGCCTGATCAATCTGATGCCTGCAGCTCCGCCGGCATCGTGCCTGGCGGATTCCCTGTTGCCGCATCGTCATGCAAAATGCATGAACCTCGCTGAACCTGACCTTCTGGTCCCCTTCCAAGGAACAACGCATGCGCCTCGACCTCTGGCTGGCTTTTATCGCCACCACCCTGCTGATCTCCGCCACGCCGGGGCCGAATATGCTGCTGATGCTGTCGCATGGCACGCGCTATGGCTGGCAACGCACGCTGGCAACCATGGCCGGCGCGCTGTCGGGTCTGGCCATCCTGTTTACGCTGTCGGCGTTTGGCCTGGCCGCGATTCTGGCGGCGTCGGCCACGCTGTTTATGCTCTTGAAAATCGTTGGCGCGGCTTACCTGGTCTATCTGGGCGTGCAATGCTGGCGGGCCGGTTCCAGCCTGCAATTGCCGCGCGCCGATGGCGAATCAGCAGCCCGGCGTTATCGTCTGGGGCTGACGGTGGCGCTGTCCAATCCCAAAGCCATTTTGTTTGCCGGTGCGTTTCTGCCGCAGTTTGTGGATCCGAACCTGCCGCAACAACACCAGTGGACGGTGCTGCTGACCACCTTCTTTTTTATCGAAGGCTCCTGGCAAATTGCCTACGCCGCGGGCGGTGCCAAGCTGGCCGCCTGGCTGGCCAGCCCGCGCCGCATCAAGCTGTTTAACCGTGGCTGCGGCGGCGCGTTTTTTGCAGTGGGCGGTTTGCTGGCCCTGGCACGGCGCTAAGTTGCACCCCCATCAAACACGGATTTTGCTGGCCATCCCGGCGCTGCCGAAGGCTTCGTAGCGCTGGGTGCAGACCACCGCCATCGCCGCGATGGCGGGCTTGAGCCAGGCGCGTGGATCAAAGTCGGCCGGGTTCGTCGCAAAATGTTTGCGCACCGCCGCCGTCATCGCCAGGCGCAAATCGGTATCGATATTGATCTTGCGCACGCCATAGCGGATGGCGCGCTGGATTTCTGTGACCGGCACCCCCCATGTGGATTTAAGCGCGCCACCAAACTCGCGTAATTCCGCCAGCAGCTCTTGCGGTACGCTCGATGCGCCATGCATGACCAGATGCGTATCAGGAATCGCAGCGTGGATGGCCTTGATGCGCTCGATGGCCAACACTTCGCCGGTGGGCGGCCGGGTAAACTTGTACGCCCCGTGGCTGGTGCCAATGGCAATGGCCAGTGCATCCACGCCGGTGAGCTCGACAAATTCGCGTGCTTGTTCGGGGTCAGTCAGCATCTCCTCACGCGACAACTGCCGCTCGGCACCAACGCCATCCTCCGCCTCGCCATGCCCGGTTTCCAGACTGCCAAGGCAACCGAGTTCGCCTTCCACCGACACGCCCTTCTGATGCGCCAGCTGGACCACTTCGCGCGTAATCATTACGTTGTAATGGAAATCTGCAGGCGTCTTGCCATCTTCGCGCAGGCTGCCATCCATCATCACGCTACTAAAGCCGAGCTTTACCGCACTCATGCACACGGCCAGGCTGGTGCCGTGGTCTTGATGCATGACCACGGGCAGATGCGGGTACGAGGCCACCGCGCCTTCGATCAATTGTTTGACGAACAGCTCACCGGCGTATTTGCGCGCCCCGCTGCTGGCCTGCAGGATGACCGGGCTATGCGTGGCGTCGGCGGCCTGCAGAATGGCGTGGATCTGTTCGAGATTATTGACGTTGAAGGCGGGCACGCCGTAGTCATGTTCAGCGGCGTGGTCGAGCACTTTGCGTAGCGAGACAAGGGGCATGGCGGTTCTCCGGGTGATTGTGTTGCAGCGCAATACAATCTAGCGGGACACCGCCACAGCCGAATCGGGACTATCGTCATTGCGGCTTACGCCATTGCCGAAAGCCCCATGACCACTGCAGGGACGGGACACATCGATATGCCCCGACGCAGCGCTTATCACATAGGGTGGGTCTGGACCCACCCTCCAAAGCCGCATAGCAAGCGTCGCGCATTGTTATGCCACTTGGGGCGGTGGGTCTTGACCCACCTTATGTCATTGCGCTTTGTAGCACTGTTGTTTGTTGATCAGTTCATCCAGCGCGGCCAGACGCTTTTTGCGGCCCAACGTAATGGTGCCAGTCTCGCGGTCGATCGGGTCTTTCTTGAGCGCGTCGCGTTCCTTGATCAAATCGGCGCAGTTGGCTTTGGCTTGAGCCTCCGCCGCTTGTGACGCGGCATCGGGCTTGGGTTGTTCCTTGACCGATTGGGGCAGGCTTAAATCCAGTTTGGGCGCGTCGTCGGCCAGTGCGGGCATGACCGCCAGCGCCAGCAGCGCATAAGACAAGTAGCGTTTTAAATACATGGGGAGGCTCCGGGCGGTGTTTATGGGTTTTATACAGCGCGGCGAGCGCGGCTGTTCCATGGGTTATAGCCGTAAAAAAAGGCGATGTGATCATCGCCTTTTTCTTTGCGCTTAACTTTGCGCTAACCCGGTACCGGGTGACATCCGCCGGACGCCGGAGCCAACGCAGGATAAATCCGACTGCCGTAGCGGGCCGGGATTAGCCCAGCCACTTGCGCGCGTTGCGGAACATGCGCATCCACGGGCTATCTTCGCCCCAATGTTCCGGATGCCAGCTCATGTTAACGCTGCGGAATGTGCGTTCCGGGTGCGGCATCATCAAGCTGAAGCGGCCATCTGCGGTCGTTACGCCGGCCACGCCTTTGGGGCTGCCATTGGGGTTAAGCGGATAGCGCTCGGTGGCTTTGCCCGCGCTATCGACATAACGCATGGCCACAATCGCCTTGCCCAGATCACCTTGCTGGCTGAAATCAGCAAAGCCTTCGCCGTGCGACACCACCACCGGCATCTTGCTGCCGGCCATGCCGCTAAAGAACAGCGACGGCGATTCCGGCACTTCCACATTCACCAGCCGCGCCTCGAATTGCTCCGACTTGTTGCGGGTAAATTTGGGCCAGTCTTGCGCGCCCGGGATGATGCCCGCCAGGTTGGCCATCATCTGGCAACCGTTACACACGCCCAGGCCGAAGGTATCGCTGCGGCCAAAGAACGCTTCAAATTCAGCACGCGCCCGTGCGTTAAACAGAATGGACTTGGCCCAGCCTTCGCCCGCGCCCAGCACGTCGCCGTACGAGAAACCACCGCAAGCGGCAAAGCCCTGGAAGTCGGCCAGGCTGATGCGGCCCGAGATGATGTCGCTCATATGCACGTCAACCGCGCGGAAACCGGCGCGGTCAAACGCTGCGGCCATTTCCACGTGGCCGTTCACGCCCTGCTCACGCAACACCGCGATGCCCGGACGCACGCCCTTGGCAATGTACGGCGCGGCAATATCTTCGGACGGCTCAAACGACAGCGTGGCGATCAGACCCTTATCCTGCTTGTCTTCGATGCGAGCAAATTCGGCATCGGCCACGGCCGGGTTGTCACGCAAACGTTGAATGCGATAGCTGGTTTCGCTCCAGGCTTTTTGCAGTTCAACGCGCGTTTCGTCCAGCAGCAGACGGTTGCGCTTTTTGATCTTCAGGCGGTCATCGTGGTTGAGCGTACCAATCACGTGCAGTTCGCTGCGGATGCCCACATTGCTGAAGGCGGCGATAACAGCTGCGGTATCGCTGCGCTTGACCTGCAGCACCGCGCCAAGTTCTTCGTTAAACAGCACGCCCATCACGCGACCGTTTTCGGCCTTCTCGATGGATTCTTGCGTCTGTTCGTCTTCTTCACGCGCACGGCGACGACGTTCGATACACAGTTCGTCAATTTCCAGCGTCACGCCAACGTGGCTCGCAAACATCATTTCGGCCACCGCCGCCACCACGCCACCATCCGAGCGATCGTGATAAGCCAGGATGCGGCCTTCGGCGTTCAGCTTCTGGATGATTTCAAAGAATGATTTGAGACGCTCCACGCTGACCACATCAGGCGCCCATTGGCCAACCTGGTTGTACACCTGCGCCAGCGCCGAACCGCCCAGGCGACACTTGCCATCGCCCAGATCAATCAGGATCAGATCGGTATCAAACTCGGGCTTCAGCATCGGCGTCAGCGTTTTGCGCACGTCGGTGACCGGGGCAAAGGCCGAGATGATCAGCGACAGCGGCGAGATCACTTGTTTCTGCTCGCCGTCATCGTTCCACACCGACTTCATCGACAGCGAATCTTTACCCACCGGAATGCTGACGCCCAACTCGCGGCACAGCTCCAGGCCCACGGCCTTGACCGTGTCGTACAGATTGGCGTCTTCACCGGCGTGGCCGGCAGCAGCCATCCAGTTGGCCGACAGCTTGACGTCGCCCAGCTTGGCGATCGGCGCGGCGGCCAGGTTGGTCAGCGCTTCGCCCACGGCCATGCGGCCCGAAGCGGGTGCGTTGATCAGCGCCACCGGCGTGCGTTCGCCCATGCTCATGGCTTCGCCCAGCACGGTGTCGTAACCCATGGTGGTGACGGCCACGTCGGCCACCGGAACCTGCCACGGACCCACCATCTGGTCGCGCACGGTCATGCCGCCCACCGAGCGGTCACCGATGGTGATCAAAAAGGATTTATTGGCCACGCTGGGCAGACGCAACACGCGGAAGGTGGCGTCTTTCACTTCGAGGTCGGACGTGTTGAACACCGGGCGTTCCACCGGCTTGCGCGTCACATCACGCGTCATCTTGGGCGGTTTGCCCAGCAACACATTCATCGGCATATCGACCGGGCGATTGCCGAAGTGGTCATCTTCCACGATCAGTTGTTTTTCTGCGGTGGCATGGCCGACCACAGCAAACGGGCAACGCTCGCGTTCGCAGATGGCGGCAAAGTCATCAATCGAATCGGGCATGATCGCCAGCACGTAGCGTTCTTGCGATTCGTTGGACCAGATTTCACGCGGGGCCATGCCGTGTTCTTCGATATGCACCTTGCGCAGGTGGAACACCGCGCCACGGTCCGCGCCGTCCACCAGCTCGGGGAAGGCGTTGGAGATGCCGCCTGCGCCCACGTCATGGATAGACAGGATGGGGTTGTTGGCGCCCAGCTGCCAGCAGCGGTCAATTACTTCTTGCGCGCGACGCTGGATTTCCGGGTTGCCACGCTGCACCGAATCAAAGTCGAGATCAGCTGCGTTGGCGCCAGTGGCCATCGAACTGGCCGCACCGCCGCCCATGCCGATCAGCATGCCAGGGCCGCCAATCTGGATCAGCAACGCGCCATCGGGCAGATCGTTCTTGCCAATGTGGATGGCGCTGATATTGCCGAGGCCGCCCGCCAGCATGATGGGCTTGTGATAGCCGCGACGCTCGCCTTGCCAGGTTTCTTCAAAGGTACGGAAATAGCCGGCCAGGTTGGGGCGACCAAATTCGTTGTTGAACGCGGCCGCGCCGATCGGGCCTTCGATCATGATCTGCAGCGGCGACGCAATGCGTTCCGGCTTGCCGTATTGCTCGGTTTCCCACGGCTGCAATGCGCCCGGAATATTGAGGTTGGACACGGTAAAGCCCGACAAACCCGCCTTGGGCTTGGAACCACGGCCGGTGGCGCCTTCATCACGGATTTCGCCGCCGGAACCGGTGGCCGCGCCAGGGAAGGGCGAGATCGCGGTCGGGTGATTGTGCGTTTCCACCTTCATCAGAATGTGGGTGGATTGCTCAACGTAGTTGTATTCGGCGCTGCCCGGCTGCGGAAAGAAGCGGCCAATAGTGGCGCCTTCAATCACCGACGAGTTGTCGTTGTAGGCCACCACGGTGCCTTCCGGATGCGCCTTGTGCGTTTCGCGGATCATGCCAAACAGCGAATACGGCTGTTCTTCGCCATCAATGACAAAGTCAGCGTTAAAAATCTTGTGACGGCAATGTTCCGAGTTGGCCTGGGCAAACATGGTCAGTTCAACGTCGGTGGGATTGCGGCCCAGCTTTTTATAGTTTTCGACCAGGTAATCGATTTCGTCATCCGACAGGGCAAAACCGCTGTCGATATTGGCCTTGGCCAAGGCCTCGCGCCCACCGGCCAGGATATCGACACTGGACAGTTCGCGCGGCGCGTAGTGGTGGAACATGTCCTGGCAGGCATCCAGCGATTCGAACACCTGTTCGGTCATGCGGTCATGCACCAGCGGCAGCAGCGCGGCTTTTTCCGCGTCGGACAGCGGCTGGCCGTCTTTGCTGGCGTACACGGCAATGCCGCGTTCGATGCGGGTGATTTTTTCCAGACCACAGTGATGCAGGATGTCACTGGCTTTGGAGGACCACGGCGAGATGGTGCCCAGACGCGGTAGCACCAGCAGCAGAGTGCCCACGGCGGCGTCGGTTTGCGCCGGTTCGCCGTAATGCAGCACGCGCGCCAGCGTATCTTGCTCGGCGGCATCCAGCGGCTGTGTGGTTTCGGCAAAGTGCCAGAATTCGGCGTAGATCGCTGCTTTGATCCCTTGTTCGGCCAGCGCGGCCTGGAGTTTTTCGACGCGGAACGCAGAAAGCGCGGTGCCGCCGCGCAGCTTGAGGACATCAGCCATGTGTAGGGTCCGGATTTGGCAGAGGTAAACGGAGGCGTAATTGTACCGAAAATGCGTGCTTTGCGGCTGTCCGATTGGCCTGCGTTTGGCCCCAACTGACGCCCGCATCACGCTTTTGCAATCAGATTTGTATCAAACCGCCGATCCAGGCAAAAAAACCACGCCTAGGGTGTTTCTACTAGGCAATAAGAAAATGCTGATGCAGCATCTGTCCGGGCGGCATGCCAAAAAGACTTTGCTGTGATTGCCCGGATCGAATCACAAGCCCGCACAAAGGCCTACGCTACACCCACAACACGGCCACCCAAAGGCCGGAGAACCCCATAGGGTGGGTCAAGACCCACCAATCAAAGCCGCCTGCAAAAGCCAGTTGCTTTGCTTACCGCCTGGTTGGTCGGTTTAGCCGCTGCCGCGCTGAGGTCGCGCACTTGGCGAACCACTTTGGCTGGTGGGTCTTGACCCACCCTATGGGTATCAGATTTTTTCAGGATTCAGGATTCGTCGAGGAAACAAACCAAATGACCCGTCCCGCAGGTAGCCAGCTCAAGCTGACATGGCAAAACATCGGCAATCATGTCGATGGCGACAATTTCGAGTGCGAACTCACGCTGACCAATCATTCCGCCACGGCGCTGTCGGGCAATGACTGGGCAATCTATTTCAGCTTCTGCCGCAAAGTGCACCCCGATTCGGTGACGGGCGGCGTGGGCATCAAACATATCAACGGCGATCTGTGGCAACTGACGCCCACGGCCGACTTTGGCACGCTGGAACCGGGCGCCAGCCGCAAGATCACCTATCGCGGCATGTTCTGGGTGATCCAGAACACCGACGCCCCGCTCGGCTTTTATATCGTGTACGACGATGGCACCCCGGCCGCACACGCCTCGGCGATTGGGGACCCGGAAATCATCGCGTTTACCCGCCCGGAACAACGCAATCGCAACCTCAACGACAAAGTAACGCCGGTAACTGCCGCCAGCCGCTTTGACGACAACGCCATGCTCAGCCTGCTGCCCACAGCGCAAACCGGCCTGATTACGCCCAAGCCGCTGTCGCTGACCAAGGGCCACGGCGAATTTCTGATCGACGCCGCCACGCTGATCGTGCATAGCGATGATCTGGCCGCCGAAGCCGCCTTTCTGCAACAAAGCCTGGCTGACCTGGGCGTGCGTCCGTCACGCGCCGCGGCCGGTGCGGGCATTACGCTGCAGATTGGCTCGGTTGAAGTCAAAGGCCACACCGGCGCGGCGGAAGAAGCCTATCGCCTGGAAGTGACCAGCGCTGGCATCAGCATTACCGGCGCCAGCGCTGCCGGTGTGTTCAATGGCATTCAAAGCCTGCGCCAGTTGCTGCCGGTCAGTGCCTGGGTTAACCCCGCGCCGACGCTGGCCGTGCCCGCCGTCATCGTGGTCGACGCACCGCGCTTTGCTTATCGCGGCATGCATATCGATGTGGGCCGTAACTTCTCCAGCAAAGAAACCGTGTTGCGCCTGCTGGAAGTGATGGCGCTGTACAAGCTGAACAAATTCCACTTTCACATCACCGATGACGAAGGCTGGCGTATCGAGATTCCAACGCTGCCCGAACTGACCGAAATCGGCAGCCGCCGCGGTTTTACGCTGGACGAAACCGACCAGGTGGTGCCGAGCTTTGGCTCGGGCGCGGTGGCCGAAGGTTCGCACGGCACCGGCTTTTACACACGCGCTGACTTTATCGAAATCCTGCGCTTTGCTACTGATCGCCATATCGAAGTCATCCCCGAAATCGACGTGCCGGGCCACGCCCGCGCCGCGATCAAGGCGATGAATACGCGCCATCAACGCCTGCTGGCGCAAGGCCGCGTCAACGAAGCCGAAGAATATTTGCTGGCTGATTTTGATGACGAATCAAAGTACGAATCGGTGCAGTTGTGGCACGACAATGTGATCTGCATCGGCCGCGAATCGGCGTATCGCTTTATCGAAACCGTGGTCAGCGACTTGCACGCCATGTTTGAAGAAGCGGGTGCGCCGTTCAAGGCCCTGCACACCGGTGGCGACGAGATTCCGCACGGCGCATGGGAAGGCAGCCCGATCTGCAAAGCGTTTATGGCCGAGCAAGGCTTTGAAACCATTCAGCAATTGCAGGATTACTTCCTCGGCCGTTTCCGCGACGTACTGCAACGGCATGGCCTGGCGGTGGCGGGTTGGGAAGAAATTGCGCTGATCAAGGAGCAGCAAGCCGACGGCAGCCACAAGCTGGCGCCGAACCCGAAATTTACCGACGCCAATTTCCGCCCGTATATCTGGAACAACGTGTGGGGCTGGGGCCAGGAAGATATCGCATACCAGCTGGCCAATGCGGGCTACAAGGTGGTGCTGAGCAACGTTACCGATCTGTACTTTGATCTGGCGTATGCCAAAGACCCGGAAGAGCCTGGCTATTACTGGGGCGGCTTTATCGAGACGCGTAAGCCGTTCTGGTTCTGCCCGCTGGATATTTACACCACGGCCACCACCAACCTGTTCGGGCATGACCTGGATCGGAAACAGCTCGACGCCATGGCGCGGCTGACCGATACCGGCACGCAGAATGTGCTGGGTATCCAGGGCCAGCTGTGGGGTGAAAACGCACGTAATGCCGGTCGCGTGGAATATCTGGCTTGCCCACGGATTATTGCGCTGGCCGAACGCGCCTGGGCGGCTGATCCGGGCTGGACCTTTATCGCCGATGCGGCCGCACGCAACGACAAGATGAACGCAGACTGGAACGAGTTTGCCAACCGCCTGGGCCAGCGCGATTTGGTGCGGCTGGATGGTTTCCTTGGCGGTTACGGCTATCGCATTCCGTTGCCGGGCGCCAAGCTGGACGGCGGCAAGCTGCACGCCAACGTCAGCGCCCCGGGCCTGACCGTGCGCTACACCACCGATGGCAGCGAGCCGACGGTGTTCAGCGCGATTTACGGCGAACCGGTTGCGGTAAAAGGCGAGATCAAGCTGGCCACGTTTAACAGCACCGGCCGCAAGAGCCGCACCGTGACGGTTTAAGCAGCGCTATCGAAACGAACGGTAGGGTGCGTTACCCGCAGGGCAACGCACATTTCGGTTACCGTGGACGCTGGATGGCCCCTAACGGGGCCAGGGCCTTCGGCCCCAAAATGTGCGTTGCCCCTACGGGGTAACGCACCCTACGTTTTATTGCACGCGTTGCAACACCAGCGCTTGTTGCGGCACCAGTTTGACGGTGTCGCCCGTCACGGCTTGCGATAAGGCGCTGCTGCTGAACAGCGGCGCCCATTGCTTGCCGGCCAGATCGCCCTTCAGCGCAAACTCAGCCGGTTTGCGGCTGTAGTTCAGCAGCACCAGCACTTGCTTGCCGTCTTTCTCCCGCACATACGCCATCACCGCGTCGTCTTCTTCGCTCAACACGCGCAGGCTGCCGGTCTGCAATGCCACTTGATTACGGCGCAAGGCGATCAGGCTGCGATAGGTTTCCAGCAACGACCCCGGCTGCCCGGCCTCGGCGGCCACATTGCGCCGCTGATAATCATTGCCCAACGCGCGGAACGGTTTGACCTTGGAGAACCCGGCAAACGCGCTGCCATCCCATGCCATCGGGCCACGCAAACGCTGGTCATCGTATTGCACCGGTTCGCTAAAGGTCTGACCGATTTCTTCGCCGTAATACAAAAACGGAATACCGGGCAAGGTTAATAGCGTGGCGGCCGCCAGTTTATAAGCGCCCGGATCATCGCCCAATTGCTGACCAATGCGCGCGCCCGCAAAGCTATCGTGATTGGACAAAAACGTGGCCATGCGCGGCATGGGTTTTTGTTTTAGATAGTCATACAGCGGGCCCATAGAACGGCCCATCTGCACGCTTTTAATAATTGAAGTCTGCAAGCCAAAGGCAAAAGCACTGCCCGCCGAATCGCTGGCCGAAAACTCCGCCGGTGCGCTTGGCACTTCGGCCACCATATAACGCTTGCCGTACTGATTAAGCAGATCGCGAATCTTGCGCATGATGGCGTGATTCTCCGGCTGGTTTTCCCACAGATTGGGGCCGTTTTCAACCAAAGCGCCCACGGCATCAAAGCGGAAACCATCCACGCCGCGATTCATCCAGAAACGCAGATTGTCCAGATGGAATTCCAGTACCTGCGGATTGCGGAAATTAAAGTCCGGCATGATGCTGGCAAAGGCGCCGTAGTAATAACCGCTTTTGCCGGCGTACCAAGGGTCCCCGCCATAAGTCACCCAGCCTTTGGGCTTTTTATCACTCCACACATACCAGTTGCGCCATGGCGAGGCCGGATCGCTATTAGCGGCGGTAAACAGCGGATGTATATCCGAGCTGTGATTGATGACGTAATCCAGAATCACGCCTATGCCACGCTTGTGCGCTTCGGCGACAAAGTGGTCGAAATCGGCCAGCGTGCCGTAATCGTGTTCGATATCGCGGTAATTGGTCACCGCATAACCGTGGTCATGATCGGAGCTTTGATAGATCGGCAATAACCACACGCCGGTAATCCCCAGCGCTTGCAGATAATCCAGCCGTTGCGTCAGCCCTTTAAAGTCGCCTATGCCGTCGCCATTGCCGTCCTGATATGACCGCACCAGGATTTCCATAAACACGCCGCGCTGCTGCCAATCAACCGGCAGGCCGCTGTCTTTAATCTGCACCGGCACCGCGCCAATATCAGCGGGGGCGGCGGGTTCTCCGGCAAACAGCGGGGCGCCGATCAGGGTGGTGGCCAGACCGGCCAGTTTCAGCTTGGTAAAGGGCGAACTCATCAAAAAGTCTCCTGCGTTGCGCGCAGCATAGTCTCAAACCGTTTTGAATGCTTATAAGGCCTATCCCGGAGGACCGATATGCGCCAATCGCCGACACGCCACGCGCGCAATCCAGGCTAAAGTCAGGGCCAGCTTTTAAAAACACCTTGCGGAACCCCGACGATGATAACCGTGCATCACCTCAACAATTCGCGCTCGCAGCGCGTGTTATGGCTGCTGGAAGAACTGGGCGTGCAATACGAAATCGTGCGTTATCAGCGCGATGCCAAAACCATGCTGGCGCCGCCCGAATTGCGCGCGATTCATCCGCTGGGCAAATCGCCGGTGATTACCGATGACCGTGATGGCGCACCGGTGGTGATTGCCGAATCGGGTGCCATCATCGAATACCTGCTGGATAACTATGGCGAAGGCTGGTTGCGTCCGGCCAGCAATACGCCGGAACGGCTGCGCTTTACCTATTGGCTGCACTATGCCGAGGGCTCGATCATGCCGCTCCTGGTCATGAGCCTGGTCTTCAACAAGATGCCGGAACAACCGATGCCGTTCTTTATCCGGCCGGTGGTGCGCGGTATTGCCAGCAAGGTCAAAGCGGTGTTTTTAGGGCCGCAACTTAAAACGCATCTGGCGTTTATTGAGGGCGAATTAAACAAGAGCACCTGGTTTGCCGGAGAAGAATTCTCGGGGGCGGATATCCAGATGAGTTTTGCCATGGAAGCGGCCAATGCGCGCAGCGGCTTCAGCAAATATCCCAAAGCCCAAGCATGGCTGGAGCGGATCCATGCTCGCCCCGCCTATGCGCGCGCCCTGGAGAAAGGCGGACCTTTCTCGCTGGGCGATCCGGCTTGATCAGATTGATCTACTGATCAGACGGGCAACAACAAACAGACGGCCTGGGCTTCGACGGCTTCGGATAGGCCGACCGGGCCCAGTTTTTCGTAGGTTTTGGCTTTAACGTTGACTTGATCGGCTGCAATCCCGAGGTCAGCCGCGATATTGGCCACCATGGCCGGAATATGCGGCGCCATTTTCGGGCGCTGAATCAGAATGCTGGCGTCGACATTGCCCACTTTCCAACCGGCCGCATTCACGCGCTTGACGGCCTCGCGCAATAACACGCGGCTGTCCGCGCCTTTGAATTCGGCGGCGGTATCCGGAAAATGCCGGCCGATATCGCCCAGGCCTGCCGCGCCCAATACCGCATCCGTAATCGCGTGCAACAAGGCATCGGCATCCGAATGGCCCAGCAGGCCCAGCTCAAACGGAATGGTGACGCCGCCCAGGATCAGCAAGCGATCGGGCACCAGGCGGTGCACATCCCAGCCCTGACCTATGCGCATGCCACGGCCTCGGTTTGCGTCACGATGGCGGCCACTTGCTCCAGCCATTCTTTATCGATGGCGTCGTAGGTGTTCAGCTCAATCGAATCGACATCCAGCACCGCGATCACCTTGCCGCTGGCGTCATGCAGCGGCACCACGATTTCGGAACGCGACAGCGATGAGCACGCAATATGACCCGGAAAGGCGTCGACATCGGGCACCACTAGCGTTTCGTTACGCGCCCAAGCGCCGCCACACACACCCTTGCCATGCGCAATGCGCGTGCAGGCAATCGGCCCCTGGAACGGCCCGAGTACCAGTTCATCGCCCACCACGCGATAAAAACCGGTCCACAGCCAGCCAAAGGTTTGTTGCAATGCGGCCACGGCGTTGGCCATGCGCGCGATTTCGTCGTTTTCGCCGTCGAGCAGCGCGCGGATTTGCGGCACCAGCGCGGCGTATTTAGCGGCCTTGTCGCCGTTCTCAATAATCAGATTTTCAGCCATGCGGCGCTTCCTTGCGTTGTTGCAGGATCAGGCTAGCCAGATGCAGATCCTGCGGGTAAGTCACTTTGAGATTCCACGGGCTGCCGTGCACCAGGCGCGGGGCGTGGCCCTGCTGCTCCATGGCGCTGGCTTCATCGGTAATGTGGGCTTCGGAGACGTGATCCAAAGCGCCGGCCAGCGGGCCGACGCGAAACATCTGCGGCGTTTGCGCCTGCCACAAGCCATCGCGCGGGCGGGTGGCGGCGATATGCTGGTCGGCCGAGGCCTGCTTGAGCGTATCGGCCACCGGCACCGCCAGGATGCCGCCCACCGCATCGTCGAACAGCGTATCGATCAGCTGATCCACCAGTTCCGGCGCAATACAGGGGCGCGCGGCGTCGTGCACCAGCACCCAGTCTTGCGGATTCTGGCCAGCGGCGGCCAAAGCGTTAAGGCCATTGCGCACGCTGCGGGCGCGGGTGTCGCCGCCACAGCGCAATACGGTCAGTCGCGTAAAGTCGGACCAATCAAACTGATCCCAATACTCATCGTCGGCACTCAGCACCACCACTATGCGCTGCAGCCGCGCTACGGCGTGCAAGGCGGTGAGCGTATGCCAGATCAGTGGCTGGCCCAGCAAAGGCAAATATTGTTTGGGTTGGGCCACGCCCATGCGGCTGCCGCTGCCTGCGGCGGGCAACAGCGCAATACAGGCGCTCACGCTGCGGCCTCGGCCGGAACAGGCGGCGCTTCGATGGCGTGCCACAGACATTGGCCTTTGACGATCTTGTCCAGATCGTTGAGATAACTCTCATGCAAGGCCAGCTCTTCGGGCGTCGGCAGGCTGATCTTGAGCGGCCCACGCGCGGCGCGCACCACAATCTGACCATTGCTGTCGGTGCTGCCATCGTTGACGAAATCCATCAGCAGACTGTCCTGGCCGCGCGTCATCGCCAGATAGACTTCGGCCAGCAGCTCACAGTCGATCAGCGCGCCATGCAACACCCGCGCCGAGCGATCGACTTCAAAGCGGTCGCATAACGCATCCAGGCTATTACGTTTGCCAGGGAATTGATCTTTGGCCATGGCCAGCGTGTCGACCACGCTGTGCACATAATCCTGAATCTTGCCGCGCTTGAGCTTGCCCAGTTCGTGGTTCAGAAACGCCACGTCAAACGGTGCGTTATGGATGATCAACTCGGACCCGCGCACGAACTCCAGAAACTGGTCGACCACCTGCGCAAAGCGGGGTTTGTCCGCCAGAAAATCGCTGGTCAGGCCGTGGACATTCAGCGCGCCCTCTTCGCTATCGCGTTCGGGGTTGATGTACAGATGCAGGTGCACATCGGCGGCAGACACTTTGCGATCGATCATTTCGACCGCAGCAATTTCAAGAATGCGGTTGCCGTCTTCCACGCGTAAGCCCGTGGTTTCGGTATCCAGAAGAATTTGACGCATATGCGACTGCCCAACCTTTTCTAAACAGACTCAAAACAAAACAACTTCGTCACCACCGGCCGAGGCCGCGCTTAGCGCAACGGACGCCCCAGCACGGATTCAACGCCACGATTGGCCAGTTGATCGGCGCGCTCGTTGAATTCGTGCCCGCTGTGGCCTTTGACCCACTGCCAGGTCACCTTGTGGCGCGCCACTTCGGTGTCCAGCCGCTGCCACAGATCGGCGTTCTTGACCGGCTTTTTGTCGGCCGTCTTCCAGCCGTTGCGTTTCCAGCCATGAATCCAGCTTTCGATGCCATTCTTTACGTATTGCGAATCGGTATAGATGACGGCATCGCAGGCACGGGTCAGGATGCCCAGACCCTGGATGACGGCCATCAATTCCATCCGGTTATTGGTGGTATGTGCTTCACCACCAAACAATTCTTTCTCTTGTGCGCCATAACGTAATAAAGCGCCCCAACCGCCGGGGCCCGGGTTGCCCTTGCAGGCTCCGTCGGTATAAATCTCTAATGTGGCCATTCAAAATCCATTAATAAAACCAACCGGGAGAACCCCATGCGCGTCGCCCTGCTCGCCCTGACCCTTACCGCCGCCACTCTGGCCGCGCCGGCGCTGGCTGCTCCCTTCTGTTTGTGGAAAGTGCCTGCCAGCAAAGATGTCGCGGCGCGCTACGAGCGCTATCTGAACCTGACCGTGGTGCAATACGTTGATCTGACCGACAGCGACGTGCACATCGTGTTTGGCGGCGGCAACCTCGGCAGCGGCCATGATCTGCATATCACCATCAAGAATCGCGCCGACGGCTTGCGCATTTTGCAAGACCTGGCCGACACCGCCCGCGCTTGCGATAAAGATGCGCCCACGCCGCTGGCCAAATCCTGAACGCAGTCGCGACTACGGCTTGCAACGATCCTTGGCGGCTTGTTCACGCAAACGCTCGATGCGCGCATCGCTCACCTTGTCGATCGCGGCCGCCGGGGCCGTGGTCGGGGTGGGCACGCGCCGCCACTTGGGTTCGATCATGCGCACGCCGCGCACACGCTTCACCACATCCAGACAATAAACGCCGCCAGCGGCAGGCCACCAGCGATCACCCGCGTCTTCCAGAAACTTTGAACGCGCCAGCCATTTCTCGCGCTGCACCGGCAAGCTGTACAACAGATATTCGCCGCGCATGCTTTCCAGATTCAGCAAAGACAACCAGTCCTTCAGCCGGGGCAAAGAGATAAACTGCCCACGCCACGGCACTTCGTGCTGCTTGTGCTTAAAGCGCTTGAGCCCCCACAAACTCCACGGATTAAACCCGGTGATCAGCAAACGCCCTTCCGGCACCAGCACGCGTTCGGCCTCTCGCAAGACCTGATGCGGATCGGCGCAGTAATCAAGCACATGCGGCATCACCAGCAAATCAATCGACTGCGCCTCAAACGGCAGAAACTCGCCGCAGCACCGCACGCGGGTGCCAGCAGACTGGCCGACCAGCGTGCGCCAGGGCATGCGGTTGGCGCGCAGGCAATCCATCTGCGGCAATTCCAGCTGCACCGCCTTATAACCAAAGATGTCAGCGGTGGTCCGATCAAACCATGCGGCCTCTTCGGCCAGCAGATAGCGGCCTAGCGGGCTTTGCAGCCACTCGGCAAAATAGTCGAACGTATTTTCCACACCAACGGGCATGTCCATGTTCAAGATCACCCCGATTCCGATTCTGGATACGAATTATATCTGGCTTTTGCACGATGACCGCCATGCGTTTGCAGTCGACCCCGGCGAGGCCCCGCCCTTGCTGGCGTATCTGGATGAGCATGGCCTGAGCCTGGCGGGCATCCTGATTACGCATCATCACGGCGATCATACCGGGGGCCTGGCGCAACTGGCGCAGGCGGCGCCCTGTCCGGTGTATGGACCGGGCCATATTGCCCTGGTTACCCAGCCGGTGGCAGAGGGCCAGACGCTGGAGGTGCTGGGCACGCCGCTGGAGATACTGGCGGTGCCGGGCCATACGCTGGATCACCTCGCCTATTACGCTGCGGGCACGCCCGGTGCGCTCTTTTGCGGTGACACCTTGTTTGCCGCCGGTTGTGGCCGCTTGTTTGAAGGCACGCCCGAGCAGATGTTTGCCTCGCTGCAAAAGCTGGCCGCCCTGCCCGCAGAGACCCGCGTCTGCTGCACGCATGAATACACGCTGGACAATTTGAAGTTTGCCTTGGCCGCCGAGCCTGGCAATCTGGATTTGCAGGCGCGTTTTGCCGCAGCCCAGTTCACCCGTGCGGCTGGCTTGCCTACTTTGCCGTCAACGCTGGCGCTGGAATTGCAGACCAATCCTTTTCTGCGTTTTGATGCCATCGGCATTAAAGAAAGTGCTTTAGCTCAAGACGCGCAAGCCACTGATCCAGTGCAGATTTTTGCAACACTGCGCCGATGGAAGGACCGTTTCCGGGCCTGATTCGTACCGCCCGGCCTGTTCAGGCCCACTCGCGCATTGACAGCGGCGGCGCCTGCCCGGCACCATCGGTGCCAATTTTGAGCATTCGCAGGGTTGTCACAATGAAATACCGACTGCTTGCAGGCCTGTTGCTGGGCCTGTTCAGTGCGGCGGCGATGGCGGAAGACATTTCCGGCAACGTAACCCGTATCGACTATCAATTGCGCGACCCGGCCTTTACGCTGTCTGACGACACCGCACAGACCGTGTCGACACTCTTTGCCGAAGACCCCGTCGCCAGCATCCATTACGACAACCTGTGGGATCGCATCCGTGGCGGCTTTGCCATGCAGGACGTTGATAGCCCGCTGGTGACCAAATGGGAAAACTATTACGCGGCGCGCCCTGATTATCTGGCGCGCATTATCGATCGCAGCTCGCGCTATCTGTATTACGTGACCAGCGAAGTCGAAAAGCGCGGCATGCCTATGGAATTTGCGCTGCTGCCGATGATCGAGAGCGCGTACAACCCCAAAGCCGAATCGACCGCTAAAGCGGCGGGCATGTGGCAGTTCATCCCGGAAACCGGCAAGCGTTACGGGCTGGAACGGACCTGGTGGTATGACGGTCGCCGTGATGTGGTCGCCGCCACCCAGGGCGCGCTGGATTATCTGCAAGAACTGTATGGCATGTTTGGCGATTGGCAGCTGGTGCTGGCCTCATACAACTGGGGCGAGAATGGCGTAGCGCGCTCTATCGCCAAAAACGAAGCCGCCGGTTTGCCGACCGATTACGCCAGCATCCGCATGCCGGACGAAACACGTAATTACGTACCCAAGTTGCTGGCCGTGCGCAATATCATCGCCAATCCGTCGGCTTATGGCATCACGCTGGCCTCCTTGCCGAACCAGCCTTACTTTGCGACGGTAACGCCCGGTCGGCATATGGATGTCAAAGTGGCCGCCGAGCTGGCCGAAGTACCGGTGGATGAATTGCTGCGGCTCAACCCGGGCTTTATCCGCCCGGTGATTGCGCACAAGGACGACCGCCAGCTGGTACTGCCGGCCAGCAAAGTGGATATCTTTGAGAAAAACCTCGCGGCCAATGGCGACAAACCTTTGCTGAACTGGCAGCCGTATGTGACGCACGCCGGGGAAAATCTCGACAAGCTGGCGACGTCCTTCGGTATTACCGTGGCCGAACTCAAGGACATCAACGACATCGGCAACCGCGAGCGTGTGGCGCGCGGTCAGACCATCCTGGTGCCGAAGAGCGCAGATATCGACGCCAGCGAGCAGCAAACCCTGGTGGCGCTGGCGGCCAACCGGGCGGCTGATCCGGTGGACACCGGCGCGCAAGATGCGCCGCGTAAAGTGCAGATCGCGCAGCCTTCGGCACGCGTGGTCAAAGTGGCGTTACGTCAGAGCAGCCAGACCGAGGCCGATGACACGCCCACCACCTATCGCGTGGCGCGCGGCGATACCGTGTTCAACATTGCCAAACGCTACGGCATCAGCGTGGCCACGCTCAAAAGCATGAATGGCCTGCGCAACAATCACATCAGCACCGGGCAGACGCTAAAGCTGGCCAGCAATGGCGCAGCGCATAAAACCAGCGACCGCGGCCAGGCGCAGCGTTATACCGTGCGCCGCGGCGACACCATGGCGTCGATTGCGCACAAGCACAATGTGGATACGGATGATCTGAAGCGCTGGAATCCGCAGCCGTTTACGCCGGGCATCCAGTTGGTGATTTATCAACCCAATGGCTAATCAGATGGACAGACCTGGCTAGCACGGGTCTGGGCGTAAAAAAGGCGTCGACGCAATGTCGACGCCTTTTTTATGCGCCAATTCTTAGCTGTTCTTGCGCATGCGCCGACGGGCTGACGCCATCAAGCCCACCAGGCCCACGCCCATCAACGCGTAAGTTTCTGGCTCAGGAACGGGAGCGGTTGCGCGTGTGCCATAAAAGTTGCCAATCTGGCTAAGCCCAAGCGTATAGATGCCTGTACCTGTGCTGCTGTCCAGTGCGCCTACTGTATAGATAAAACTACCCTTGTACTCGGTGACGCCAGTGGCGTACGTGTTCGGCGCGATCCCTTGAGAGGACTGCCCAGTCAGGCTGGAGTCCAACAGACTATCCACCCCACCATCGACCAGAGCAGGGTCGGCCGGCAGTGTAATCAGCAAGTCGTAATCAACCGTGATGGTCCCCGCGTAGCCATTTGTAGCAATGGCAAACTGCAGTCCAGTGCCTGCCCACGTGGCGGTGTCCTGGGCAATGGGCCAGTACTGCCCCAGCACATGAAAACCGAGACCATCGGAGTCCAGCGTTTGCGTTAGCGCGGCATGAGTGGTGGCAATGCTGAAATCCGTGGTGGCAGGCGCGGCGAGCCCGCCACCCGCAATGTCAGAGCCAATGATGCCGCCGGACGTTTGAGCTGGCGTGGCGTTAAGGCTCAAACCATTGCTTAACTGAATACGCGTGGTCAGATCGAAGCTTAACGGAACTACGGTGGCGTGCGCGCTGGCAGCAGCAGTGGCGAGCAACGCTGCTGCGATCAGGCTGGGGCGAAGGTTCATACAAGACTCCATGGGGCGGTTCAGGCGGAGGTGCCAAAGGTGGAGACCAATGATCTCCATGCCAATCTTGTATAGATCATAATTTACACGTTTTATTCGCGTAAGCATTGGGGCCGATGAAGGGTATATATGTTTGTCCCCGCTGATCCGCGACCTGCGGCCATTTTGTGAATGGCATCACGCATTGTGTCGGCCGGTGTCGGACAAATGCTGATTCTGCCGCCGCAGCGTTGACAGTGCTGGGAGCCTCCGCATAATCGGAACGGATGGTAAAAATACCATCGCAGTTCCTAAAACAGTACAAACAGTTGTAACCGGAGGATGTACCCATGAAGCACAAATTGTTCGCACGCGGACAAGGGAAAGTCGCGCTCGTCGCTTTGCCTGCCCTGTTGGCCTCTGCCCTCGCCATGGCTTACCCGACCTGGGTAGATGGCGGTACCTATAGCGCGGGCACCATCGTGTATTACAACGGCCATGATTACAAAGCGCTGGTCACACAGACTGATTACGCTGGCGCAGGCTGGAACCCGGCGGCAACGCCGAGTCTGTGGCAAGACCTGGGCGTAGATAGCGCAACCCCGACCCCGACCCCGACGCCTGCCCCCACACCAACGCCCACCCCAACACCCACCCCGACGCCAGCACCAACCCCGGCCCCAACGCCAGCCCCAACACCCGCGCCGACCCCGGCCCCCACGCCGACCCCCACCCCAGCGCCAACCCCTGCGCCCACGCCGACGCCGTCTGGTTCGCTGGCCAAGCACGCGCTGGTGGGTTACTGGCATAACTTCACCAATCCGAGCGGCCCGACCTTCCACATCGCCAACGTCAGCAATGACTACGACGTAATCGTGGTGGCCTTTGCCGACAACGCGGGCAACGGCAACGTCAGCTTTACGCTCGACCCCGATGCCGGCACCGAAGCGCAATTCATCGCCGAAATCGCCGCCAAGAAAGCCGCAGGCAAAAAAGTGGTGTTGTCGCTGGGCGGTCAGGACGGTTCGATTACGCTGAACAGCGCCTCCGACGTCACCAATTTTGTGAACAGCCTGTACGGCCTGATCACCAAATACGGCTTTGACGGGATCGATCTGGATCTGGAAAGCGGCAGCGGCGTAACGTCCGGCGCAGCCATCATCAACAACCTGGTCACCGGTGTTAAGCAACTGAAAGCCAAGGTCGGCAGCAGCTTCTATCTGTCGATGGCGCCTGAGCATCCATACGTGCAAGGCGGCTACATCACCTATGGCGGCATCTGGGGCGCGTATCTGCCGATTATCGACGGCCTGCGCAACGAGCTGACCGTGATCCACGTGCAGTACTACAACAACGGTGGCCTGTACACGCCGTATAACGCCAATGCCTTGCCGGAAGGTTCGGTGGACATGCTGGTGGCCGGCAGCAAGATGCTGATCGAAGGCTTCCCGCTGGGTTATGGTAATTCGGGCAGCTTTACCGGTCTGCGTCCGGATCAGGTGGCGTTTGGCGTACCAAGCGGCAACAAGTCGGCCAATAGCGGCTTTGTGACCACCGCGACCGTCAACGCGGCCGTGGATTGCCTGACCACGCTGACCAATTGCGGCACGGTTAAACCGAACCAGGCTTACCCGACCTTCCGCGGTGTGATGACGTGGTCGATCAACTGGGACAAGTACGACGGCTTTAACTTCAGCCCGGCGGTGGCGGCGCATCTGCACGCCTTGCCGTAACCCTGCCACGGTGCAATAAAAACGGGACCAGTCGGTCCCGTTTTTTTTTATCCACTCAAGCCACGCATAACCCGCTTATTTGTGCGATTCCAGCACGCGTGCCAGGTAATGCCCGGTATGCGATTTCTTGTTGGCGGCCACATCTTCCGGCGTGCCGACGGCAATAATCTCGCCGCCGCCCGCGCCACCTTCCGGGCCCAGGTCGACAATCCAGTCAGCAGTTTTGATCACGTCCAGATTGTGCTCGATGACGACCACGGTATTGCCGTGCTCGCGCAAACGGCGCACCACGCCCAGCAGCAAATCAATATCGTGGAAGTGCAAACCCGTGGTCGGCTCATCCAGGATATACAGCGTGCGGCCGGTATCGCGCTTGGATAACTCCAGCGCCAGCTTCACCCGTTGTGCTTCGCCCCCCGACAGCGTGGTGGCCGACTGACCCAGGCGGATATAGCCCAGGCCCACGTCCATCAGCGTCTGCAGTTTGCGCGCCACGGTGGGCACGGCCTGGAAGAACTCCAGCGCATGCTCCACCGTCATTTCCAGCACTTCGGTGATGCTCTTGCCCTTGTATTGCACTTCCAGCGTTTCGCGGTTGTAGCGCTTGCCGTGACACACATCGCACGGCACATACACATCCGGCAAAAAGTGCATTTCAACCTTGATCACGCCATCGCCCTGACACGCTTCGCAGCGGCCGCCCTTGACGTTAAAGCTGAAACGCCCCGGACCATAGCCGCGTTCGCGGCTGGTGGGCACACCGGCAAACAATTCGCGGATCGGCGTAAACAAACCGGTGTACGTGGCCGGGTTGGAACGCGGCGTGCGGCCAATAGGCGATTGATCGACATTGATGACTTTGTCGAACAGATCCAGGCCGTTGATTTCCTGGAACGGCGCCGGTTCGGACGAAGCGCCATTCAGATCACGCGCCGCGATGGCGTACAGCGTGTCGTTGATCAGCGTGGATTTGCCAGAGCCCGATACGCCGGTAATGCACACCAGCAAACCCGCTGGCAGCGCCAGATCAACGTATTTTAGGTTGTTGCCGTGCGCGCCTTTCAGCGTGAACCACTTGTCTGGATCAGGCGAACGCCGCGCTTCCGGCAGCTCGATCCGCCGTGTGCCGCTGAGAAACTGGCCGGTAATCGAATCGGGGTTGGCCATCACTTCGGCTGGCAAACCGGCGGCAATCACCGAGCCGCCATGCTCGCCCGCGCCGGGGCCCATATCGACCAGGTAATCGGCGGCGCGGATGGCGTCTTCGTCATGTTCGACCACGATCACGGTGTTATCCAGATCGCGCAGGCGCATCAGCGTGCCGATCAAACGGTCGTTATCGCGTTGATGCAGGCCAATCGACGGTTCGTCCAGCACATACATCACGCCGGTCAGACCCGAACCGATTTGCGAAGCCAGCCGAATCCGTTGCGCCTCGCCGCCCGACAGCGTGTCGGCGCTGCGTTCCAGGCTTAGGTAATCAAGCCCGACGTTAACCAGAAAGCCCAGGCGTTCGCGGATTTCCTTGACGATTTTTTCAGCGATCTGCGCTTTATTGCCTTCAAATTCCAGCGCGGTAAAAAACTGGCTGGCATCGCGCAGTGCCATTTGCGCAATCGCATGCAGCGTTTCAGTGCCGACTTTGACAAAGCGGGCCTCCCGGCGCAGCCGCGAACCGCCGCAGCTGGGGCAAGGCTGGTTGTTCTGATATTTGGCCAGTTCTTCGCGCACCGTCATCGAATCGGTCTCGCGATAACGGCGTTCCAGATTGGGGATGATGCCTTCAAAGCTATGAATGCGTTCGAACTTGCTACCGCGCTCATTCATATAAATAAACGCGATCTGGTCCTTGCCCGAACCATGCAGCACCGCGGTGCGTACTTCGTCGGTCAGGTCTTCCCAGGCGGTGTTCAGATCAAAGCCGTAATGCTCTGCCAGGCTGCCCAACATCTGAAAATAGAATTGGTTACGCTTGTCCCACCCCTTGATCGCGCCAGCGGCCAGGCTGAGCTCGGGGTGCGCCACCACGCGTTTGGGATCAAAGAAAGTGATCTGGCCCAAGCCGTCGCACTTGGGACAGGCGCCCATCGGATTGTTGAACGAGAACAGCCGCGGCTCGAGTTCGGGCAGGCTAAAGCTGCACACCGGGCAGGCAAAGCGCGACGAGAACCAGTGTTCTTTGCCGCTATCCATTTCCACCGCAATGGCGCGGCCATCGGCGTGGCGCAAGGCGGTTTCAAACGATTCGGCTACCCGTTGTTTCAGATCGGCGCGCACTTTAAGGCGGTCGATCACCACTTCGATGGTGTGCTTTTTGTTCTTGTCGAGCTTGGGCACGGCGTCGAGTTCGTAGGTCTCGCCATCCACGCGCACGCGCACAAAACCTTGCGCGCGCAGCTCATCAAACAGATCAAGGTTTTCACCTTTGCGGCCCACAATCAGCGGGGCCAGAATCATCAGCCGGGTTTCTTCTTCCAGCGCCAGCACATGGTCCACCATCTGGCTGACGGTCTGTGATTCCAGCGGCAGATCGTGATCCGGGCAGTACGGCGTACCCACACGGGCAAACAGCAAGCGCAGGTAATCGTGGATTTCGGTGACCGTGCCGACGGTGGAGCGCGGATTGTGGCTGGTGGCCTTTTGCTCAATCGAGATCGCCGGGCTCAAGCCTTCGATCAGATCAACATCGGGTTTTTCCATCAGCTGCAAAAACTGGCGGGCGTAGGCCGACAAAGACTCGACGTAACGACGCTGGCCTTCGGCATACAAGGTGTCGAAAGCCAGTGAAGATTTGCCCGAGCCCGACAGCCCCGTAATCACCACCAGCTTGCCGCGGGGCAGATCGAGACTGACGTTCTTGAGGTTGTGAGTGCGTGCGCCGCGGATGCGGATCAGCGGGATATCTTGTTCTGCGGTAGGACGGTAGCTCATTATCCGGGCCTGATGCCAATGTGCTGAATGCCCACGCGGGCAATCCGTGAATATAACAGAATCGGCCAGTAAGGCCGGGCGTTGCGAGACCCATCTTGATAAAAACCGGCGGCTCAACCTGGTGTGGTGCGCCGGCCTGCTAGAATGGCGGTTTTCCGCTCTCTCTCGGTGCGACGATACGCTTATGCAAACCAGCGCAACCACCTCGGCCACGCCGGCGCCTGCCGCTTCAGCGGTACAGTCCACCGCCTTTGGCGTGTTGGGCGCGATCAGTTTTTCGCACTTGCTCAACGACATGATCCAGTCGTTATTCCTGGCGATCTACCCGATCCTCAAAGGCGGTTTTCATCTGAGTTTTACCCAGATTGGTCTGATTACGTTGACGTATCAGATCACCGCATCGTTGCTGCAACCGGTGGTGGGGCTTTATACCGACCGCAAACCACAACCGTATTCTTTACCGATAGGCATGGGGTTTACGCTGGCAGGTTTATTAATACTATCGGTGGCGCCCAGCTTTGGCTGGTTGCTGTTGGCAGCTGCGCTGGTCGGCACCGGTTCTTCCATCTTCCATCCGGAATCCAGCCGCGTGGCGCGGATGGCTTCGGGCGGCCGGCACGGCCTGGCGCAGTCCCTGTTCCAAGTGGGGGGCAACCTCGGAAGTTCAATGGGGCCCTTGTTAGCCGCTGCAATTATCGTGCCGCATGGCCAGGGCAGCATTGCCTGGTTTTCGCTGGCGGCGCTGGTCGCCATGGTGGTGCTGTACAAGGTGGGCGGTTGGTATCGTGTCCATCGCCAGGGCGCGCGCGCCAAAAGCGGCCGCGTGGCGGCGCATGATTTGAGCCGCAAGCAGATCGGCACCTCGATTGCCATTCTGCTGGCGCTGATTTTCTCCAAGTATTTTTATATGGCCAGCATCGGCAGCTATTTCACCTTTTATCTGATCCAGAAATTTGGTGTCTCGGTGCAATCCGCGCAGGTGCATCTGTTTGTGTTCCTGTTTGCCGTCGCTGCGGGCACCGTCATCGGCGGGCCGGTTGGCGATCGCATCGGGCGCAAGTATGTCATCTGGGCGTCCATCCTGGGCGTTGCTCCTTTTACGCTGGTGCTGCCCTACGCCAACCTGTTCTGGACCGGTGTGCTGACGGTCATTATTGGCGTGGTGCTGGCCTCGGCGTTTTCGGCCATCCTGGTGTATGCGCAAGAATTGATCCCCGGCAAAGTGGGCATGGTGTCGGGCCTGTTCTTTGGCTTTGCCTTTGGCATGGGCGGTATCGGTGCCGCCACGCTGGGGGTGCTGGCCGACCACACCAGCATCGAATTTGTTTACCACCTGTGCGCGTTCTTGCCTTTGTTGGGTTTGATCACCATGTTCCTGCCTGATCTGGACCATCAACGCGCTGCCTGACCCGCTTAGATACTCATACGATGAATCCTCTGGAATTACGCGCTTCGCTCGGCCTGGCCGGGTTGTATGCCCTGCGCATGCTGGGCATGTTTTTGATTTTGCCGGTGTTTGCGGTGTACGCCACGCAGCTTGAGGGCGGCAATAACCACGCCCTGGTCGGGCTGGCGTTCGGCGCATTTGGTCTGACGCAGGCCTTCTTGCAGCTGCCCTTTGGCATGTGGTCCGACCGTGTCGGCCGCAAAAAAGTCATTTACGTCGGTCTGGTACTGTTTGCCGTCGGCAGCGTGGTCTGCGCCAGCGCCCACAGCATTGAATGGATGATCGCGGGCCGGGCGCTGCAAGGCGCGGGGGCAATCTCCGCCGCCATTACGGCCCTGCTGGCTGACCTGACGCGCGAAGAAAATCGCACCAAGGCCATGGCAATGATAGGCGGCAGCATCGCCACCACCTTTGCCGTGTCGCTGGTCGCGGCCCCGACGCTGGCCAACTGGGTTGGCTTGCCGGGTATTTTTCTGCTGACGGCGATTCTTGCGGTCGCTGCCTTGATCGGGGTGTGGAAGATCATTCCTTCGCCCACCTTGTCGCGTTTTCATTCCGACGCCGAGGCCAACCCCAGCCGCCTGCCCGCCGTGCTCAAGCATCCGCAGCTGCGTCGTCTCAATTACGGCGTATTTGCTTTGCACGCCGCGCAAATGGCCATGTTCACGGTCATGCCACTCTTGCTCGCCAGTACCGGCCACATCCCGGTCGCGCAGCATTGGGAAGTCTATTTGCCGGTGGTGCTGGTCGGTTTTGTCTTGATGGTGCCTGCGGTCATCGTGGCGGAAAAACGCAATCTGCTTAAGCGCGTGTTTCTGCTGGCCATTGCGCTGATGTTGGTGGCGCAGACGGGGATGGCGCTATACATGCCCAATCTGGTCATGATTTTTGTCTGGCTGGGCCTTTATTTTGTCGCCTTCAATATCCTGGAAGCCACGCAGCCCAGCCTGATCAGCAAAATTGCGCCCACCGACGCCAAAGGTACGGCCATGGGCGTGTATAACACCTGCCAGTCACTGGCGATGTTTGTCGGTTCGGTGGCGGCCGGTTATCTGTATCAGCACGTCGGCGCGACACCGGTGTTCTGGCTGTGTGCCGCGCTGATGGCGGTATGGCTGGTGGTTACGCTAGGGCTGGAACCGCCCTTGCCGGTCAAGACGCAGATGTTCCATATCGGCGAAGCATGGCGCGGCAGCGCGGCCGAGTTGTCGCAACAGCTGGGCCGGGTGGCTGGCGTCAAAGAAGCGGTGGTGTTGTTAGAAGAACGCGTGGCCTTGCTCAAGGTCATGCAGAGCGGCTGGGATGAAGCCGCGGCCCGCGCCTTGATTGCGCAGACCGGCGCGGTTTAAGCGTCGTCCGAGTGGTACTTTTTACGTACCCTCCCGCTCCATAATCTCAAAATGCGATGCACATACGCGGCGGGCCTGAAAACGGCACCGCCGCTGTGTTTTTAGCGCAGCGGAACGCCCTGTTCCACGCTTGATCCAGCGCAAATTTAATTGCCTGTCACAAGCAAATACTCGCTCCCCATTCACCCAGGGAGAGCCCCCGTCATGACCATCCGTCCCATCCTTCGTCATACCGTAATCGGCATCAGCCTGCTCGGTGCTTTCAGCTGTGCCCACGCTTTTGAAGTCGACGTGCGCGGCGAATATCGCACCGGTAGCGAGCAATACCGCAGCCGCGTCAAAGTCGCCAATGTCTGGCAGAACGGCTTTGGCGCTTCGCTGGAAGCCGCGGCATTTAACGGCAGCGGTTCGCTAGACAGCTTCCGTAGCGATTACAGCGAAATCGAAGCCTGGTATGCCATTCCAGCCAGCGACAGCGTCACCGTGCTGCCCGGTGGCGTGCTGACGTGGAACAGCAATGGCTCGACGATCAAGCCGTATCTGCGTGCCAACTGGGCATTCTGGCCCACCTGGCGAGCCGATGCCCGCGTGCGTTACGACCACGCCAATTACGACTCGGTGACCCGCCGTGGCATGCCCGCAGGCCAGGTCCACAGCAACAACGACAGTGCGTGGCAGCTGGATTTCTGGCTCACCAAATGGATAGACAAGACCGCCATCGAATACAACTACGCCTGGAACAAAAAAGACGACAGTCAGTTTGTCTACAACAACGGTCGCTCCAGCCAGTATCTGCACAACCTGAAAGTCACCTACACCTTGCAGCCGAATCTGTTGCCGTATGCCGAGGTGGCCTATATGGGCAATACCGCCGATCTACGCAATGACGATACCGAATGGCGCCTGCGGCTGGGCCTGATCTCACGCTTTTGAACTGCGCTGACGCAAACGGGGCCACCGCCCCGTTGTTTGTTCTCTTGTCGCAAGGACTGCCGCCGTGCCCCATTCTGCTCATCCACCCGTGTTTGCCTTGCACACCCGCCAGGGCGCACTGCTAACGTTGCGCAGCACGGACCATGAACATCTGGCGCACGTCTTTGTGCTGGAGACCGACATTATCCGGGTACTGGTCCTGCCCGGCGCCACGCTGAACCAGCCGCACAGCTGGGCCATCGCCCCGGGCCAGAGCGACGTCGCCAGCGGCGGGCGCGATCGCTTTGATCTGCGTGGCTTTGCCCTTCCCGACTATCAGATTCGCCACTTGCCGGGCCAGCTTGTGGTCGAAACCAGCCAGTTACGCCTGACCATTACCCTCGCCGGTTTGCGCTGCGAATGGCAAAGCCGGATCGACCAGACCTGGTACAGTGTGGCCGCCGATCGCACCGCGCAGGCCATCAACTGGGGCGGCTGGGATCACCGGGTTTACCACTATCTGCAGCATGCCGAAGACCAGATGTATTTTGGCCTCGGCGAACGCAGCGGCCCTGCTAACCGTGCGGGGCAACGCTATCGCCTGAGCAATTGCGATGCCGATGGCTACCACGCCAGCAGCAGCGACCCGCTGTACAAGCACATTCCCTTTTACCTGGCGTGGCAGCGCCACAGCCCGGCCGCAGTCGGCCTGTTCTACGACACGCTGGCCGACTGCACCTTTGATATGGGTCGCGAAGTGGACGCCCGTTACGGCCGTTTTCGCAGCTTTGTCGCTGACCATGGCGATCTGGATTACTACGTGATCGGCGGCGCTACGCCCTTGCACATCGTGCAGCGCTACACCTGGCTTACCGGTCGCCCGGCGCTGATGCCGCGTTGGGCGCTTGGATTCAATAGCAGCGCCACCTGCTACGCCGATGCGGCGGATGCCGAAACCCGCTGCGACGACTTTATGCGCGGCTGCCAGCAGCACGACATGCTCTGCGACGCGCTGCAACTGACGCCGGGCTACAGCAGCATAGGCCGCAAGCCGCATGTGTTTCACTGGAATGCCAAGCGCTTTCCGGATCCTGCGGCGCTGATGCGCAGCGGCCTTGCGCGCGGCATCCGGGTCGTCGCCAGCATCACGCCTTATCTATACGCCGACCACCCGCGTTATGCCGAGGCGGCGACACTGGGCCTGCTGATCAAAGGCCTCGATGGCAAGCCCGATCTGCAAGCGCTGCGTGACGGCGCAGGTGCCTGGCTGGATTTCAGCAACCCGGCGACCGATCGCTGGTGGCAAGCCGGCATCAAGAATGCCCTGCTCAGCGTGGGCGTCAGCGCGCTGGCGCATGAAGCCGACGCCTTCGACATCCGCAATGTCGACGCCGTCGCCCACCACCACGGGAAGCGCGGCATTGCCATGGAAACGCGGCCGCTGTTTCCGCTGCTTATGGCGCAGTCTTCGCGCAAGGCCTTGCTGGCGCAGGCGCCCAACCAACGCCCCTTGCTGAGCGGGCGCGCGGGCTACGCCGGTATGCAGCGCTATGTACAGACCGACTCCGGCGCCAGTGTCGCCAGTTGGGAGACCCTGCAGTTCAATATCAAGATGGGGCTGGGCCTGGCGCTGTCGGGCGTTTCCAATATCGGCCACGCGGTGGGCGGCGTACTCGGGCCTAAACCGGGGCGCGAACTGTTGCTGCGTGCCATCCAGGCCAATCTGTTCATGCCGCGCTTTTTTATCAGATCCGGCCACAGCGACGACCACGACGGCCCGAGTAGCGAGCCATGGCGCTTTATCGGCAGTGCCGCTCAAATCCGCATGTTGCTGCGGCTGCGCTATCGCTTGTTGCCACAGATTTATCACTTGCTCTGGCGCGCGCATTACGCCTATGAGCCGGCCATCCGGCCCACTTTCCTGAACTTTCCGGCGGACCCGGTCTGCCGCGAAGAAAACGACGACTGGATGCTGGGCGCCGATTTGCTGATTGCACCGGTGGTGCAGGCCGGCGCCAGCACACGTGAGGTGTATCTGCCCGCGGGCTGCGACTGGTTTGACGGTTACCGCGGCGACTACTATCGCGGCGGCCAGTACGCCAACTTTGTGGCAACGCCGGAAGATCCACCCGTGCTGCTGGTGCGGGCGGGCGCCATGATTGCGTTGAACACCGCGGAACAGCAGTTTGATCAACGTGCCGATGCCCGCGGCTTTGCCTTGTACCCGCCACCCGGCAGCGGCGAATTTGCCAGTAGCTGTTTTGACGACGATGGTATTTCGCCGCTGCTGCGGCCGGATGGTGCGGGCCATTTATGGCAGCTGCATTTGCTCAGCAGCGCCGATGCGCTGAGCTTGACCCTGACGCCGCCGGACCAGCACCGCGCACAAGACTTTGTGACGCTGTACCTGCCCGAACAAGAGCAACGCCCGCTGCGCGCACCAGGCTGGCATGTGGCGTCGGTGCAAAGCGCAACGGCCAGCCGCTGCCTGTTGCTCACGCGGGACGGTGCCCTGCACTAGCGGCGCTGAACGGCAATCGAGCGTAGCGGCGGGTGCGGCGCATCGGCTCCCGTTTTTTGTGTGTAGGCGGACCGGCTGCTGCTCCCCGTGCGACGATTGCCCCGGTATACTGTGCGGCTGTCAGATCGCCCCGCAGGGTGGTCGCCCGCGCAAACGCTGCGCACGCCCGCTTTAACCAGCCGCAGACCCGATATTTCTGTCTGCGTGCCTTATCTCAAGGAACCCCTATGGCATCGCTCAACAAAGTGCTGCTGATCGGCAATCTGGGTCGCGACCCGGAAACCCGCTATCTGCCTTCCGGCGGCGCTGTCTGTAATTTCAGCATCGCCACCACTGACCGCTACAAAGACAAGCAAGGTCAGCAGCAAGAAAAAACCGAATGGCACAACATCACCATGTACAACCGCCTGGCTGAGATCGCCGGCCAGTACCTGAAAAAAGGCAGTGCCGTTTATATCGAAGGTCGCCTGCAGACACGCAAGTGGCAAGACAAGGCGACCGGTGCTGACCGTTACACCACCGAAATCATCGCGGACCAGATGCAAATGCTGGGTGGCCGTGGTGGCGGCGGTATGGGTGGCGGCAACCAGGACGGCGGCTACGACGATTTCAATCAGGAATACAGCGCGCCAGCCGCTGCCGCACCGGCACCGCGCCCGCAACAGGCGGCACCGGCCCCTGCGCCCGCAGCCCAGCGCCAGCCAGCGCGTAGCTTTGATGATTTTGAGGACGATATTCCGTTCTGATCAAACCAGGCGCCGTCCGGCCTGACTCCAATGGCTCGCATTGCATGCGAGCCATTGCTTTGCACGTTTTCTAGTGGACCGGTCTGGTGAATACGGGCTGCGCCTGATTTCGCGCAAAGACCGGCCCAGCTTGGCGTTGCTACGCTAGCAAACCAAAAACCCATGCCGTCATCGCTGCGCGTCAGTACGTGCATGCGTCGCCATTCCAGGCGGCTGCGCCCCGCCTGGCGCACCTGCAATCAATCGAACCAAGGATCCTTCATGTCCGCGCTGTTTACGCCGTTCACGCTCAAAGATGTCACCCTGCGCAACCGCATTGCCATCCCGCCGATGTGCCAGTACAGCGCCGTCGATGGCTTTACCAACGACTGGCACTGGGCGCATTACGCCGGTATGGCGCGGGGTGGTGCCGGTCTGGTGATCGTCGAGGCAACCGGCGTGTCGCCCGAAGGTCGCATTACCCCGGGCTGCACCGGCTTGTGGAGCGATCAGCATATCGAAGGCATGGCGCGCGTTGCCGCCAGCATCAAGCAAGCGGGCGCGGTGCCGGGCATCCAGATTGGCCACGCCGGGCGCAAAGCCAGTGCCAACAAGCCGTGGGAAGGCGACGATCATATTGCCGAGGGTGACCCGCGCGGCTGGGATACGCTGGCGCCGTCGGCCATTGCATTTGGTGGCGGTCTGCCCAAGGTGCCGCAAGCGATGACGCGGGACGACATTGCGCGCGTCACGGCCGACTTTGTCTCCGCCGCACGCCGCGCTCGCGATGCGGGCTTTGAATGGCTGGAACTGCACTTCGCCCACGGCTATCTGGCGCAGAGTTTCTTCTCGGCGCACAGCAATCAGCGCACCGATGAATATGGCGGCAGCGCTGAAAATCGTGGTCGCTTTCTGCTGGAAACGCTGGCGGCCGTGCGCGAAGTCTGGCCACAGCATCTGCCTTTGACCGCACGTTTCGGCGTCATCGAATATGACGGCGCTGACGCGCAAACGCTGGCCGAGTCGATCGAACTGGTGCGCAAAATGCGCGCTGCCGGCCTCGACATGCTCAACGTCAGCGTCAACTTCGTCATTCCCGATACGCAAATTCCGTGGGGCACGCCCGCCTTTCTTGCGCCGATTGCCGAACGCGTGCGTAACGAAACCGGTTTGCCGGTGGCGTCGTCATGGAGCATGGACGATCCGCACACGGCACAACGGCTGATCGCCGATCAGCATATGGATCTGGTCATGATCGGCCGCGCCCATCTGGCTAATCCGCATTACGCCTATGAATTAGCGCAAGTGCTCAAGCAGGACCGTGCCGATTGGGTACTACCCGCGCCCTATGCGCATTGGCTGTCACGCTATAACGGCCCGGGCAAGGTCCAGCAATAAACGGCGTTCAGGGCACGTACTGATCGCACCAACCCGCCCCGGCCACCTGTTTGCCCTTGATCAAGCTACAGGCGCCGCTGGCCGAATTGGCGGGCGGGTTGTACAGCTCACAGGTATCGCAGCGCTGGCCCGCGGCGTAGGTCGGATTGCTGGCTTTGTCCACTTTGCTGGCGTCGGCCACGTAGTGCAGTTTGATAGCCTCGGGGTCCGACTCCGTCAGCAGCGGGTCGTCGGCCCGTGCAGTGCGCGCCAGCAGCAGGGCCAGGCTGGCGGCTGGCAGGGTTTGCAGCAAAAAAGTGCGACGTGTAGGCATAACAAGCTCCGCGAATGAGTGCTGATCTAACGCACCAGGGCCGCGCCGCGCCGACCGCCGCTGCTGGAACGGCGCTCGGTGCGCTATACCGCCATCTGTTCGCGGATCAAACGGCCGAGGGTTGCGATTTCGCGCTCGGTTTCGGGCCGGAAGCGATGACCCGCGTTCAGCCGCATGCAGTTTGCAAAACTGGCATCCAGGCTGAACAAACGCCCCGGCGCAAAGCGGATGTGTTGATCGAGTGCGCGCCGCTGCAACTCGGAGCTGTCCATCCCATGCGGCAATTCCACCCAGATCAGAATGCCGCCCGGTGCAGCCGCCATGCGCGTCTCGGCCGGAAAATGCGCTTCCACCGCCGCACGATGCGCCGCAGTGTAATCCGCCATGGTCCGGCGCAAGCGGCGCAAATACGGTTCGAACTGGCCGCTGGCCATAAACGTGGCCAGGGTGCGCTGGAACAACAAAGGCGGCGGCTCGCCTTTGGCCATCAAGGCATATTCAAAGGCGTAGCGCTGATTACCGGTAACGGCAAAGCCCACCGAAATGCCCGGCCCCACCAGAAACCCCAGGTCGGCGCAGTAATACACATTGCCGGTCTGATCAAACGCCTTGAACGGCAGCGGCCGCGCCTTGCCGTAATACAGCTCGCCCACGCTATCGTCTTCAATCAAGGGCACGCCATGTTGCGCCAGCAGATCCACCGTACGCCGCTTGGCCGCATCGCTCATCAAGCTGCCGGTGGGATTGGGGAAGTTGGCAGTCAGCACACAGGCTGCGATTTTTTCCCGGCGCAAGGCAAACGCCAGCGCGTCCACCGACAGCCCATCGACCGGATGCGCCGGGATTTCCAGCACTTGCACGCCCAGCGTGTCCAGCAAATTCAGCAAGGCCATATGGCTGGGCGACTGGATGGCCACCACGTCACCCGGCTTGGTAAACAGCCGCAAAAAGGTATGCACCGCTTCGGTTTCGCCATGCGTGATCAGCACTTCATCTGCGTCCCAATGGCAGCCCAGTTGTACCGCTCGCCGCGCCAGTTGTTCACGCAACGCGCTGGACCCTCCACAGACAGACGCCCGCGCCAGGATGCCGGGGTCGCGCCGCGCCTGCAGCGTCATGATGCGTTGCAGGGCCACGCCCGGATAACAATCGGGATCAATCAAGGCGCGGCACAAACGATCATCGTGATCGCTGCGATGAAATTCGCGCATCAGCGCCCGCTGTGACGACAGCGCCACCGGCAATGGGCGGGTAATGGTCGGTGCGGTCTGATGAGGAAAGCGCAGATGATGGTCAGGCCGTCGCACATAGAAACCGGAACGCGGGCGGGCTTCCACCAGTCCGGCGTCTTCCAGCAAATGCAGGGCGTGAGTCACGGTGGCCGGGCTGGCCCGAAACGTGCGACACAGCGCGCGCACCGAAGGCAACTTTTCGCCCGGGCTAAGCTGGCGTGTTTCGATATCCAGTTGCAGGCGCGCGGCCAGCTCGCTATAGCGGGTTGCACCATTGCGGGGCGCGGCGTCGGCCGTGTAAGGGTCTGTTTCCATAGGCGGATAGGCACAGATTTGGCAGTGGGCAGAACTGATACTATCCAGCTTTTTTATGCTGCGTCTATGGCCTGCCAAACGCTTTCATCACAATGACAACATCATTGGACGAAGGCGCTAGCCTGGAGGTTTTGAGCATGCATATCCCCGCTGCAACCGTGCAAATCTGCCCCACATGTGGCGCGCGCCCTCGTCTGTTCGTTCGTCTGCTGAATACACTGCGCCAGCTGCGCAACACGCACGCCGAGCAGGCGCTGAGCGAAGATCAGTTCAGCGAAGCGCGCGCGCTGGATGAAGATCTGCAGCATCGTCGTGGCCAGGTGCACGACCGCCATTTCTTCTAGCTGCCCCGGCGATACGCTGCCGCCGTCCTGCCTGGTGCATAACGGCGTTTTTCATGCCCTGGCCTGAGGCATTTTTTGGTCCGGGCTGCGGCACAAAAAAAACGGCCAGGAACACGCGTTCCTGGCCGTTTTTTATTGCAACAGATCAGCGCCAAACCGGGCGCGAATCAGGCAGCCTGACGTTCCAGCAGCGTCACATTGTCGCCGCCGCCGATGGCGATCTTGCGCGGCTTGAAGGCTTCGGGCACTTCACGCTTCAGTTCGATATTGAGCAAACCGTTTTCCAGCGAGGCGCCAACAACGCGCACATGATCGGCCAGGCGGAAGCTATGCTCAAAGTCGCGGGCGGCGATGCCGTTATGCAGATAGGTGGGGCGGTTTTCCGGGCGTTGTTTCTTGCCGGTTACCTTGAGGGTGTCGCGCACCAGTTCGATGTCCAGGTCTTGTTCGCCAAAACCGGCCACGGCCATGGTGATGCGGTATTCGTCTTCAGCCACCAGTTCGATGTTGTAGGGGGGATAGCTGGGAGTGCCGTCGTTGCGCAGCGCTTCGTCAAACAATTGGGCGACGCGATCAAAGCCGATGGCGGAGCGGTACAGCGGAGCAAAATCAAAAGCACGCATGGTTCATATCCTCGTAGATTCAAGCAATATGGGTTGGGCGGGTCTCACCGTGAGCCCCCGCTGCAAACAAAAATAGGCCCCATCAAGCGGGTTTCAAGCGCGGCCAGGCCTGGTGATTTTTGCAATTTGAAATCGCGCCATGCGGCCTTATTTGTTAGCGCCCCGCGTCCTGCCAGGTGCCTTCCCCGGCTACGCTCGCAGCCCATTGCGGGCGGCCCGTCCTGCCCTCCGCCGGGCAATTGCACAGAATCGTTTAAAACCAACTAAAACCAGAGAGTTGCGGCACATTGATCAAAGGAACCCATGTTGCATATGCACCGGCTCTGGCCGCGCAAGGTCGGGACGAAACTGTTGGCGGTCATGCTGGTGGGGCTGGGCTTGTCGCTGACGCTAGCGCTGCTGGCCATCTGGATGGTGTCGCGCGATGCCACGGAGTCTTCGCATGTACTCGCCATCCACGCCGCGGAGAACATGGCCTTGCAAGTGACGGCGCAAATGGGCGAGCACGATTTTCTTGATCCGTTGCCGCCGTTTGCGCGTTACAACATTCAGCGCACGCTCGACTATGCCAATCGCCTTAAAGGCCGGGACGCCGAGATTTTTGATAACAATCTCATGATTGTGGCCGACACCGACCACGCCGATCTGGGTCGGCACGAGCCCGAAGAATGGCGGGCCGTGCTGAGCGCCATGCTGCATGATCGGCAACCCCGCTTTTTTGAAGAAAAAGCGGGCCATGACCACGAGCGGCGCTTGCTGGCCGCCGTTGTTTTGCGCAACCCGGCTGGCGAGCAAGTCGGCGGCGTCATCATGGATTACACCGACCTGGCCGATGAGCTCGCAGCCACCGCGCGCCATTCCATCCTGGTTTTGCTGGGCACCAGCCTGGTGGCCTTGCTGCTGATGCTCTACGTCGCCGCCACCACCGTCCGCCCGATTGCACGCGCCGTGCGCCGTCTGCATGGCGCAACGCGCGCCCTCGCCTCCGGCAAACCGGTGCGGCCGGTGGGCGTGAAAGGCAGCGATGAACTCAGCGAGCTTTCGCGCGCATTTGATGAGATGAGCGATCAACTGGTGGCCTCGCGCAGTGCGATTGAAACTGAAATCATCGAGCGCCGCGCCGCGCAACTGGCGCTGCAAGAAGCCAATAAACAACTGGAAAATCGCGTCGCCGAGCGCACCGCCAGCCTGGAATCAACCAACCGCCAACTCGAAGACGAACTGGCGCATGGCAAAGAAATGGAACGGCAACTGGAACAACTGGCGCGTTTTGATTCGCTTACTGGCCTGCCCAATCGCGCCATGTTTCTGACCTGCCTGGATCTGGCGATCAAACGCGCGGATCGCAGCAAAAACATGGTGGCCTTGATGTTTATTGATCTGGATCGTTTCAAGTCGATTAACGATTCGATGGGCCATCGCATCGGCGACCAGGTCTTGCAACAAGCGGCGCAGCGGCTGAGCGCTTGCCTGCGCGAATCGGACGTGGTCTCGCGCATCGGCGGTGACGAATTCACCGCTATCCTCGAAGAAATTGCCGACACGGACGCCGCCCGCGCAGTTGCGGCCAAGATCGTCGCGGCGTTTATTCCGCCCATCGTGATCGAAGACAAAGAGCTGTTTTTATCCAGCAGCGTAGGCATTGCGCTCTATCCGCGCGACAGCACCGAGCCTGGCATGCTGATGACGCAAGCTGACTTTGCCATGTACGAAGCCAAGGCCAACGGGCGCAATCAATACGCCTTGCATTCCGAGCAAATGGCCAGCGTGGTGCTGCAACGGCTGGCGATGGAAAACGCCTTGCATCACGCCATTGAACGCGGCGAACTGTCTTTGCATTATCAACTACGCATTTCGGCGACCGACCACCGCCCCACCGGCACCGAGGCCTTGTTGCGCTGGCAGCATCCTGAGCTCGGCCATGTGGCGCCGGCGGACTTTATTCCGGTGGCGGAGCACAGCGGCCTGATTCTCGAAATTGGCGAATGGGCCTTACGCAGCGCGTGTCAGCAACATACGGCCTGGCGTGAGGCCGGTCTGGCGCCCGGGATTATGGCGGTGAATATTTCGGCGGTGCAGTTCAAACAAGGCGACTTTGTTGAACGCGTGCTGCGTATTGTGCGGGAGAACCGCATGGCGGCCGGCCAGCTGGAACTGGAATTGACCGAAAGCATGCTGGCCGACAACCCGGAAAGCGCCGCTGCCGTCATGCAGCAATTACGCGATCACGGCATCGGCCTGGCGATCGATGATTTCGGTACTGGTTATTCCAGCCTGAGCTATCTAAAACGTTTTCCCGCCTCACGCATCAAGATCGATCGCAGTTTTGTGCATGACATCGATCTGAACCAGGAAGACGCGGCCATCGCTGCCGCCATCGTGGCGCTGGCGCGCAATCTGAATATTGAAGTCACGGCCGAGGGTGTGGAGACCGGCGCGCAACTGGCGCATCTTGCGCCCTTGGCGTGCGCCGATTATCAAGGCTATTACTTTGCCCGCCCCTTGCCGCCGGAAGAAGTCCGCGCCGCCTTGTTACCGCGCACGGCAGCGGTCTGAACGGCGCGGGCAGCCACGTTGTGGGCGCGCGCGCTGCGCCGACGCGGCACATGCTGACACAGCGCCCCCGGTCTTCTGGCAGAGAGTTCCGCCGCGCTGTGTTGCTGCGCGCGCCCAGCACGCTCACCATAGGGCAACTTTGTCTGCCTCCGCAGGACCATCATGACCGAGCTGGCGCTTAGACTCGTCAACGCCCACGCGGCCTCGCGCAACTGGCTGCGGCGCTTACGCACGTTTATCGGGCCGGGATTTCTGATTGCGGTCGGCTACATGGACCCCGGCAACTGGGCCACCGATATGGCCGCCGGTTCGGCGTTGGGCTACGCCCTGCTGTGGGTGGTGCTGGCGGCCAATATCGCCGCGTTGTTCATGCAATATCTGTCGGCCAAACTGGGCGTGGTCACCGGCCACGATCTGGCGGAAATGTGCCGCATGCGCAGCTCGCGCACAGTTAATTTGCTGAACTGGCTGGGCTGCGAACTGGCAATTTGTGCCTGCGATCTGGCCGAAGTCATCGGTAGCGCCATCGCCCTTAATCTTTTGTTTGGATTGCCCGTGGTCTATGGCGTGGTGCTGACCATCGCCGATGCATTGCTGGTGCTGTGGCTGACCCAGCGCGATATGAAGCGGCTGGAAAAACTGGTCTATGTGCTGGTCGGCACGGTGGCCCTGGCGTTTCTGGGCGAATTGATTCTGGCGCGGCCCGACTGGCTGGCGGTGGCGGGCGGCGCGGTACCGTCGTTGCAACCGCTGGGCGATAGCACCGGCATCCTGCTGGCTGTGGGCATCGTCGGGGCGACGGTCATGCCGCATAACCTGTATCTGCATTCGGCGATCGTGCGCGGCCCGGCCAACGAGAACGCCAAACGCCGCGCCAACCGTCTTGGCTTTGTAACGTGGGATTTGATCCTGGCATTGTCGCTGGCATTTATGGTGAACGCCTCCATGCTGATCCTCGCGGCCAGCGCCTTTCACGCCAACGGCATCACCCATATCGCCACGCTCGAAGATGCACATCGCTTGCTGCAACCGCTGTTGGGCAGTGCGCTTGCGCCCATTTTGTTTGGCGTGGCCTTGCTGGCGGCGGGCCAAAGCGCCACGCTGACGGCAACGCTGGCGGGCCAGACCATCATGCAAGGCTTTCTTGGCTGGAAACTCTCTGCCGCCATCCGCCGCGTGTTGACGCGTGTGGTGGCCGTGGTGCCTGCGTTAGTGGCGGTGCTGTTGTTTGGCGAACAATCGCTGGGGCGTTTATTGATCCTGAGCCAGGTGGCGCTGTCTTTACAGCTCCCGTTTGCCATTGCGCCGCTGGTGCGCTTTACCAGCAACCGCCAACTGATGGGCGCGCAGGTCAACCCGGCATGGCTAAGCGCTTTGGCCTGGCTGATTGTCGGCTGCGTGGTGGCCGGTAATCTTGTCTTGCTGTGGCAGATGTAACCCAGCTCACCGCACCGGTTTGTATTGCGGTTTTTAGTAAGCAAAGGCTGCCGCAAGCCAACTGATATCGATACAATGCGCGGCTTGCTTACGCCCCAGCCACCCACATCGACCATCTGGTCAGTCTGTTTTGCCATCTGGCAAGTCCCGTCTATGCTTGATGTTCTGACGAAGTGCCGCTGTGCTGGCATATGCGGTCACCCGTCGGCCCAAGCTGACTGATATCATTATTTGATAATGTACATATGATTCGACTTCGCCCGTCCCCGGCGCGCGAGGTCGGGCTGCCCGGTTTTCTGGACCGGCGGCTTTCGCTCCACTTTGATCCACATTTAGCTGAAGAGAGTCCCCATGCGTGCCCTTTGGATTGCGTGTCTGGCAGCCCTTGCCATAAACGCCCACGCCGAAACCGGTGTAACCGATAGCGAAATCATCATAGGCCAGTCGGCCGCCCTGTCTGGCCCGGCGGCCAAACTGGGCCAGGGCGTCAATCGTGGCGCCAAGGCGTATTTCGACTACGTCAACCAGCACGGCGGGGTTAACGGCCGCAAGATCAAACTGGTGGCGCTGGATGATGGCTATGAGCCGGACCGTGCCGCCGCCAATACCAAAGAACTGATCAGCAAACAGGGCGCATTTGCCTTGTTTGGCTATGTGGGTACGCCAACGTCAAACGCGTCGTTGCCCGCCGTCAAAGAAGCACACATCCCGTTTGTAGCGCCGTTTACGGGGGCTGCCAGCCTGCGTACCCCGGTCATCAAGGAAGTCTTTAACGTGCGCGCCGGTTACCAGGAAGAAGCTGCGCGGGTGGCTTCGGCCATGAGCAAGATCGGCATGAAAACCGTCAACGTGTTCTACCAGGACGATGCCTATGGTCAGGCTGGCCTGAAGGCCATGCAGGATGCCGCGCCCAAGTACGGCATTACCATCAACGCCACCGCCACCGTCAAGCGCAACACGGTCGACGTGGCCGGTGCCATCAATGAACTGATCGTCAAGAAGCCGGCCAATGCCGTGTTTATGGTGACGGCGTACAAATCGAGCGCTGCCTTTATCAACGCGGCGCGCGCCAAAAACTCGATCGGCCCGTTCTACAACGTGTCGTTTGTGGGCACCGAGGCCTTGATCGCTGAACTCAAAAACGACGGCAGCGGTTTGATCGTGTCGCAAGTAATGCCTTCGCCTTACAACCCGGTGCTGCCGGTGACCATTGATTACATCAAGGTCATGACTGCCGCGGGCATCAAGGATGTGGATTATCCCAGCCTGGAAGGCTATGTCGGCGCCCGTGTACTGGTGGAAGGCCTGAAGCGTGCGGGTAAAGGCCTGACGCGTGACAAGCTGATTGCTTCGCTGGAAGGCATGAGCGATTACGATATGGGCGGCTTCCGCGTGAAGTTTTCGGGGTCGGACCATGGGGCTTCTTCCTTTGTCGACCTGACCGTGATCGACAAAGACGGCCACATCCACTCTTAA
>NZ_BAAIHC010000032.1:0-46815 GCF_054652575.1 Silvimonas sp. JCM 19000 | reverse complement strand
TGGCGAAGCAAAGAAAAGTGAGGCGCAACGGGGCGCCCCCCGGTTTCAAAAGACGCGCCGCAGGCTCAAGCGGTTAAAGGTTTGTTCAGCGCAAGCTGAACATCAAAACATGCGCCGCAGGCAAAGCGGTTAAAGGTTTACCAAGCACCACCCAAACAACAAAACACGCGCCACAAACAAAGCACCAAAAAACAGTCCCATTTCAGCATCAGCTTCACATATCGGCTTCAGCCAAAGTGTTCCACCCACCAACCCGCCCTGCATCAAGGACACCCAAGAGAAATGAAGCCGCATCAGGTTTCCGCCGCCAAAACAGAAACCCTCTTCAGGAGGGAAATCGCTCGCTTCAACGATAGCCACCCGGAATCACTCCGCCAGCATCGCCAGGCCAGCAAACACTTTCTCTATGGCGTCCCTCTGCACTGGATGCACGACTGGCCCAGCCCGTCGCCGCTGTTTCTGCGCCACGCACAAGGCTCGCGACTGCAATGCGTGGATGGCCTCGACTACGATGATTTCTGCCTTGGCGACACCGGCGCCATGTTCGGGCACGCGCCACCTGCCGTGGCCGACGCCATTAATCTGCGCAGCGGCTACACCGCCATGCTGCCGTCCGCGCTCACCGCGCATATCGGCGAAAAACTCAGCCGCCTGTTCGGCTTGCCCATGTGGCAACTGGCCACCACCGCCAGCGACGCCAACCGCTTTGTCATCCGTTGGGCGCGCGCCATCACCGGCCGCAACAAAATCCTCGTGTTTGATGGCTGCTACCACGGCACCGTCGATGACACCTTGGTCGACTGCATAGACGGCCGCACCGTGGCCCGCGCCAGCTTGCTTGGCCAGGCGAGCGACCTGACGCAAAACACCATCAGCATCCCGTTCAACAACCTCGACGCGCTCGAAACCGCACTGGCTGGCAACGACATCGCGCTGGTGCTGACCGAACCCGCGCTGACCAACTGCGGCATGGTGCTGCCGCAACCGGGCTTTCTTGAAGGACTGCGCGCTGCCAGCAAAGCGCGTGGCACCTTGCTGGCCTTTGATGAGACGCACACGCTTTCCACCGCCTGGGGCGGCTACACCCGTGCTTGCGGGATCCAGCCTGACTGGCTGATTGCAGGCAAAGCCATCGCAGGCGGCGTGCCGTGTGCGGTGTATGGTTTCAGCGCCGAGATCGCCCAACGCATGCGCGATGCCAAGGCGCAGGCGGCGCCGGGCCACTCCGGTATCGGCACCACCCTGGCGGGCGGTGAACTGGCCATGCAGGCGCTGGCCGCCTGCCTTGAACACGTTAATACCCCGGCCGCCTATGAGCATGCCATCGGCGTTGCGCAAGGCCTGGCGCAAGGGCTGGAAGAAATCGTGCGCGGGCAGGGACTGCCGTGGTGTGTCACGCGCCTGGGCGCGCGGCTGGAACTGCAGTTTTGCGCGCAACCACCGCACGATGCCTGCGCCGCCGCCCACGCAGCCGACGACGCCCTCGCCGCCGCGCTGCATCTGGGACTGCTCAACCGTGGTTCGCTGCTCACGCCGTTCCACAACATGATGCTGGCCGGACCTACCACCGATCACGGCCAGGTGGCGCGCTTGCTGGCGCACTTTGCTGATCTGTTAACGAAGCTTGCATGAAGCCGCATCCGTCGCCGTGGCCCGCACTGGTGATCCAGTTTTCGCCCGATGATCGCGCCGCCTTTCTTGGCCAGTGGCTGACCCAACAGCGCCAACCGTGGCAACTGGTTGATACCTCGCGCGGCGATCCAGTGCCCTCGCTCACGGGTTTTGGGGGCGTGGCCTTGCTCGGCGGCAGCATGAGCGCTTACGACGATTTCCCCGCCCGCGCGCCGGTTGAAGCGCTGATCCGCGCGGCGGTGCAGCAGGATGTGCCGGTGCTCGGGCATTGCCTGGGCGGCCAGTTGCTGGCGCAGGCGCTGGGCGGCACGGTGGCGCGCGGGCCGCAGCCGGAAATCGGTTGGCATCCGGTCGATTTCAACGGTCATCCGCTCGGGCATCACTGGTTTGGCACCCCGCAACATCCCACCCTGATGCATTGGCATTACGATGGTTTTACCGTACCGCCCGGCGCGACGCCGCTGGCGAGTAGCAGCCAGTGCAGTTGCCAGGCGTTTGCCTTCGGAAATATCCATCTGGGCATGCAGTTTCATATCGAAGTCGACCGCGCCAAAGTTGAAGAATGGCTGATTACTTGTGCGGCCGAAGTGCTGGCCCATCCATCGATCGACACCGTACAAACCCTGGCCGAAATCCGCGCCGGGATCGACCACCACATCGTCGCCAGCCAGGCACTGGCGGCGCATGTTTACACACGCTGGCTGCATCAATTCCGCCGCGCTCACGCAATCTGGCAACAGGCAAACACACATCATGGCTGATTACGAATTCGCATATATGTCGTCGTCCACCTTTATGGGCGCGCCCAGGCTTAAAGACGCGCCGGAACGGCCATTCGGCATCGCGGGCATCCCCTACGATGGCGCGGTCACCAACCGCCCCGGCGCGCGCTTTGGTCCCGAGGCCATCCGGCGCGCCAGCCTGATGTTGTGCGATGCCACCCATGCGCATTTTGATTTGTCGCCGCTGGCGCATCTGGCTGACGCCGGCGATTTGCGCGCGCCCAATACGTCGATTGAAGCGATGCGCACCAGCGTGGAGCCGCAGATAGAGCAACTGATCGCCGAGCGCCAGATGTGCTGGCTGGGGGGTGATCACTCGATTACCTTGCCGCTGCTGCGCGCCTATCGCAAACGCTATGGCAAGCCGCTGGCGCTGCTGCATTTCGACGCGCATTGCGATACCTGGACCGACCATTTTGGCGAGACCTCGGGCCATGGCACCTGGGTGTACGAAGCCATTACCGAAGGCCTGGTTGACCCCAAGGCCACGGTCCAGATCGGCATTCGTTCGGCCGGCGATCGGGCGGCCCGCGAATACGTCAACTTGATGGGGGGCAAGGTCTGGACCGCCCGCATGCTGCGTGGCCTGGAAAACCCGACGCAACTGGCACCGCTACTCGACGACATCCGCCAGCGTTTTGCCGGGCACGATGCGCTGTATCTCAGCTTCGATATCGACTGCCTTGACCCGGCCTACGCCCCCGGCACCGGTACCCCCGAACCCGGCGGCCTGACCTCCAATCAAGTGCTGACCATCCTGGAAGAGCTGTGCGATTTGCCGTGGGTAGGCATGGATTGCGTCGAAGTGGCTCCGGTTTATGACCATGCCGAACTGACCGTCAATATGGCCTCGCATCTGGTCTGGACCTGGCTGGCCGGCCGCGCGCATCAATGCGCTCAACTCAAATCAGGCGAAGCAAAGCCATGAACTCACGTGAAGCCGCAATGGTGGCGCATTCCTGGTACGAAGCCAGTGTGACGCGCCCGCCCGCAGATGCGCCCTTGCTGGGGGCGCTGGATGTGGATGTCTGTATTGTTGGCGCCGGTTATAGCGGCTTGTCGGCGGCGCTGGCGTTACGCCAGCGCGGGTTCAGCGTGGCCGTGCTCGAGGCCGAACAAGTGGCGTGGGGCGCCTCGGGCCGCAACGGCGGGCAAGTGTTGGTTGGTTTTGCCAATGACGATACCGTGCTGCAACAACTGGGCCCGGCAGCGGCACGACAGGCGTGGGATATCTCGGTGGCAGGGGTGCGCTTGCTGCATCAACGCGTGGCGCAATACGGCATTGATTGCGATCTGGTGCGTGGCTATCTGCACGTGGCCACCAGCGCGCGTAAAGCCGATGGGTTGCGCCAGTGGACGGCGCAAATGCGTGATGTGTTCGGTTACGACCAGATCAGCGATATCGCCCCCAGCGACGTGCGTGGCTGGATCGATAGCCCGCGTTATGTCGGCGCGGCGCACGACGCGCTGTCCGGCCATATTCATCCGCTCAGATACGCGCTGGGTCTGGCCGAGGCCGCGCGCCAGGCCGGGGCCCGCCTGTATGCCCACAGCCCGGTCATTCGGGTTGAACACGGGCCGATGGTCACCGTGCATACCGCGCAAGGTCGCGTGCGCAGCCGCTTTGCGCTGATTGCCGCCAATGCCTACGTCGGCCAGCTGCTGGGCAAGACTGGCGCACGCATCATGCCGGTACGCTCTTTCATCATTGCCACCGAACCGCTGCCGCCGGAACAAGCGCAAGCGCTGATCCGTGACCGCGCCGCAGTGTGCGATACCAATTTCATGATTGATTATTTCCGCCTTAGCGCCGACGGCCGCGTGCTGTTCGGCGGCCGCGTCACCAGCGGCAATGCCGCGCCGGAAGCCTTGATTCCATCACTGCGCGCGCGCCTGGCAGGGGTGTTTCCGCAACTGGCCCAGGTGCAGATTAGCCATGCCTGGGGCGGCCTGGTTGACGTCACCATGAACCGCGCCCCGGACTTCGGCCGCATTGCGTCCAATGTGTATTACCTGCAAGGCTTCTGCGGCCACGGCGTGGCGCTTACCGGCATGGCGGGCCAGATGGTGGCCGAGGCGATTGCCGGCCAGGCCGAACAGTTCGACCTGTTCGCCCGCCTGCAACACCATCGCTACCCGGGCGGGCCGGGCCTGCACAGCACCTGGCTGCGTCTGGGCGTGGCGTATAACCAGCTCAAGGAGCTGGTCTAGCCGGTGGCGCGTTCTTCAAACTCGCCACTGTTCTCCGGCACTGCGCCGCTGATATCCAGCCGTGTGACGTCGGCCAGTTCCGGGCCACGGCTGGCCCAGTCCACCATTTCGTCGACCGCATCTGCGGGGCCTTCGACCAGGATTTCCACACTGCCATCCTGACGATTGCGCACCCAGCCGCCCAGACCCAGGCGTTTGGCCTCCAGGCAAGTGGCATACCGGAACCCCACGCCCTGCACCCGACCGTGGACTACCAGTCGCTTGGCTATGCTCATGCTGCCTGCCTCCGTCAACGCTTGCGCTCAGTGCGGATAGTGCCCATGCATCAGGCCCAGTACCCCCATCACGATCAGGTAGATGGCCACGATGTAGTTGAGCAGGCGCGGCATGATCAAGATCAGGATGCCGGCAATCAACGAAGCGACAGGGCCAAAATACAGCTGGATATCCATCTACAACTCCTGGGCGTGTAACGGTTTATATAAGTCACGGCGTAGCCTGCCACAAGCGCGGGCGCGCCGCCCAGCGGATGGCGGGTGCGCGGGTGCGTCAGCGTACCGCTGATACCGATGCGCCGGGCGCGGCATTTTTTATGCTGGTAGAATGCCGCCCGTGCAAGGTGCCTGTGCGAACAGGTGAAACGGGAATCAGGTGTCCAGTCCTGAGCTGCCCCCGCAACGGTAAGCCGCGTCGAACGAACCCCATAACGCCACTGACTTCAGCACATGAAGCCGGGAAGGCGGGTTCTGGAGCGGTTAGCCCGGAGACCGGCCTTGTACCCGGCGAGTCCACGCTCGCCGGTTTGCTCGCCAGCCATGGCGGGCACCAGGCGGAAGGCGCGGGGTGCGGCCGGACGATGTTCCCGGCGCGCGGCCTTTGCTGTGCTGCTGCCGTAATGTCGTGTCTTCCGGAATAAAAACGCGGTTTGCGTGGGGCAAACCGCAGAAGACAAGACAGCCAGCCATGAAAAAAAACCAATCCCGTTCTGCATTCCGTGCGTTCTGTGCCACGCCGCTTACGCTGGCACTCTGGGCCGCCATCGCCCACGCGCAAGATTCCACCACGGTCGAACCCGTGGTAGTCACCGCCACCCGCACGGCCAGTGCGCAAGACAGTTTGTCCAGCGACACCAGCGTTATTACCGCCGCCCAACTGGCCGCGACCAACGCGCAAACGCTGGGTGAAGCGCTGGCGAGTGTGCCGGGTGTGCAGTTCAGCCGCGCTGGCGGCCAGGGCCAACCGGCCAGTTTGTATATCCGCGGCGCCAACGCCAATCAGACGCTGGTGCTGGTGGACGGCCTGCGCATCGGCTCGGCCACGCTGGGCGGCACCTCGTTTGATTTGCTGCCGATTGCCATGATCGACCATATCGAAATCCTGCGCGGCCCGGCCTCTGGCCTGTACGGCTCCGACGCCGTGGGCGGCGTGGTACAGATTTTTACCAAACGGGGCAAAGGCAGCTCGCACGTGTATGCCAGCGTGGGCTATGGCACCGACCGCACTACCAGTGAAACCGCCGGCCTGAGCAGCAGCAGCGAAGACAATCGCTTCAGCTTTGATTTTGGCCACAAGCAAAGCCAGGGTTTTAACGTTACCAAGCCATCCAGCACCTTTTATTACGAAGGCGATCGCGATGGCTACAAGCAAACCTCGGGCAGCTTTGATCTGGCGCATTTCTTTGATGCCAGCAACGAGCTGGGCGTGCGCGGTTACTGGATCCAGAGCGACACCGCCTTTGACGCCGGTGGTTTTCCGGTTAACCCGTGGACGCGTGAAACCCAGAGCAATCTGGCACTGTACAGCCGCAACCAGATCACCAGCAGCTGGCTGAGCGATCTAACCCTCGGCCAGTCGCACGATCAGTCGCATGCCGACGCGCTCGACTACAGCACTTATCTGCCCTACACCAGCCGTTTTGATACGCGCCAGAAGCAAGTGAACTGGAGCAACACGGTAACCAGCAGCATCGGCAAGTGGTTGTTGGGGCTGGATTATCTGGACGAAAGCGTCAGCAGCACCACCACCTATACCGTGGACAGCCGCAATACCAAAGCCGGGCTGCTGGGGTGGCAGAACGACTTTGGCGCCAACCATCTGCAGGCCAATCTGCGCGTCGAAAACAACTCGCAATTCGGCAGCCAGACCACCGGCAATATCGGCTATTTGCTGCATCTGAACCAGGCCTGGCAGTTCACCGCCAATGCGGGCACCAGCTTCCATGCGCCCACGTTCAATGATCTGTATTACGACTGCGGCTACGTTTGCGCCAACCCCAACCTGCAAGCCGAGAAGGGCCGTGCCTTTGATCTGGGTTTGCGCTGGCAGGCGGGCAACTTTAATACCTCGCTGGTCGGCTTTGAAAACCGCATCCGCAATCTGATCGTGCTGGATGCCAGCAACAACTATCTGCCCGAGAACCTGAACGAGGCGAAGATCGAAGGCCTGACCCTGGCCACGCAAGGCACGCTGGGTGGCTACGAGCTGGCCGGCAGCGTAACGCGGCAAAACCCGTTTGATGACGCCACCGGCCATGTGCTGCCGCGTCGCGCCAAAATCCTGGGCGAATTGAGCGTGGCGCAGAGCGTGGGCCAATGGCGCTGGAATGCCGCAATGAACGCGGCGGGCCGTCGGTATGACGACCTGGCTAACCAGAATGTAATGGGTGGCTATGCGGCGTTTGATCTGGGTCTGGATTACAAGCTGACCAAAACCTGGAAAGCGGGCTTGCGCCTGAATAACGCGTTTGATCGCGATTACGAACTGGTGCGCGATTACAACATCCAGGGCCGTGCCTGGTTTGTCACTTTGTCGTACGATGGCGCGGGTCTGTAACGCCGTGCATGTAGCAGTTTGACGTCTATGGCGGTGCCCACCTTTACGCTGGGCCCGTCGTTGCTTTTGCCACATCGCCCGGAGTGTCCCCACACCATGTCAGAGACTTTGATGCATTTTGATATCGCACCGCTCGACCCCGAACTCGGCCGCGCCTTGCAACATAAACTGGACCGCAAAACCAAGCCGCTGGGCAGCTTGGGCATGCTGGAAATCGTTGCGCAAAAAATCGGCCAGATCCAGCAGCGCATGGACCCGCATATAGCCTTTCCGGCCATGCTGATTTTTGCCGCCGACCACGGTCTGGCCCGCAACGGCGTCAGCCCGTTTCCCAGCGAAGTGACTGCGCAAATGGTGCAGAACTTTCTGGCGGGCGGCGCCGCCATCAGCGTGCTGTGTCGCGCGCATGGCATGAGCTTGCGCATTATCAACGCGGGCGTTAACGCCAGCTTTGCGCCGCACGCCTTGCTGATCGATTGCCCGCTGGCACGCGGCACCGCCAATAGCCTGGAAGGCCCGGCCATGACACTGGGCCAGGTTTATATCGCCATCGAAACCGGCGCCGCGGTGCTGGCAGAGCGCGCGCAGTTAGGCGCAACACTGATCGGCCTTGGCGAGATGGGCATAGGCAATACCTCGGCCGCCGCCTTGCTGATGGCGCGCCTGACCGGCGAGCCGATTGCACGTTGTGCCGGGCGTGGCACTGGCCTGGATGATGCGGGCCTGGCGCGCAAAGTGGCCATTCTGCAGCAAGTGCTGGACAAGCACGCCAGCGTGACCGAACCGCTGGAGGTGCTGGCGGCCATGGGCGGCTTCGAGATTGCCATGATGGTCGGCGCCTATCTGGCGGCCGCCGCCCGCCGCGTGGTGATACTGGTCGACGGCTTTATCGCCACCGCCGCCTTGCTGGTGGCCAGCCGCATCAATCCCACGGTGTTGGAATACTGCATCTTCAGCCATTGCTCGGATGAATCCGGTCATGCCTTGCTGCTGCAGCATCTGGGCGCCAAAGCCATGCTCAAGCTCGATCTGCGCCTGGGTGAGGGCAGCGGGGCGGCGCTGGCGTTGCCCTTGGTGCAAGCCGCCTGCAAATTGCTGAACGAAATGGCTTCGTTTGACGAGGCCGGTGTCAGCGAACCCGACGGTGCGTGACCAGCTGCGCGTGTTTTTTTGCGCGCTGGGTTATTTCACGCGCATTCCGATCCCGGCCTGGGTGGGTTACCAGGCCGGCGATCTGGACCGCGCGGCCCGCTATTTTCCGCTGGTGGGCGGGCTGGTCGGGCTGATTGCAGCCGTGGTGTTTGGCCTGGCGCACTGGCTGTGGCCGTTGCGCGTGGCTCTGCTGCTTAGCACGCTGGCGACGGTGTATCTAACCGGCGCTTTCCATGAGGATGGCCTGGCGGATTCGGTCGATGGCCTGGGTGGCGGCTATGAACGCCATCGCGTGCTGGAAATCATGCATGACTCGCGCATAGGCAGCTTTGGCGCAATGGCTTTGTTGTTAGCGCTGGCCATCAAGATTGAAAGTCTGGCAGCGTTGCCGCCTGGGCTGATCCCGGCCGTGTTGCTGGCGGTACATGCCGGTAGCAGGCTGGTGGCCGTCAGTTTGCTGGTGACGCTCGATTACGTGCGGCCGGAAGGCAAAGCCAAGCCGGTGGCCACGCGGCTGAGCGGCGGCGGTTTGCTGCTGGCGCTGGGGTGCGGCTTGCTACCGCTGGCTTTGCTGCCATGGCGCTGCGCTGTGCTGATCCTGTTGGTGTGGCTGGCGCTGCGCTGGGCGATGGCGCGTTATCTGCTGCGTCGTCTGGGCGGTTATACCGGCGATACCCTGGGCATGACGCAGCAACTGGCCGAACTGGCGGGCTATCTGGTGTGCGCGGCATGCGTTTATACCTCGTTCGCCATCTAGCGGTGCCCGCCGGGGCGGGCATTTGTTATGGTCGCCTCGACCTGCCCGCAGTGGCGCCCAGTGCCACGCAACTGGCCGATCTGCGCACCGTTTTGCCCAACGCTGCGCGCTGGTTTTCCAGCCCGGCGCAGCGTTGTCTGAGCCTGGCCCACGCCCTGCATGCCGCCCCGCACATCGAACCCGCATTGCAAGAACTTGACTTCGGCCAATGGGAAGCTTGCGCGTGGTCAAACATTGGTGCGGCGGCGTTGGATGCCTGGATAAGTGCTGGCTATGATGGCGCAGCGCATGGCGGAGAAAGTCTGACTGCCCTGCAGCAACGCGTGTGGCATTGGGCAGACGCTCTGGCTACGCAACAGGCAGCCGCACAAGCGGTGGTCGCCATCACCCACGCAGGTGTGATCCGCGCCTTATGGTCACGGACGCAGCCCTTTGAAGCCTGCTTGCGCCGCGCGGTACCGCACGGCGAACTGATCGTGCAGGACTGGCCACCGGCCGGGCTGCCGCCGGGATAAACCATGCAAAAGACGTTTTTGTTGGGAGGGGCGCGCTCAGGCAAAAGCGCGCTGGCCGAGACCATTGCACTGCGCAGCGGCCGCCGCGTTACCTATATTGCCACCGCGCAATGCACGGCTGACGACAGCGAGATGACGCACCGCATCGCGCAACATCAAGCGCGGCGCCCGGCGCACTGGCACACGCTGGAGCCTGCCGATCTGCCTGATGCCATCGCCAGCGAATGCATTCCGGGCGGACTGGTGCTGGTCGATTGCCTGACGGTATGGCTGGCCCAGCAATTATTTCCGCCCGGTCACACCTTTGCGCCGGACCAGCCGTATCACCCGCCGCTTGAGTGGCAGCGCGAGCGTGAACGCTTGCTCGAAGCCATTGCCCGCGCCCACGGCGATCTATTGCTGGTCAGCAACGAGGTCGGCCAGGGCATCGTGCCTATGGGGGCTGGCAACCGCGCCTATGTGGACCACGCCGGCTGGTTGCATCAGGCTGTGGCGCAGCGTTGCGACAATGTGCTGTTTGTGGCGGCTGGCTTGGCGCTGCCGCTCAAAGGCGTTAATCCGGTCAGTATTTCAATCTGAAATTCGCTTGTGGATCATCAGGGTCGATTTCATCACCCTGATTGATCTTTCCAATATCTTTTTAATTGATCGTTATTTATCGGGCGGCGCAATAATTGCGATTCGTCTCATCCAGACACGTCCCGCTCTTGCGTAAATTCTGCAGCGCACCACGAATAAAACCCCAAGGTTTACGGATTGGCGTTATGCAATCCCGATTGACCCTGTTCACGCTAACCCATCAGGGAGGCCGTCATGTTTATTCAGCGTCTGCTTGTTTGCTCCGCCCTTGGTTTACCCACTGCCGCATTTGCCGTCAGTAATAACACCCTGCAATTCCTCGGGGAAATTACCAGCCAGACTTGCGAAGTTACTGTTAATGGCAACAAGAATCTGCCCGTTGTGCTGTTGCCCACGGTCCAGGCCAGCAAGATGGCCTCCGCCAACGCCGCAGCGGGGCGCACCGAATTCACGCTTGAAGTCAAAGGCTGCACCAGTGCCAGCGCCAGCACCAGCACGGTCGTTAAAACCATTTTTATTGCCACCACCCCCGATGCGGGCGGCCGTATGACCAATACCGGTAGTGCCGGCAATGTCAGCCTGCGCATTGTTGATCCGCAGGATAGCTACAAGGAGGTGCCGCTCACGGGTGGCGGCGAAACCGGCCTGACCCTGGCGGCTGGCGCGGCCGACGGCGTACGCAAATACGCGGTTGAATATGTGGCCGATGCGCAAGTGACTGCCGGTACGGTGACCGGCGCTGTGCAATATGCAATTTCTTACCAGTAGACCCGGGCGCAACCGGCTGGCGGCCCTCTGCCTGAGCGTCGCCATGCCGGTCTGGGGCGGGGTCACTTTACCGAATACGCGGGTAATTTATCCAGGCGGCGCGGCGGCCCATACCGTGCAGGTCAGTAATTCCAGCGATAGCCCCTATGTGGTGCAGATATGGGCGGATATTGCTAATCCGCTTTCGACACCCGAGCAAGCGGATGCACCTTTTTTAATTTCTCCGGCTTTATTCCGGATTGATCCGGACGGCGGCCAGAGTGTGCGTATTGTTTATTCCGGCGATATTGCACAATTACCCGCCGATAAAGAAACAATATTTTATCTGAATATGGTGCAAACGCCGCCGCGCAATTCGGCATTGGCCGGGCAGAACCAACTTAAAGTGATATTGCGCGACCGACTTAAATTATTTTATCGGCCCGCCACCATTAAAGGAACGCCGACCGAATTGCCGCAACGTCTGCAATTCCGCTTTAAAGCGCCCGATCAATTGCTGGTCACCAATACCAGCCCCTGGTTTGCCTCAGTGGTCAAGGCTCGCGTGCAATTGGCCGGGCAATGGCAGGAACTGGATCTGGACATGATTGCCCCGGGCGCCAGCCGGAGCTGGCGCTGGCCGCTCGCCGTTTCAGCGCTGCCGCTGCCTTTGCATTTTTCTTTGATCAACGACTATGGCGGTATCACCGAAGCACAAACCACGCTCAGCATTGCTGTGCCGAAGGCGGATCTGCTTGAGTCTGGGGCTGGGTTTGATCATGGGCCTTAGTCGCGCCGACATGCCCGGCACCGTTGAATTTGATGCCGAGATGCTGGTGGGCAAAGCCATTCCTGCCAGCAGCCTGGCGCGCCTGGGTAAAAGCGCGCAGGCAGCGCCCGGCCCTTATGAAGTCGACGTGTTTTTAAACCAGCGCTTTGTGCGGCGCACGCTGCTTGACTTCGCGCTGGATGCGCAAGAGTCACTCAGCGCTTGTCTGTCCGCCGCGCTGTTGCATGAGGCGGGCATCCAGCTCACGCCCGCCGACGTGGCCAGCGGCGACTGTCGGCCGATCGGCTTATGGATAGCCGCGGCCAGCGCCCGCTTTGACAGTGGCCGCTTGCGGCTAGACCTGTCGGTGCCGCAAAGCGCGCTGATTCCGCAGCGCTCCGGCGCGGTTGCGCTGGAGGAACTCGACGCCGGCGAGACCATGGCGTTTATCAATTACGACGCCAGCGCGTATTGGTCCATGGCAGGCCGTACGCGGGCCCCTGAACTGTTTGCCAGCCTGCAATACGGCGGCAACCTGGGTCTGTGGCAGTTGCGCCAGCAAGCCAGCGCCAGGGGGGCGGGCAGCCAGTTACAGTGGCAAGCCAGTCGCAGCTGGCTACAACGACCCTTGCCGCAGTGGCAAAGCCAGCTGGTGTTGGGCGATGCCGCCACGCCCGGCAATCTGTTTGGCAGCGCCATGCTGCGGGGCGTGCAGATGGCGACCGATGAACGCATGCTGCCCGACGGCTTGCGCGGCTATGCGCCGACCGTACGCGGTATCGCGGCCAGCAATGCGCGCGTTACTTTGCGCCAGGATGGCAATGTGCTGTACCAGACCACCGTCGCGCCCGGCGCCTTTGTCATCGACGATCTGTACCCAGCGGGCGTTAACAGCGATCTGCAGGTCGAGGTGGCCGAAGCAGACGGGAGCTCGCAGCACTACAGCCTGCCCTATATCGCCTTGCCGCAATCATTACGCCCAGGCCAGCACCGGCTGGCCTGGGCGCTTGGCGTGCTGCCGGAATATGGCAACGCCCCCCTCGGACAGCTTGAGCTGCAAGCCGGTATCAGCAATGCCTTGAGCCTGCGTGGCGGCCTGCGCGGTGCGCGGGATTACGGCGCGATTGCAGGGGGCATGGTCTGGGCCAGCACGCTGGGCGCGCTCGGGCTCGATCTATTACTGGCGCAAGGGCAGGGCAGCGCTGCCAACTGGCAATGGTCGGTGCGCTGGAGCCAGCGTTTGTCCGGTTCCGATACCCGTCTCGGGGCCGAGCTGACCCAACGGCACGCAGGCTGTATCGACTTTGCCGAGACGCAGCGGGCCAGCCGCCTTGCTTGCGCCGGCGCGACGCGGCTATGGTCTGTGAGTGGCGGCCAGACGCTAGGGCGCTGGGGCCAGCTATTTGTCGCGGCGCTATCCCGCCAGAGCGACGCCAGGCGTGCTCACGAAATCCAGGCCAGCCATAGCGTGGTGTGGGCGGGACTGGCGTTTACGGCTGCGCTGTCACGGCAACGCCATACGGGTGGCGGCAGCGAGCACGCGCCGGCCCGCACCAGCGTATTGCTCTCGCTCGCGGGCCTATGGGGTGGCGTGAATACGGGCGGCAATCTCAGCCAGCACAGTGGCAGTCCGGCGCGCATGCAAGCCACGTTGAGCGGGAGTGCCACGCCACGCAGTCATTACGGCGCGGTGCTGACGCAAGAGCGCGGCGGCAGTGGCGCGCTTGATCTGAATCTGCAAACCAACCTGCCCGCATTAGCGCTGGGGGTCAGTGCGGGCGCTGGCCCGGGCTATCGCCAGGCGGGTTCGAGCGTACGCGGCGCGTGGGTGGCGCACGCTGGCGGCGTAACCGCCGGGCCGTGGCTGTCCGATACCTTTGGTATCGTCGCCGCGCCCGGTGCGCGCGGTGCCGACGTTCGTGATGGCGCTGGCGCGGTGGTCGATCGCGCCGGTTATGCGCTGATTGCCGCGCTGCAACCGTATCGCTACAACGAAGTGACGCTGGGCACGCTCACGCTAGACCCCGCCATCGAGCTGTTATCCAGCCAGCAGCGGGTGGCACCGTATGCGGGGGCCGCGCCGCGTCTGCAATTCAAAACCCGGCACGGGCGCGCGGTGCTGCTCCGGCTGACGCGCGACGATGGGGCTGCTTTGCCCTTTGGCGCCGATGTCTATGCCGGGGATGGCCAGTTGCTTGGCCTGGTCGGGCAACAAAGCCAGCTCTATGCGCGCGTGCCCGCTGCAACGCGTGAGCTGCACGTGCGCTGGGGTGACAGCGCCAGCGCGCAATGCCAAGTGACCTTGCCTGAGCCTGTGCCAGGCAAGGAAGCGGTCGCGCAGCGCGCAGTTTGCCGTATGCGGCAGGCGGTGCAGCCTTGAAACTGTCTTACCTTATCGGCCTGGTGGCCTGCGCGCTGCGGCTTGGAGAGGTGCAGGCCGCGTGTGTCCGCGTCAGTTATACCCGTTTGCCGTCGCCCAACGATCCGGCCTATGTCGATCCGGCCTACGGCCGCTTCGGCACCTGGTCCGGCGCCAGCAATGGCCAGGGGGGCAGTGGCTTGCCCGCCGTGATCAATATCGACGACGGTACGTTTCAGCCCACCGGCAGCCTGCTCGGGGTGGGCGTCAGTACTTTGGCCCAACTGGCGCGGCCAGCGCTGCATCCAGAACAGGTGCTGTACCGCTGCACGCCGGATGAGGCGGGCAAGCTGTATGAATTTTTTGCCACCAACGCGATACGCGACGACACCGGCGGCAAAGAGGAGGGCGCGACGGCGGGCCTGCCTGGTGCGTATCGCTCGGTAGTCGCTGATTTGTTATTGCGCATTACGCATCTGAACTCCGGGCACTATCTGACCTCGCGCTGGCAGCGCCATCCCTTGCAGCCCGACGTGGACGGGGCGGGCTATTTGCTGGTCAAGGCGCGGCATTTCAGCGCGCTGCAGGTGGAGGCCTTGCGCGCTGAGTATCTGCCAGGGCGTCGCGCGACCGGGCCGTGGCCGGTGGCCGCACCTGCCGGGTTTCTGGCGTTTCAGGGCGGTGGCATCAGTCCGGGTTTGCAGGTGGGCGATGACTCGGGCAGCAATCGCTCGGGTTGGTATCAGTCATGGCCTGGCGCCGTCAATATGTATGGTCAGGTCAGCCTGCGGCGCTCCGCCACCTGTTCGGTCAGCACGCAAGGGCAGCCTCTGCTGTTCAGCAGCCTCGGCCTGGCTGCGCTGGCGCAAGGCGCAAGCCGCAGCGTTACGCTCGAAGTGCAACTGGACTGCCGCAGCGGCGTGCTGGCGTCCAAAGACACCGCAGAAATGGTCAGCGGCGTGGGCGCGGGCGAAACCGCGCTCGGCTTTTTGCCTGCGGTGACCTTGAGCGTGCCCGGCGTTGATAGCACGCGTTTTTTGCTATCGGATGGCTATGGCAGCGATCCGGATATCGCCACCGGCGTCGGCATCCGGCTGGAGGACGCGCTGGGTCACCCCCTCACTTTATTAAGCAGCGCGGCGGTGGGCGGCGCGGGATGGTATCCGGCGCTGGAGCAAGGCGCGCCGGTCTATGCTGATTCGGGTATTCGGCGCTATCGCCGTAGCTTTACCGCCACGCTGCAAGCGCTGCCGGGACAGACGCCGCGGCCGGGTCGGGTGCGCACGCGTGCTTTTGTGTTGGTCAAGGTGCAATGAGCGGCGCGCTCAAGTGCTGGCTGCTGCTCGCGATCGGTTGCGCGGTGGCCTCGGCGGAGGGTCTAGGCATCAGCCGCACTCGCCTGGTGTACACGGTCGCTGGCCCGGCCATGCGCTTGCGCGTAGCGAATGATGAAGGCTGGCCCTTGTTGATAGAGGCCTGGATCGACCACGGCCAGGCTGGCGGTACGCCCGACACGGCGCTGGCGCCGCTGATGCCGGTGCCAGCGTTGTTCCGGCTGGGCCCAGGCGAAAGCCGCGAGCTGCAGCTGGTCGGCACCGCCGACGCGGCCGAGGTCGATCCAGACCGGGAAAGCCTGTTCTGGCTCAATCTGCATGCGGTGTCACCGCGCAGCACGCCGGGGGTGGCTGCCATCGAGCTGGCGACCCGCCTGCAAATCAAGGTGTTGTATCGTCCGGCCAGGCTGCCCGCGGTGGGCGACCTGGCGGCGCAACTCCAGCACATTGCGCAAGCGGGGGGCGTGCTGTTGCGCAATCCCACGCCGTTTTATATGCATCTCAGCGGCTGGCAGGCCCAAACCACCTTGCTGCCGCCGTTCAGCCAGCAGTGGCTGGCGTCACCGCCCGCAGGCGCGCAGCTCGGGTTGATCGACGATGACGGCATATGGCGGCCCTACACTGCGTCCATAGCCCGTCCGCCATCGCCTGGCGTCAAGCCGCCGTCGTTTCCAGCACCGGATGTACCCGCGCCAGCAGCGCCGCTTTCGCCTCAGCAAAATGATCGGTATTCGCCCACGCCGTTACCGTGATCTTGGCGCCGGTGTCGGTCAGTTCGCTCACCAGCACTTGCGGGGCGGGGTCATGCAGGATGTGATCGTCGTGCGAGACCAGGCCCTGCAGGTTCTGGATGGTGCGATCAACTTCCGCCGTCGGCACCGCTACGCTGGTTTCGATGCGGCGCGTGCCGTTGACGGTGTAATTGCTGACCGCATTGCTCCACAACTGGCTGTTGGGCACAAACATGCCGGCGCCATCACTGCGCGTCAGCCGGGTGTGGAACAGGTTGATTTCAACCACGGTGCCGGCGATGGCATTACCCACGCCTTCGATATAGTCGCCAACGCGAAACGGCCGCAGCAGCAGAATCATGAAACCGGCCGCAATATTCTGCAGCGTGCCTTGCAGCGCCAGGCCGATGGCCAGACCGGCCGCGCCCAGCGCCGCGATAATGCTGGCCGTGCGCACGCCAAAGCGTTCCAGCGCCGCGGCCAGGGCAATCACGCGCACCGCCCACATCAAGACATTCGCCAGCACCGGGCGGATGGTGGCATCGGCATGGGTGCGCGCCAGTGAGCGGTTAAGCCAGGCGTTGACACGGTTGGACAGCCACCAGCCAACCACCAGGATCAGCAAGGCAATGCCCACATTCACGCCAAAATCCATCAGGTTGGTGACCATCCAGTCATAAGCAGTATGAAATCGCTCCATCGGGTTACTCCATCGTCGGGTAGGGCTTGAGCAAAAAGAAGGGCACGGCCTACGCGCAAAGGCGTATTGGCTGGCAGCTTTACGCGCCGGTTTGTCTATCCTGATGAGGTCAGCAACAGCGGCGTGGCGCCAGGGCGTGCGCGGATCAGACCATTGTGCGGATGCCACATCCCAGTGGCCCGCGGCCTGCGACTGAACCCGCTGTAGGACCAACCATAAGCAACGCGAGGGATATATCTTGTACAGCGTCGATTCTGCCTCTCCGGTTTGTCACCTTGCGGGGGTGATGCATGGCTAACAACACACGCGGCAAGCACGCGGTTCGTCCGGCCGAATGGCCACCGGCGGAAGGGGGCAACGACACCCTGTGGTATCGCGACGCCATCATTTATCAGGTGCACGTCAAGTCGTTCATGGACGGCAATAACGACGGCATCGGTGACTTTAAAGGTTTGATTTCCAAGCTGGATTACATTGCGTCGCTGGGCGTGGATGCAATCTGGCTGCTGCCGTTCTATCCGTCGCCGCGCAAGGACGATGGTTACGACGTGTCCGATTACAAAGGCGTGCATCCCGACTACGGCACGCTGGCCGACGCGCGCGAATTCATGGCGCAGGCGCATGCGCGCAAATTGCGTGTGATTACCGATCTGGTGCTCAACCATACCTCGGACCAGCACGCTTGGTTCCAGCGCGCGCGCCAGGCGCCACGCCATAGCCGTTGGCGCGATTTTTATGTGTGGAGCGACACCGATCAGAAATACGCCGGCACCCGCATCATCTTTTCGGATACCGAAAAATCCAACTGGACGTGGGACCCGGTGGCCAACCAGTACTACTGGCACCGCTTTTTTGCCCACCAGCCCGATCTGAACTTTGATAACCCGCGCGTGATGGAAGCCGTGTTGCGCGTGGTGCGTTTCTGGCTGGATATGGGCGTGGATGGCTTCCGCCTTGATGCGGTGTCGTACCTGATCGAACGCGAAGGCACGCTCAACGAGCATTTGCCGGAAACCCACGCCGTGCTGAAAAAACTGCGCGCGTTTATGGACGAGCATTATCCCGGCCGCATGTTGCTGGCCGAAGCCAACGCCTGGCCGGAAGACATGCAGCAATACTTTGGCAACGGTGACGAATGCAATATGGCGTTCCACTTTCCGCTGATGCCGCGCATGTATATGGCCATCGCGCGGGAAGACCGCTTTCCGATTACCGACATCCTGCGCCAGACGCCCAATATTCCCGACAACTGTCAGTGGGCGATTTTCCTGCGCAACCACGATGAACTGACGTTGGAAATGGTCACCGACGCCGAGCGCGATTATCTGTGGCAAACCTACGCCGCCGACCGCCGGGCGCGGCTTAATCTGGGCATCCGCCGCCGCCTGGCGCCGCTGATGGAGCGCGACCGGCGCCGCATCGAGTTGATGAACAGCCTGTTGCTGTCGATGCCAGGCACGCCGGTGATTTATTACGGCGATGAAATCGGCATGGGCGACAACATTCATCTGGGTGATCGCGATGGCGTGCGTACGCCGATGCAATGGTCGCCCGACCGTAATGGCGGCTTCTCGCTGGCCGACCCCGAACAACTGGTGCTGCCGGCGGTGATGGGCACGCTGTATGGCTATGAATCGGTCAACGTCGAGGCACAAATCCGCGATGGCCACTCACTGCTCAACAGCATGCGCCGCATGATTGCCGTGCGCCGTCGCCACCACGCCTTCGGTCGCGGCACCATCAACTTTTTGCATACCGGCAACCGCCGCATTTTGGCCTATCTGCGCGAAATGCCGGGCGAAGCACCGCTGCTGTGCGTGGCCAACCTGGCGCGGACGGCGCAAGCGGTCGAGCTGGATATTCCGGATTACGCCGGGCGCATTCCGCTGGAATTGATGGGGGGCGCGGCTTTCCCGCAAGTCGGCAGCGGCCTGTATACGCTGACCCTGCCGCCGTATGGCTTCTACTGGCTGGAAATGTCCGAGGTGGCACAGCGCCCGGACTGGAGCCAGATTCCGGAACCGGCGATGGCCGAGCTGACCACGCTGGTGGTACGCAACACCGTGCAAACCGTGGAAACCCTGCTCAGCGATCAGGACGGCCATCGCGCGCAACTGGAACGCGAAGTATTGCCCGCCTATCTGACCGTGCGGCGCTGGTATCCCGGCTCGCAGCGTTTGCCGGTGCGCCTGGCCTATATGGCACGCATTGACGAACGTCCGACCGAACCGGGCGGCCTTGGCACTTATCTGTGCGAGATCGAAGTCAGCGATGGCCAGCAAAGCGGCTCATGGTTGCTGCCGCTGGGTGTGTACTGGGAAGCGCAAGGCATGCCTGCGTTGATCGAACAACGCGCGCTGTTCCGCGTGCGCCGGGGCCGTCAGCTCGGCTATCTGACCGACGCGGTCGGCATCGATTCCTTCGCCCGCGGTCTGGTCAAAGCCTTTGCCGACCATCGCGAAATTCCGTTGCCGGATGGCGGCCATCTGCGCTTTGAAACGCCCGATCCGGCCCCCGATCTGACCCTGCCCGACGACGCGCAAGTGCGCTGGGTGGAAGTGCAGGATATGCGCGGCTTGCTGGTGGTGGATGACCTGGCCGTTATCAAGATGGACCGCTTGATCGAGAAGGGCATACACGAAGAAACCGAGTTGCTGCGTTATCTGGCCGAACAGAACTTTGAGCGCATCCCGCACTGGCTGGGGCATTGCATCCGCGTGGACGCCAATGGCGACGAAAACACGCTGCTGGTGATGCACCGCTTTGTGCGCAACCAGGGCCGCGCCAGCACCTGGATCGTCGATAACCTTAATCGCAGCCTGAACGACCTGCTCTCGGTGGCCGCTGCGGCCGATGCCTCGGCCGCGCAACGCCCGGCGCTGGAACAAAGCGACTGGTTTGTCGATTTGCTCGACAACCTGACGCCGCCAGTACGCGCCGCCGGTCTGCATCTGGGCGAAATGCACAAGCTGTTTGCCGCCAATAGCAGCGATCCAGCCTTTGCCCCGCGTGCCGCCAGCGCTGAAGACACTGCGGCGTGGGCAGAACGCGCTCATGTCCGGCTGCGCGAAAGTATCGATGCGCTGGCGCTGTTGCGGAAGCAACTGCCGGAAGACGCGCAAGCGCGCCTCGACAATCTGACCGCCTTGCAAGCTGATCTGGAAGAGGCCGGCAAAGTTATCGCTGGCCGCGCCGTGGGTTCGCGCCTGCAGCGTATTCATGGCGCGATGAGTTTTGACAACGTGCTGATGGCGCTTAATGACGTGCTGTTTGGCGGCTTTGGCGCCAATGAACCCGAGCTCAAACGCATCAAGACCACGCCGATGCGTGATGTGGCGGGTTTGCTCGAATCGCTGGATATGGCGCTGGATACCGCCGCGCAAGACCCGGCGCACACCATGCCCGCGCCGCATGCCGAGCGCTTGCGGCTGATCGAGATGGTACGCAGCACCTTGCGCGTGGCGACGCTGACCGCGTGGCTGGAAGCGTGGGACGGCGACAGTGGCGAGCCCGACCGTGCGCTCACCGAGGGCGTGCTCGATTTGCTGATGCTCGAAGCCGCTGCGCGCAGCCTGGCCATTACCGTGCTGCACGACATCCAACTGGCCCCGGCAATCTTGCGCCGACTAAGCCAACTGGCAGATCGGCTGCTTAGCCTGCGCGAGAAACCGGATCCCTGAACCTGAATATCCGCAACATTCTGAGAGGTAGGCATGCAACAACCCGTATCCGACAACCCGGCCTGGGGCGCGCGCTATATCGGCGAGGGCCAGACCCGGTTTCGCCTGTGGGCGCCCGATTTAACCGAACTGCAACTGGTGATAGACCAACGTGACCCGTTGCCGATGACTGCCAGTGGTGACGGCTGGTTTGAGCTGACCACGGCGGCCGCACCTGGCACACGCTATGGCTTCAAGCAGCCTGAGCGCATCCTGCCCGACCCCGCCTCGCGCTTGCAGCAAGGCGGGCCGCATGGCTGGAGCGTGGTGACCGATGCGCAGGCCTGGAGCAACCCGCATCCGGCCTGGATCGGGCGGCCGTGGGGCGAGACAGTGATTTATGAACTACATGTGGGCACCCTCGGCGGGTTTAACGGCGTGCTGCATCGGCTGGCCGAACTGGCCGCACTGGGCATTACCGCCATCGAACTGATGCCGATTGCTGCCACACCGGGCAATCGCAACTGGGGTTATGACGGCGTGCTACCGTTTGCGGTGCATGAGGCGCTAGGCACGCCGGAAGAACTGCATCAGTTAATTGATGCCGCACATGGTCTCGGCATCCAGGTGTTTCTGGATGTGGTCTACAACCACTTTGGTCCGGATGGCAATTTTCTTCATGCCTATGCCTCGACCTTTTTCGTCGACGGGCCGCATACGCCATGGGGCCAGGCCATCGATTTCCGCCAGCCGCAAGTGGGCCAGTTCTGGCTGGAAAACGCGCTGTACTGGCTCAACGATTTCCACTTTGACGGCCTGCGCTTTGATGCCGTGCACGCGATTGCCGATGACGACTGGCTGGCCGAACTGGCGCGCAACATCCGCGCTAATGTCGCGCCGGAGCGGCATGTGCATCTGATGCTGGAAAACGAACAGAACTCGGCGGAATTGCTGCGTCAGGGCAGCCACGACATTGCCAACGATCCGCGCTACGACGCGCAATGGAACGATGACGTCCACAATGCCTTGCATGTGTTGCTGACCGATGAGGACGAAGGCTATTACTCGGCCTTTGCCCATACCCCGGACGGCCGTACTCCCATCCAGCACCTGGTGCGCTGTTTGAGCGAGGGCTTTGCCTGGCAAGGCGAACCGTGGCCTTTGCGCGAAGGCGAGCATCGCGGCGCGCGCAGTGGCTTGCTGCCACCCACCGCGTTTATCTTCTTTTTGCAAAACCATGACCAGGTGGGCAATCGCGCCATGGGCGAACGCTTGACCTTGCTGACCTCGCCGCAAAAACTGCGCGCGGCCCGGGTGCTGCAATTGTTATGCCCACAGATTCCGCTGCTGTTTATGGGCGAGGAATGGGGCAGCAAACAGCCCTTCCTGTTCTTTACTGACCATCATGGCGAGTTGGCCGAGGCAGTGCGTAATGGCCGACGTCGCGAGTTTGCCCACTTTGCCGCGTTCAATAACGAAGAGAAACGCGCGCAGATTCCTGATCCGAACGAGGCGCAAACCTTTAATGCTTCGGCGCCGGGCATGCCGCCGCTGGATGACGAAGAGGCCACCGGCTGGCTGGATCTGACACGCGAATTGCTGGCCATCCGCCAACACGCCATCGCCCCGGCGCTGAACGGTGCGCGCGCCACCCAAGCCGCGCCGTTAGCGGACAAGGCATTGGTGGCGCAGTGGACATTGGGGGATCAACGCACCCTGACGATTTACGCCAACTTCGCCGATGCCGCGGTTGCACTGAGCGCAGCGCCCGACTGGGCCACGCGTGCCAGCGGGCAACTTGATATCAACCGCATGCTGTACGAAACCCCGCCCGGCGCCAGCAAGGACATTAGCGGCGGCCAACTGCCGGGCGCCAGTTGCGTGGTGTGGATCGAGGACGTACCCACCGCGCAAGTCGCGCGCGCGCATGCCAGCGCAGAATTGCCGCTGGACTTGCCCACCATGGTGCCGGTGGTGGGCGGCTAGCAGCGCCACCGCCCTGCCTTGCAGCCTTGCCCGCTACGGGGCGCCGCCGATAGGGTGGGTCTAGACCCACCATCCAGCGTTGCATGCCAGCATTGCAGCGCGTGGCAATGGCTTGAAGGGCGGGACCTGGCGTCCCCGTCCAGGCCCACCCGATGCGGTAACACGGCTCAGCCAAAATTGAGCGAACTCATCAGCGAGGTCAGCGCACCGGTGCTGCTGCTGACGTTGCCGATGCTGGTGCTGCCGCCCATGTTCTTGACGATCTTGTCGACGTCTTTCATTGCCGCTTCGGCCGACTGCATGTCTTTGCTGGGCTGGCCGCGCAGATGCAGTTTTACCAGCGCCATCAATTCTTTCAGACTGCCCGCTACCTTGCGGACCAGCTCGGCATCGGCTGCTGCTTGCGGATCGCCCTTGGCGCCACTGCCCGCGCTGACGTTAACGCTGGGGTGGTTGCTGCCAGTGCTGTTTGATCGGGCGCTGCTATCGCCCGACTTGCCGGACGCCGCTGCAGCACCGGCTTGATCGGCACTGCTGGCGGCAGTTGCCGCTTGCTCGGCGGCGGCGACGGCCGCTTTGGCGTCGGCGGCCGCAGTGCCGGCATCGGCGCCGTCCCCGCTGTCCGCGCTGGCGGCTGCGGCATCTTCAACGGCCACAGCTTCACTACTACTCGCTGCGCTGGCGCTGGTATCCGCTGCCCCCGTACTGCTGGCCGAACTGGACACCGGCATGATGGTCATTTGCCCGCCGCTGCTGCCGCCCGAACTGCTGCCCAGTTCTGCCGCGGCCGCTTTGACTTGCTGCGCCAGTTGTTTCAGCAGCGCTGCCATGGCCCGGGCCGCGCGTGGATTCAGCGCCACGGCAAAGCGCTTCATGCTGTCGATCTGCTCTTTAAGTTGCTTCAAACGCTGGCGCGCCGCCGCCTTGCGCTGCGAACTGCTGCTACTGCTGCTGACTTGCTTCAGCATCGACGTGTTCTTGCTACTGAGCGGACGGTAAGTCAGCGCGCTGACCAGACTGCGCATCTGCTGGCTCAGGCTGACTTGTGTGCTCGGACTGCCGCTGCTGTCAGCGGGCAGGGGGCTGGCGCTGGAGGTATCAGCCTGTGTCTTCGAGCTGGCGCTCTGGCTGGGCGTGCTATCCGGCCCGCTCAGCGCCATACGCTGTGCCAGGCCAAGGCTGGTGGCAGAGATCATCGTGTTTTCTTGTGCGGTTATACGATGACTATTGTATCGGCATGTATCGCGAAAGCTTGATGCCAGCCATCCGCCCGCCGGCATGCAAAGGCGGCAGGGATGCTGCCGCCAGACAACAAAAATGCCGCGCGGCACCAGGCCGGCGGCATGCAAGGGGCACAGCAGCTTCAGGCTGCCAACGGCGTCGCTGTGATCGGTGCCTGGTCAACCTTGTCGGCCGAGTCCATCAGCGCCGTAACCGCGCGTTCAAACAGCGGCGCCGCTTCAATAAAGCGGGCGCGGCCGCTGTCGAGCAGACGGCGGAACAGTTTGACGCTCACCACGCTGGGCTTTTCGTGGCCTTCCAGCGTCAGCACCAGGGTCGAGGCTTTGGTGCTGATCCAGTTCAGGCGCGCGGTGGCAGGCTTGCCGTCCAGATTCACTTCGACCAGCACGCCATTCTGCAAGCGATTTTGCAGCTCATCGCCCGGCGCAGCCGCATCGGCGCTGGCGGCGTCGGATTCTTGCGCCAGTACGTGGTCGATCAGATCGAGTTCGATATCCAGTTCCTGGATTGCTTCGGCCAGATGCGCGCGGTCAAAAGCGGCGGCTTCTTCACTGCGGCCTTCGCTTTCGGCCGGGGCGTAGACAAAGGGGGCAAAGGTTTCGCGCAGCATGTCGAGGGGCGGCACCGGCGCGGGCACGCTGGCGGCGGACAAGGCCAGCTTGTGCCGGTCGGCCATCCAGCCAAGGAAATTCATTTGCTGTTCCCGCGTCAGGCCGCTTTCGCCCATGCCTTCGCGTAGCGTGGCCAACATGCCGGGGATCATGCCGAGCAATTCCTTGCGCTCGCCCGGCTGTACCTTGGGCGCGATGCTCCAGACCAGATCGGGCACCAGCTCACGATAACGCTGCGCCCGTTCGGCCGAACTGCGACCGGCGCGTTCCACCGCGTGTGACCACGCGTTCACCAGAAAATCATGGAACACCGTGTCGAGGCGGAAGGCCGACAGCGCGTCGCCCAGCATGCCTGCGGTACGGGCGTACAGCAGCGTGTGGTTTTCCGAGCTTTCGACAGCAGCGACGGCGCGTTCGACCCGGGCATCGGCCGAGCGCAGTTCACGCGCAATAAAGGCGTCGAACTCGTCCAGCATGCGGGTAAACAGCGCCAGGCCTTCGGATTTGTCGGCCAGCAGGGTTTCGATAATCTGGCGGATTTCGATGCTGATGCGTTCGCCACTCGGGTCCAGGCTACGCAGGCCGAGCGAGATCGAGCCGATGCGGTTGACCAGCATGCGCGCCGGGTGGTGCGCCTGGGTAAAAAAGTCCGGGTCGAGCAGGGCGGTTTTGAGTACCAGAAACTGCAAACGGCCGAGTTGCGCGCGTACTTCAGCTGGCACTTCGGTATCGCCGAGGATGAACTCGAACAACATGGCGACGGTGTCGATCACCATTTGCTCGGTGCTGTCCTTGGCCACATCGGACAAGCGCGCGCGCGCTTCCATGATCAGGTTGCGGACGCGGCCGTTTTCCATAATGCCGCTGGCGTCCGGCGTAGCAATGTATTGCAGTTCTTCCACCATGCCGGACAAGGGCGTGTGGATGATGTTGCTGCCGGTGAACTGCGTGGGCTCAAACGCAGGCTCGTTTTCGAAACTGGACTCGTCGCCGCCATCAAACGGCAACGGATCGTGTGCGGCAGCGGGCGTGCCATAGCTGGCGCTGACCTCATCGGCGCTGCGCGGCGCAACTTTGCGCATGCCGCTGAACAAATGGCGCAGCGCATCGCTCACGCCGCTTGCGCCGCCCAGCCAGCTTTTGCGCGTGGCGTCGGCGCTGCCGCTGGCGGATGGGCCAGCGGCAAAAGGACTCGCGCCATAGCTGCCCTGCATGCCAGCGCCAGGACCAAATCCAGCCTGAGCGCCAGGCTGGCCCGCTTGCCCGGCAAAGCCGCCTTGCGGAAACGCGCCATGTGGAAACATCTGCGGCACAGCGCCGGGCATGCCTTGCGGCAGACCGGGTATATGACCACCGACCGCAGCATCGGGCGCTGGCCCGGCCACTGCCGCATCGCCGCCGCCTGATACGGCGCGTTGTACGGCTTGCAACAGTTGATCGGTCGGGTCGGGCGCGAACGCTTGCTGCAGGGCCGCAAACGGATTGGCGGCCTGGGCCAGGGCTTGTGCAAAGGGATTATTCGGCGACTGCGCCGCCGCACCCGGCATGGCGAACGCTGGATTGGGCTGCATGCCGGCAAACGGCGAATCGGCCTGCGCGCCGTCGGCGGCAACGGGCGTTTGCCCGGGCGCGCCAGCCGCACGCGTCTGCGCGGTGCGGCGAATTTTGAGTTGCAGATTGGTGCCGATGCCTTCGTCGGCCAGCAACTGATTGAGCCGCTCGTATACGCGATGCACCGACGGCGTAAATTCTTCGGCCATGTAATCGGTAAGTACGGTGGCGGTCTCGGCGTTCTGCCCCAGCGCTTCTATGCTTTGCGAAATGGCGCGGGCGAACAGCCACGGGCGGAACGGATTTTCGCGTTCCTTGATGTCTTCCTGATTGAACAGCACCGCCATGCGGATATTCAGATCGCGCAGTTCTTGTTCGCTGGTATTGCGATAACGCCGCGTGACAGTGTCGACGCGCAGTTCTTCTTCTTGCGTGGAGGTGTCGATCAGGCTGAGCGTGGTCTGCGCGAACGAATCGGCAAATGACGGTCGAAACGTGCTGTAGGCGGTCTGGAAGCTGCGGTTGACCAGCGCTTCCATGCGGTCACGCAGCAACTGGCGCACCTGGATTTCACTCTTTTGCAGCACGCTGCGCGCTTCGTACAAGGTGTAGCGCTCGGCCGCGTTGAGTACACCGGCTTCGGTGGCAGCAGTCAGCCGCATCAAGGTAGCGGGGACCAGCATCTCGGCCGCGTCGTTAAACGCGCCGACAAAGGTGGTTCTGGCGCGAGCCAGAATTTCATTTCTATCCATTTATACGTGTCCCTGCTGCATCGTGTCTGCGCTGCCGCGCTTGCCGGATATCGGGCTAATCCGCCGGTCTGTCAGTTTCGAGCGATTGTAAGTAAATCGCGCAATTAAAGCGATCTTTGTGTGCGCGCACACACTGCGCTTGTTGTATTGGTGCTAATGCGCGCTGCCCGCTTCAAATCCGCGCTATGCGGCGCCAAGGCAGGGCTGGCGGGGGCTGGCACGTTGTAAGCGTGGCGATGCGAGCAAAAACTGGCTGACGCCGCCTGTCGGTTATGCTGACGTTAGCGTGCGTTTAGCGCTGCAGGTGGGGCAAGCCTGCTTGCGCCGGCCGCTGCGGTGGCGGGCAGGCAAAGCGCGCCGCTTCTATGCTTGTGTCATGAAAGCATGGTGGCGCTTAGCCCTCACGTTTATCAATTCGGGGCTTGTGGATTTATATCTTATGACTGTATCGTACGATATGTTTGCTGGCGGCAGCGCCCGGCAAATCCCCTGTTATCAAGCCGGAGTTTTGCAATGAATCAAGCCACCACCCCCAGCACCCGTGCCGTGAGCCGCGTGCGCCATAACCTTAAATTTCGGGTTGCTACCGTGCAGCAGCTACAAAAGATTGCACCCGATATGCTGCGTGTGACTTTTGTCAGCCCGGATCTCAGCGATTTTGTTTCCGCCGCGTTTGATGATCACGTCAAAGTATTTTTCCCCGCACCGGGCCAGACCACCCCGACGCTGCCCACCTGGGGCGATAACGGCCCGGTCTGGCCCGAAGACCAACCGCGCCCGCCTGCGCGGGATTACACGCCGCGTCGTTTTGATAATTCCGCGCATACCCTGACTATTGATTTTGCCCTGCATGGGGTCGGCCCGGCCGCGGAATGGGCGGCGCAAGCGCAAGTGGGCCAGGTCCTCGGCCTGGGCGGTCCGCGCGGCTCGATGGTGATTCCGCAGGATTACGAGTGGTATGTCTTGTTTGCCGATGAAACCGGCTTGCCCGCAGTCGGCCGTTTTCTGGAAGAAATGGCGCCAGCCACGCGCGTCATCGTGTTTGCCGAAGTCGCTACCCCGGCCGACGAAATCGAGCTGCAGCAAGGCAATAGCGTGCAAGTGCACTGGTTGCACCGCCGCGCGGGCGCGCCTGGCAGTTTGCTGGTGCAGGCGGCGCAACGCCTGGTCATCCCCGATGGCGACGGCTTTTTCTGGGCCGCGGGCGAATCAGCCTCGATCCAGACCCTGCGCGGCACGCTGCTGGCGCATGGCGTGGATAAAAGTCGCATTCGTGCTTCGGCCTACTGGAAGCACGACGCCGTGGCCTATCACGCCAATATCGACGACTGAGCATGCCCAGGTGGCAGCGCGACGGTGGCGGTCAGCCTGATCGGGCAGCGCCGCGTTGTAAGGGATCGGCCCGCTAGCCTCTGGCCAGCGGGTTGATAGAATAGTGCCCGGCCCATAAGGCCACCGCCAACCATCCGCCATCCCTGGATACGCCCATGCTGCACACCGAATTTGCCAGCGATAACACCTCCGGCATTTGCCCCGAAGCGCTTAACTCCATCATCGAAGCCAATAGCGGTGTCATGGCCTCTTATGGCAACGACGACTGGACGCGGCGCGCCTGCGACGCCATTCGCGATCTGTTTGAAACCGACGCCGACGTGTTCTTTGTGTTTAATGGCACCGCAGCCAATTCGCTGGCGTTGGCCTCGCTGTGCCAGAGCTATCACAGCATCGTTTGCCACAAGCTGTCGCACGTCGAGACTGACGAATGCGGCGGCCCCGAATTCTTTTCCAATGGCACCAAATTGCTGCTGGCGGACGGCGCCGATGGCAAGCTGGATCTGGCCGATGTCGCCCGCGTAGTGGCCGCACGCACGGATATTCATTACCCCAAACCGCGCGCGGTCACCATTACACAGTCGACCGAAGTCGGCACCGTCTACAGCCTGGCCGAGGTGCAAGCGCTGGGGGCGGCCTGTCGACAAATGGATTTGTCGTTTCATATGGATGGCGCGCGCTTTGCCAATGCCGTGGCGCATCTGCAGGTTAGTCCGGCCGATCTGACGTGGCGCGCCGGCGTGGATGTTTTGTCGTTTGGCGGTACCAAGATGGGCATGCCGGTGGGCGAGGCGGTGGTGTTCTTTAATCACGATCTGGCCCAGGACTTTGCCTATCGTTGCAAGCAGGCCGGACAACTGGCCAGCAAAATGCGCTTTCTGGCCGCGCCGTGGGTGGGCATGTTGCAGAACAATGCGTGGCAGGTGCGCGCCGCCCACGCCAACGCCATGGCCAGTCGCCTTGGCGCGGCATTAAGTGCCATGCCGGGCGTGGCGTTGATGTTTCCGGTGCAAGCCAACGCGGTATTTGCCACTTTGCCCGAAACCACGGCCGCCACGCTGAAGGCGCGCGGCTGGTCGTTTTACAGCTTTATTGGTGCTGGCGGCGCCCGCTTTGTCTGCTCGTGGGCGACCACGCCGGAACAAGTGGACGCGCTGGTGGCGGACATCCGCCTGGCCTTGCCCGGCGCTTGAAGCGTCGCGTCAGCGTTATCAGGTGCCAGACACGCCCAGCCGCACCAGTGCCGCGCTGGCCTCATCGTCGTGCTGGGCGGCGGCTTTTTTGTACCAGCTGATGGCACCTTCGATATTGATATTGGTGCCTTCGCCTTTTTCCAGAATCTCGGCCAGATCCATTTGCGCATCCAGTGACCCCGCCTCGGCCGCCTTGTTCATGGCGACCAAGGCCGCCGCGGCGTCTTTGCTCACGCCCAGACCGTTGCGATAAGCGTCCGCCACGATATACATGGCGGTGGCGTTGCCTTGGGCCGCAGCTTGCCGGGCTAGCGCAAAGCCTTGCGCCGCATCGACGCGGGTGCCTTTGCCCGCGTAATACAAGCCACTCAAGCCCAGGCGTGCCAGGGCATTACCCTGGTCGGCGGACAATTGGTACCAGTGAAACGCCTCGGTGTAGTCTTGCGTAACGCCCAGACCCTCGGCATACAGATGCGCCAGGTGCATCTGTGCCATCGCCAGCTTTTGCGCGGCTGCCTTGCGATACAAGTCCAGCGCCTGCGCAGCATCGACCGGCCCGCCCTGGCCGTTTTCATACATGGAACCGAGCGCATCCTGCGCCACCGCCAGGCCGTCCTTGGCCAGGTGCGTGAGCGTGAGCCGCGCCTGCGCCGGGTTTTTGTCCATGCTCTCCAGCGCGCGTTGGACCACCACGGCTTGGGCCACCTCGTTCTGCATCCACGCTGCTTCTTCATACCAATGCTGCGCCTGGACGGGGTCGGGTGCGGTATCGATGCCGTATTGATAATCCATGGCCAGCGCAACCATCGAGCGCGTGACGCCATAGCGCACTGATTCAGTCAGGTGTTTGAGTGCCCGCGCCGGATCGAGAAAGACGCGCCAATCGCTTTGATAAAAGTTGTAGAGGTCGGTATAAGCGCGCGGGTCGTTCCCTTTGGCTGCGATGCGAAGCAGCCGCATGCCCTCGGCGGGGTTGGCGGGTGTGCCCAGACCATTCAGATACATATGCCCCAGTCCCGCCTGACCATGCACGTCGCCGATTGCGACAGAGCGTGTGTAGTAATCCAGCGCGCGCGCCACGTCGCGTGGCACGAATTTATTATCGAGATATACATCGCCCAGCGTGGCCAGCGCCCAGCCGTTGTTCTGGCCCGCCATGTTTTCCAGCCAGTACAAAGCCTGCGGAAAATTGGCGGTGTGCTCGCCATACAGGTAAGCCCAGGCCAGGGCCCTTTTGCCACGTATTTCACCGCCCAGGGCGGATTTCAGCCACCATTCCACGGCCCCGCTATCGCTCTGGCTGACACCCTCGCCCTGGGCATACATATTGCCGATCTGCCACGCCGCTCGCGCATTGCCATTGCTCCAGGCAAGCTGCAGCCATTGCATCGCCGCCGCCTGGTCCGGGCTGCCGGCAAACCCGTCCAACAGATTGAGACCCAGGTCATATTGAGCCCAGGTATCGCCCAGTGCTGCCGCTTGCTGGTAGAGCGCCGTTACCTTTTTCTTTTGTTCTGCGGTGGTGGCGGCATTCTGCAACTGAACGCCCAATGACGTCATCGCGTGCCGGTCACCCAGGGCGACGGCACGCTGCCACCATGCATTGCTGGCTTCGGGGTCTTGAGGAACCGCGCCACCGGTGTGATACAGCGTTGCCAGCCATGTAATCGCAGCGATATCGTCCTGCGCGGCCGCTTTTTCTGCCCACTGCAGTGCCTGTGCAATGTCCTGGTCGGTGCCGCGGCCGTCGAGCAACATCTGCGCCAGCGCTAACTGGCTTTTGGCGTAGCCGCGTTCGGCCGCCTTGCGGAACCATTTGAGCGCCGCCGCATTGTCTACAGGGCCGGCTTTGCCATCGCGTGCCCATTCGCCGGACTGTTCCCATCCTTCTGGTGATGAGGTTTGTTCCAGCCAGTAATGCGCTTTGCTGTAGTCCTGCGGCACACCCAGGCCATCGCGATACAGCAGCGCCAGCAAGATGCAACCGACCGGCGATTTCTGTTCTGCCGCCTTCCGGGCCCAGAACAACATGGATTCGCCCAGGCTGTTGTATTCCATCACCGTGACGGTGGCACCGTCCGAGCCGCGCTCGGCTAACTCAAACAAGAGCGCCCACGCATAAAAGGCCTGGGCGTCGGCATGCCCTTGCATTGCGGCCTTGTAGAACCAGCCGTGTGCTTGCGGCACGTCGGCCTTGATATCGCGGCCATAAAACAGTGCCACACCCAGCTTGAATTGCGCGTCGGCGTCACCTCGTTCGGCCAGGCGAGCCCACGTCGCGATGTCGGGCGCGGGGGGAGGGCTGGTGATGGCATCAAACAAGGCATTGTTATCGAGTTGGTCCGCTTTGGGCGCGGACATGCCACTGGCTGCCCAGGTGGCGTTGCTGAGCAAGGCGACCAGCAGCACGAGGCCCCATTTTTTACGCATCTTGATCCCCGCAGCACGCGGCTGCGCTCCCTGGCAGTTGACTCATAAACCCGGCGTTTATTGCGCAGTGGCGGTGGTGTTTGTCTGGATGGTGGCGGCCGCGGCGGCCCGGCGTGCCAGGCTGGCTTTGGCGTCGGCTTGACCCAGCTGGGCGGCGCGCTCATACCACTGTTGTGCCCGGCTGGGGTCTGCGGCGGTGTCGATGCCGTATTCGTATTCCAGACCGAGTACTTGCATGGCCGCGGCATCGCCTGCCCTGGCGCGCTCCCGCAGCCAGGCCAGCACGGCAGGAGCGTTCAGCACCGTGGCGCGGTCTGTATTGCCGTAAAACCTGGTCAGCTCGGTGACCGCGTCGGCGTCCGCGCTTTCGCGCAGAAGGTGCACGCCACGGGGCAGGTTGACGTCGGTACCACGCCCGTGCAGCAACATGGACCCAAGGCGGGATGTGCCCGGCACCAGACCTTGCGCGGCGGAACGGCTCAGATAGCCATAGGCGCGAGCATCGTCGCGTGCAACACCATTGCCCGTCAGATAGATCCGCCCCAGGTAGTACAAGGCCCAGGGTTCGTTCTGGGCCTCGGCGCGGGACAGCCATTTGAGGGCCTCGGCGGTATTCTTGCTGGCGTGCCTGCCGTACAGATAGCAGATGCCCAGCTCGGTCTGGGCCACAGAATAGCCGGCTTCGGCGGCTTTGGTGGTCCAGTCCAGACCGGTTTGTTCGCTCCTCGGCACGCCTTCACCTTGCCAGTACATTTGCCCGATCACCGAGCCGGCGCGCGGATAATTGTTATTCCACGCGCGCTGCAGCCACTCCATGGCTTTGGCATAGTCCATCGGTACATGGGTGCCGCCGCGATAGTCCACGCCGAGGACGTAGGCTGCGTGGCCCGAGTTTTTGTTGGCGGCCTGTTGCAGCAAGGCGAGGGCCCCCGGCACGTCTCGCGGCAGGTCAACCCCATCGAATTTGCGTTGCGCCACGATCCCCATCGAATTCAAGTCCCCGACCGTCACGCCGCGCTGGGCCCAGTCCAGGCTTTTGGCGGGATCGTGCGGCACCAGGTCGCTGCTGTAATACAACCATGCAAGGCGGCTGAACGCCTGCGGCAGCCCCTGCGCAGCGGCTTTTTCGGCCCACTGCCTGCCTTGCTCGGCGTCTTTGCGCACACCGACGCCCTCGAAATAGAAATCAGCGGTGAGCAACTGGCTTTCGGCGTCGCCGAGTTCGGCCGCTTTTTGATAAGCGCGGGCAGCCGCAACGCTATCCTGGCTTTTGCCCATCAAACCGTAGCGTGACCAACTGCCGAGCCAACGCCACGCCACGATGGGATTGCTGTTGATGCCGCGCTCGGTCCAGCGCCGTGCTTGTTGCAGATCAACCGCCACGCCCTTGCCCAGTTCGTAATCTACGCCCAGCAACAGGCAGGCAATGGTCGCACCCTGGTCGGCGGCGCGTTGTTCCCAGGCAAAGATTTCGCTGGCCGATGCCGCATGCTGCGCCTCCAGCACGATGCCATAGTCGGCCTGCGCCCCGGCCAGACCTTGCTCGGCGGCTTTGCGATACCAGACCAGCGCCTGGTCCTTGTCTTCTTTCAGGCCGTATTGGCCAAAATCGTAAGCACGGCCCAGTTTGTATTGCGACACCGCATCACCTTGCCCGGCTTTGCGCCGCAAGGTATCGAGCGGCGTGCTTGGCGTTGTGGCAGTGATTGCGTGGAACAAGGTGCTGCTATCAAGGTCATCGGCTTTGGGCAGCGACTGGCTGCCTGCTGCCCACGCCGCATCCGCCAGCAACATCAGCCCGGCGGCAACGGCTGCAAAATAAAGACGCATAAATCATGGCGGCTGCGGCCGCTCTCTCCCGACGAGCAAGTCATGTGGTGGCGGTTGCCACAACGTGTGTCATTGTTACAAAGCCGCCGCGGGAATGCCCACAATGCTTGCGCAGCCGTGGTGGTTTTCCAACAGCTGGCGTAATGCGTGGTAATGATTTAGCCGATTGCTTGCGCTGGGGCGCAGGCCGGGTTCAGCCAGGCAGGGCCTCAGCCGCAATGCGGTAGCTGATGGCCTGCGTGTCCCCGGCGCGCAGGGATAGGCCGTGGCGCAGCGCGAGGGGATGCTCGGCGGGCGGTTGCAGCACACCGCCCAGTTCGAATACCCCATTGACCGGTTCAACGCCCAGGGCCAGATTGCGCGACAACCACGGGGCCTGGTCGCGCCCGCGCTGGCTGAGCCACAGCACCAGATCGGGCAGCTCAGCGGTCGACCAGGTGAGGGTAATGCGCGCGGCGTCGTCCAGATAATCGAGCGCAAAGTAGCCATCGCAATCCAGCAGTTGCAGCAGTTCTTCGCTATCGCTGGGCAAAGGCAGGCGGGTGAAGTCCAGCGCGCCGTGGCGGCCGGGCATGTGTTCCAGCCGCGCGCCGGATTGATTGATTTGCAGTTGCGAGCTCGGCTCAAACGCTTGCGGATAAGTCACGGCCCCGGCATAACGCCCCGGACGCAAGCGCAGGCTGCCGGGGCGCGCCGGTAGCCGAAACGTCGGGTGCAGCGCAATGGGCCAGACCGCGTCAGCGCGGGCGTGGATACGCAAAGTGATTTCGACGGCGGCATGTTGCGGGTCGGGACGGATTTCGCGTTCCAGCCAGGCGACGGCACTTGCCGCCGGGTATTCCAGCCCGATCAATAAATGCGCCGGGCTTTGCCCGATCAGTTGCCACAACTGGTTGGAACCCGGCCCGTGCGGCAGCAAAAACGCTGGATCGGTCTGTACCCGGCGCTGCCAACCGGGCGGCAAGGCGGCGGGTGTGCTTTCGCGGCTGAACGGCACGCAGGGCCATTCGCCGCGCAAGCCGCGCAGCAAGCCGGGCAAGGCGGCATTCACCGGCTCTTGCGCCCACGGTGCGATATACAGTGGTTGCACATGCTGGCCGTGCGGCAAGGCAAAATCCAGCGGCCCCAACATCCCGCCCAAGGCCTGGACTTGTGCCACGCCGTGGGCCCACGCGATATTCCAGGTGGTCATGTAGATCATCAGCGGGTGGGGCGGGCCCACCGCTGCCTTAGTTGGTGGTGGCTTGGCTTTGGCGCCATTTATCCAGCAATACCGCCAGCACAATCACTGCACCTTTGGCGACGTATTGCCAGAAGCTGGACAGCCCGATGATGGTCAGCCCGTTGTTCATCACGCCGATGATCAGCGCGCCAACTACCGTGCCCCAGACCGAACCCACGCCACCCATCAAGCTGGTGCCGCCCAGGACTACGGCGGCGATGGCATCCAGCTCATAACCGGTACCCCAGTTACCGTTGGCGCCGTACAGCCGCGAGGCACTCATGGCGCCGCCTATGCCGGAGAACAGCCCGCTGATGGAATACACAAACAGCAGCACGGCGCTGACCTTGATGCCGGTCAGGCGGGCCGCTTGCGGATTGCCGCCGACGGCATAGATATGCAGGCCCAGCACGGTCTGGCGCAGCAGAAACCAGCTGACCAGCACCACCACCATGGCAATCCAGATCAGCCATGGCACCCCCAGAAACGCGCCATTGCCCAGCCATTCAAATGACGGGATATCGCGGTTGAGTACCGTGGTGCCGTCGGCAAACAGATAGGCCGCGCCGCGCAACGACGTCATGGTGCCCAGCGTCACCACAAACGGGTTGATCTTGAAGCCTGCCACCAGCACGCCGTTGAGCAACCCCAGCAACAAGCCCGTCAGCATGAACACCGGTAGTGCCAGCATCGGCATATGTTGGGGTAGTGAGGTGATCATGCCCATTACCGCCGCCACCGCCAGGATGGAGCCCACCGACAGATCAATGCCCGCAGTCAGGATCACAAACGTCATGCCGCAGGCCAGCACCAGATTGATGGAAGTCTGCCGCAGGATGTTCATGGTGTTGCCGGACGTCATGAAGTTGGACGTACCGTCATCGCTCAGATAACGCGTCAAAAAATAGAACGCCACGTACATGACGATCAGCACGGGCAGCATGCCGACGCGGTTAAACACTTCGCGCGCGTTCAGCCGGGTGTGCGGCCGCGCAAGGGGCGGCTGGCCAGTGGTGGGAAGAGGGATGCTCATGATCGAATAATCCTGTGTCTAGTGCAGGGTAGGGGCCGCAGCGGTGGCGGGCAGGTGGGTGGCCAGGGTCATGATCGCTTCCTGGCTGATTTCACCAGCGCCCAGTTCGCCGCTGATATGGCCTTCGCGCATTACCACGATGCGATCGCAAATGCCGATGACTTCGGGCAGCTCGCTGGAAATGACCACCACGGCCACGCCGCTGGCGGCAAGCTGATTGATGATGCGATAAATCTCACTTTTGGCGCCGACGTCGACGCCGCGGGTGGGCTCGTCCAGGATCAGTACTTTGGGTTTGATGGCCAGCCAGCGCGCCAGCAAGATTTTTTGCTGGTTGCCGCCCGACAAACCGCCGACGATGCCATCCGGCCCCGGCACCTTGACCGCCAGTTGCTTGATGGCGTCTTCGGTCAGCCGCCGCAGGCCTTTGTGATTAAGAATGCCAAAGCGCGAGTTGCGGCCCAGCACGCTCATGGTGGTATTGGCCAGCGCCGACAATTGCAGAAACAGGCCCTGGCCCTTACGGTCCTCGGGTAGATAGGCAATGCCACGGCGGATGGCATCCAGCGGTTCTTTGACCTTGATCGGCTGGCCATCCAGCAAGATTTCGCCCTGATGCAGCGCGTCTGCGCCAAACACCAGCCGCGCCAGCTCGGTGCGGCCAGCGCCCACCAACCCGGCCAGGCCCAGCACTTCACCCGCGCGCACGGCAAATGAAGCACCGTGGATACGATCGCTATGCATATTGCGCACTTCCAGCCGCACCGGGCCGGGCGTGGTGGTTTCGCGGCGTTGGTAGAAGTCGCCCAGCGGACGGCCCACCATCATCTGGATAACGCGTTCGGGCGTGGCTTCTTCGCGCGGCAAGGTGCCCACATAACCGCCGTCGCGCATTACGGAAACCCGATCCGCCAGTTCCACCATCTCGGCCATGCGGTGGCTGATATACACAATTGCGATGCCATCATTGCGCAAGCGCCGGATCACCTCGAACAAGCGCTCGGTTTCCCGATCCGACAAGGCGGCGGTTGGCTCATCCATGATCAGCACTTTGCTTTTGTGTATAAGCGACCGCGCAATTTCAACCTGTTGCTGATCGGCAATGCCCAGGCTGCCCGCCAGGGTATCGGCGCGGAAACGTGCGCCCAGGCTGGCGAGAATTTCATTGGTCCGCCGTGCCATCAAGCCGGTATCCACCCGACCAAAACGCCCGCGCGGCTCGCTGCCCATAAACACGTTTTGCGCCACGCTCATATGCGGCGCGACGGCGAGTTCCTGGTAGATCAGATTGATGCCAGCGGCGCGCGCATCGGCCGGGGAATGCACCTGGATGGTCTGGCCCCCCAGGCGGATTTCGCCGGCGTCGGGTTGATACACGCCAGACAACACTTTCATCAGCGTGCTTTTGCCAGCACCGTTTTCGCCCATCAGCGCCAGGATTTCATGGCTGTGGACCTGCAATTGCACATTATCGAGCGCGCGCACCGCACCAAAGCGCTTGCTCACGCCCTTTACATCGAGGACGAGTTCAGACATCGCACGGTCTCCTGCGTCTGGTCTAAAGCACCGTGCCGCGGCTAAAAGCGGCACGTGTACACATCCGGTGGCAGCGCCGCCACCACCGGCTCAGGCCGGAAAGCCGTTTACTGTTTAACCCAGCCAGCGTAGCTGCTGATATTGGCTTTGGTTACTGGCGGCGTAGGCAGCAGCACGGTGGTGCTGGCCGGCTTTTTACCATTCATCCAGTCATAGCCTAATTGCACGGCGGTCTGCGCCATCTTGTACGGGTTTTGTGCGGTCGAAACGCCCATAAGGCTGGATTTGTCCTTGAGCGCCACTTGCGCATCCGGCCCGCCATCAACCGAGGCGATCACTTTGACGTCGCTGCGGCCCGCTTGTTTGATGGCCAGTTCGGCCCCCACGGCGGTCGGATCGTTAATTGCAAATACCCCGTCAATCTTTGGATGCGCCGTCAACAGATCGGCCATCACCTGCATGCCGCCATCGCGACTGCCTTTGGCGTCCTGGTTGTCGCTGAGTACCTTGATGCCGGGGTAGCTGGCGGCCAGCAATTTCTTGCAGCCGGCCACGCGATCAATGACCGAAGTTACCGGCGGGCCATTGACGATAACCACGTTGCCTTTGCCGTTGATGGCCTTGGCCATAAAGCGGCAGGACTCGGTGCCGCCCATGGTGTTATCGGACATCACGGTCAGATCAGCGCCTTCGGCACCCACGTCGATGGCGATCACGACGATGCCAGCGGCTTTGGCTTTTTCGATAACGGGAGCAATGCCTTTCGGATCAGCCGCGTTCACCAGAATGATGTCGGCCTTGTTGGCGATAAAGTTTTCGATCTGGCCCACTTGCGTGTTCAGGTCGTACTTGCTTGAAACCGTGGTGACTTTGACATTGTTGCCCGCGATTTTTTTGGCAGAAGCTTCAGCGCCCTGGCCGATGGCAACAAAGAAAGGGTTGGCCAGATCGCCGACGGTAATGCCGATATATTTGAGCGGCTTGGCGGCAAAGGCGGGCGCGGCGAACACGGCGGCACAAGTGGCGACAAGCAAGGACTGGCGCAAACGCATGTTAAGACTCCTGATCTGAAAAAGGGGGTGAGACGCTGGCCCGGTGGGCATTGGCATCGGCCGGTCTGTTCTGAACGTTGCCGGTGCAATAAATCTACACGTGTAAATTTATTAAATCGAGTTGGCACCATTTAAGAGCTGACGAATGGCATAAGGTGTTCTTTTTATGTGCGAAACGCTGAGTCAGTTTGGTGCAATGCAATAAAACAGCGCGGTTTAATCAGGCTGCGGCCCGCATCGGTGCTGGTTTGCGACGCTTGCACTATGCAAATAAATGCTTGAGCCATAACGGGGGTTCGCCCCGCCAGAATTTGTGTAGACTTTGCCGCTACACGCGTACACATTTGCCTTTATGACCACCCATGACCCCGATGCTTTGCAGACCCAATCCGTTGAATCCGGCAGTGATCACCACGCTGACGGTTTTCCCGGCGTGGTCACCATGAACGATGTCGCCGTCGCGGCTGGCTTGTCGCGCACTACGGTCAGCAAGTTTTTTAACGGCAGCGAAACGCTAAAGCCCGCCACGCGTGAACGTATCGAGCGGGCTTGCCGCGAACTCCATTACGTGCCGGATCTGCACGCGGTGAGTCTGGTCAAAGGGCGCTCGAATCTGATCGGGGTGATCTTGCCGTTTATTGCCGAGCCTTTTTTCGGCAAGGTGCTGCAGATCATGGAGCGCGAAGCCGCGCGCGGGGGCATGCAGATTGTCATCCAGGCCTCCAACAACGATCCCAAGCGTGAGGCCGCTGCCCTGATGACGCTGCGGGCGATGAAGGTCAACGGCATCATCGTCACGCCGATTGAATCGACTGCGAATCGGGCGCTGTTTGCGGCCTTGCAGAAAGAAATGCGCATCATCTTTCTGGACGCGTATTTCGACGAAGACTGCCATTTTGTAATGAACGACAACCGCCAGAGCATCGGCCTGATGGTCAATTATTTGCTCAGCCGCGGCGTGCGCCCGGCCTATCTGGGTACGCCCCGTATTGCCAATCCTTCGCGCCCGGAGCGGCTGGCCGGTTATCAGGAAGCGATGCAACGCGCGGGCGAAACGCCGCAGGTTATCCCGGTGGATGTCGAAGCGCCCACCTGGCAATTTGAAGCCTTTGCCTATGAGCAATTACTGGCATGGTGCGGCCAGGGCGGCTTACGCGACGGCGGCATTGGCGCCATCATGTGCGCCACCGATCGCATGGCTTTCGGCGCCGCCAAAGCGCTGCGCAAATTTGGCAAACAGCCGGGCAAAGACATGCTGGTGGCGGGGCACGACAACCTTGATATCGGCGAATATCTGGAGCCGCAACTGACCACGGTGCATCAGGATATCGAGCAAATCGGCCTGACCGCGATCCGCTTTATGCTGCAGGAAAGCGCGCCCGCCAGCGGTTATTTTCAGAAGCGTTTTCCCGGCCGTCTGGTCATCCGCGAATCCGCCTGAAACACGCGCACGGCTTATCCGCATAGCCCGGCCTGCACGCCGGGCTATCCCTGGTAGCCCCACACCGGGCAGCAAGTTCCGCGCTTGTCCGACATTTTCCCCGCCCGTTCTGCCCGAGACTTGCCGCAATGGCTAGGTTTGCCCCTGCACGGGCGACCTTGTTTCCGTTCCTCTTTGAACACGCAAAACAGGCAGAACAACAATGGCAATTCCCGTCTCCACCTTGCGGCTGCAATTCCATAAAGATTTCACCTTCGATGACGCGCTGAGCCGTCTCGATTATTTTTCCGGCCTTGGCGTTAGCCATCTGTACGCATCCCCCATCACCACCGCACGCCCCGGTTCCTTGCACGGCTACGACGTGGTCGACCCGACGCAAGTCAGCGCGGAGTTGGGCGGCGAAGCAGGGCTGCGCCGTCTGGTTGCCGGGTTACGCGAACGCAAGATGGGTTTGATCGCCGATATCGTGCCCAACCATATGGGCGTGGGCGCCAGCGAAAACCCATGGTGGGCCGATGTGCTGGCGTGGGGTGAGCGCAGCCAGTACGCGCGCTATTTTGATATCGACTGGAATACCCCGGTGCCGGGCCTCAAAGGCAAAGTGCTGGCGCCGATACTGGGCAGCGATTACGCCGAAGCGCTGGCGGGGCAAATCAAGCTCGACTTTGAAGCGGACAGCGGCCACTTTGTGATCCGCTATTACGACAATGTCTTTCCGGTCTCGGCCGCATCGCATGCCGAGATTTTGCGTCACGTCAGCGCCGAGCACGGCATGGCCGACGCCGACGCCTGGTGGCGTCCGTTTGACGTACTCGAACGGCTGGATGAGCCCGAGCACTTGCGCGATCAGGCCGACCGCGCGTTTGGCGGCCTGCAGCACTTTGCCAAATCCGAAGCCGGCCAGGCCGTGATTGCCGCCGCGCTTAAAGCCTATGACGGCAGTGACGCGGCCACGCGCCCGGCGCTGCATCGTTTGCTCGAAGCCCAGCATTACCGTTTGAGCGGCTGGCGCTGCGCCAGCGATGAAGTCAATTGGCGTCGCTTTTTTGACGTGAATACGCTGGCGGGCTTGCGCATCGAAGTGCCGGAAGTGTTTGAAGCCACGCATGCGCTGATTTTCCGCCTGTACCAGGACGGTTTGATCGACGGCGTGCGCATCGACCATATCGATGGCTTGGCGTGGCCGGGCCAGTATTGCCGCAAGCTGCGACAACGCCTGGAAGCCTTGACCGAGGCGCGGCCGAACGATGCGCCGCGCGGTCGACCGTGGATCGTGGTAGAGAAGATCCTGGCCCAAGGCGAAACACTGCATACCGATTGGGCGGTCGATGGCACCACCGGCTACGACTTTATGAATGAAGTGGGCGCTTTGTTGCACGATCGTAGCCATTTGCCCGAACTTAAAGCCGCGTGGAAAGCATGGACCGATGACGATATCCCCGACGATTACGAAATCGTCGCCGAAAGCGCGCGGCGCAAAATTCTCACCGAACATTTCAGCAGCGAACTCGACAGCGCCACCCGCGCCCTGCAAAACGTGGCGCGCCGCCATCTGCAAAGCCGCGAAGTAACTTTCCACGCTTTGCGCCGCGTGCTGATCGAACTGGTGGTGCATTTTCCGGTTTACCGCGTCTATACCGGCGAAAACGGTATGTCGGAGCAGGATTTGCGCTTGTTGCACAAGGCGGTCGATGGCGCGCGCACGGCTTTGCGGCGTGTGGATGTGCCGGTGCTGGAACGCCTGGCGCAATGGCTGGAGAACTGGCCCAACGCGGGCCCGCAAAGCGAAATCAATCCGGATGCGCTGGCGCCGATTGATCAGGAAAACGACAAAGCTGCGCGCACCGCCATCCAGCGCATTCTGCAATTGACCTCGCCGGTCAACGCCAAGTCGATTGAAGACACCGCGTTTTATCGTTATGGCGTGCTGCTGTCGCGTAATGAAGTGGGCGCAGACCCGTCTTTGTTTGCAATGTCGCCCAGCGCTTTCCACCAATCGGTCTTGCGGCGGCAAAAAGATTTTCCGCACGCCATGCTGACCACCGCCACCCATGACCATAAACGTGGCGAAGGCGTACGTACGCGGCTGGCTGTGGTGAGTGAGATGCCGGAACGCTGGATTAGCGTGGTCAATCAGTGGCGCACGCTGAATCAGCAGCGGGTGGCGCAGATCGATGGCGCGGCCGTGCCGCCGACCGATGTCGAGATCATGCTGTACGAAATGCTGGCCGGTGCGTGGCCGGCTGATATTGCGGGCCAACCCGCACAAGCCGATGAATTGCAAGACTTTGTTGAACGCATCTGCGCCTGGCAAGAAAAAGCCCAGCGCGAAGCCAAGCTGCGCACCGACTGGTTTGTACCTGATACCGCCTACGAAGATGCCAGCCGCAATTTTGTCACCGGCGCGTGCGAAGCCGGCTCGCCCTTTGTGGCCGAGATGGTCGATTTTGTCCGGCAGATTTCCGCCGCTGGCGCCATCAATTCGCTTAGCCAGGCGGTCTTGCGCAGTACCATCCCGGGCGTGCCCGATCTGTACCAAGGCACAGAATATTGGGATCTAAGCCTGGTCGACCCCGATAATCGTCGGCCGGTGGATTACGAGGCGCGCAATGCCTCGCTGAGCGCGTGGAACGCTGCCAGCGACAAGACCAGCGCTTTACAAGAATTGATCGAGCACTGGACCGACGGCCGGGTTAAACAAGCGCTGGTTGCCAGCCTGTTGCAATTCCGGCGTGAGCACCCGGGTCTGTTTGCCGACGGCGATTACCAACCACTACGCATTGATGGCGCCAAAGGCCAGCATGCAGTGGGCTTTAGCCGCCGCTATGGCAACGATGTACTGCTGGTGGCGGTCACGCGTTTTCCGTGGCAACTGGCAGGCGCGGTATCAACACCCGCCATCCCTGCTGACGCCTGGGCCGATACCCGCTTGCCGCTAGAGGGCGAACTGGGCCAGATAGCGTGGCAGGATGTGCTGACCGGCCGCGAAATTGCGGCGGGTAACGATCTGCATCTGGGCGACATCATGCAGCCGCTGCCGGTGGCGGTGCTATTCGGCCAGGTGCGCTGACATGGCGGGCGCCGTCGCCGCCAAGGCAACGCAAGCGGCCAGCTCGGTCTGGTCGCTGGCCGGGCGGGGGCCGCTGTTCAGCCGCCGCATCCTTACCGAGAATGAAGTCGGCGACTTTTTGTTCGCCGGCTTTATTGTCGTGGTCGCACTGGTGCTGTTCTGGCTGGTGCGCAAAGTGCTGGTGCGCTGGATCGCTCCGCGATTACGCAAACGCCAGAAGCTGGGCGCCACCGCAATCGCAGAATCGTTTCGCGCCACCTCGATCTTTGTGCTGTTCCCCGTCGCGCTTTATCTGGGCGGCAATAATCTCGAATTGCCGGCGCGGCTAGAAACGCTGCTCGCAGTATTAGCCATGGCGGGCATTACGCTACAAGTCGCGCTCTGGGCCAACCGCATGCTAACAGTGTGGTTTAGCCTGGAAGCCGCCCACCGGCCCGGCGCCGACGCCGAAACCGCCACCGCACTCGCCGTCATCGGCTTTATCTGCCGCGCATTTTTGTGGGCATTTATCGTATTGCTGGTCATGGACCAGCTGGGCTTTAACATTTCGGCACTGGTGGCAGGCCTGGGGATAGGCGGCGTGGCCGTCGCCTTGGCCTTGCAACATATCCTGGGCGATATCTTTGCATCGCTGGCCATCGTGTTGGATAAGCCATTTGTGGTCGGCGATTTCATTATCGTGGAAGACATGCTGGGCAATATCGAACGCGTCGGCATTAAAACCACGCGTATCCGCAGCCTGGCCGGCGAGCAAATCGTTTTATCCAACGACTTTCTGCTGAAAAGCAAAATCCGCAATTACCAGAAGATGCAGGAACGGCGCGTGCTGTTTACGTTTACCGTTACCTATCGCACCCCCAAAGACAAACTCGCCCGCATCGACCAGATCGTGCGCGACGCTATCCTGGCACAAGACCAGGTGCGCATGGATAGGGCGCATTTATTGGGATTTGCTAATCACGGTTATTTGTTTGAAGTGGTGTTTTTTGTGCTGTCGGGCGATTACAACCTGTATATGGATATTCAGCAGAAAGTGAATCTGGCGATGGTTGAGGCATTTGATGCTGAGGGGATTGGCTTTGCGATTCCGGTGCAGGCGGTTTATCACGAGGGCGGGGTGCCGATGTATGCGGCGGGGGCTGCGGGGAGTGAGGTGGGGCGGCAGTAAATTCCGCTTTTTTTTGGGCACAATTGTGTTGGTTAGAGTCCTCCGCGGCCGTCGACTTCGTGACAGTTGATAAGGCAAAGTGCCGAAACTCAAGCCGAGTGCGGCGAGTAGAGACTAATCGTTAAGCGAAAAGTCGGCTGGCCGTTGAAGTGTGGGCCGCCCCGGCGCCTTCCGAGGTTTGATCCTTTCGCGCCGAGCTTTTTTTGCAATCACGGCAAAGGCGATCACGCCTCCGGCAGAGAGAGAGAGGGAAACCCCCTCGCCAGTGCCAGACAAGGCCGAGGGGGTACTCCGCTACGCGGAGGGGTGTTTAGACCTGCAGGCTCCCACCCTCCAACCAAGAAGTGCGGTCAAACGGTACGGCGCCGTTTTTCTACTTTTGCCCCGATTCCAGTCAATGCGGCGCGAGCTTTGAGGATTAACGGACGAAGGGTAGCGGCCTCGACTTGAGGCGAAAAATCTGTATCGCGTCCTCTCTGCCGAGAGTTCCCACAAGTTTGTTCAAATCGGAAATATCGCCGACTTGTCCATCGGCCTCAATATCTCATGCCTTCTGGACTGCATATTCGGGGTCTGGATACTCACCGCAAATATAGTAGTGATCAAGGGCATCAAAGATCCTTTGAGAAGCCCATATCGCGTTAGTAATATCGCCGGAAGCACATAGTCTTAGCCCGTAACATATCGCCGCGGCAGCGTCTTCTGCGTAAGGCTCCGCCGCATGCACTGATTCTTCGTCTGTGGGGATCGCGGCAAAAGTGGCTTCCGCCAGTTGTGCCAGGTCTGATTGACTTATGGGATTACCACCGGCAAACAGCCATATCGCTTCCTGCGCCCGCGTGAACAACGCTTGTCGCGCAATATCGCGTTCGCCTTCAAGATATCGAAATAGGGCAGGCATCAATCTCGAACTGCAGGAAGCACTTATTGCGGCAGCGTCAGGCAACGATAATTGCCTGATCATTCCTACAAGCTTTTCTTTTCTATTTAAGGACATAAATCGATCACCATTCAGCTGAGCGTGGCCCGGTCAATTTTCCACCTATCCGAATGCCATAGGCTTTTGCCTGCCCATATGGCGGGTGTGCCCGACCGGTTTTCAGGTCATAAATCGCAGTAGGCTTGGTGATGTGTGCCTGCCTTATAAGAAAACGAGTTGTGGCCTGACTGCGTGGCTCAGGTCTAAAGAAGGGCTGCCTTTTCCGAATTCATAAAGGGCACCGGTGGAAAGTCGGCGCGCCTTACGTGTGCCGAACTCGGCCGGATCGTGATGCCAAGGCTTGGGTCGTACATTCGCGCCGGCTGCTTATTTAGCCTTTCCACACGAGGCTTGAAGCGCCTCGATGTCATATTGATGTTGGCGTTCCATTTTTTGTCTCAAGTTACTTTCAATATGTTGAGCTGCACCAATTTTCTCTTTGGATATTTTAAGTAGCCCAAATCTCGCGCAAGCACTGTTTCTTGTAATGATCAAATTCAAAAGGTCGTATCCCTCATTGTCTTGCGGATTTAAAGCAATAGACCGCAGGGAGTAATTCAAAGCTTGCACATACTCCCCCTTGTCGAGTGAGGCGCTGGCCAAGGCGATCGCAACGAGCGCTTCATCCTGCTGCATTCGTTGGACCTTTTCCTGTATTACCCAAGTAATAACGAGACCTGACAAAAAAGAGATACCACAAAGTATAGCAATATTTATTTTCTTCATGGCTTTGCAACCTCGGTGCAATTGTCAAATAATTTTTTCCATTCGTCGACCCCGCCCATTTTTTTCATGGCGCAGTTTTGTATAGCGTATACGGATCATATTCACGGAAACCGGTTAGCCAAACGGATCGTAGAACGACATGGGGTTGCCGCGAACATATGCATAAACACCCACCGCAAAGGCGAGTGTTTATGCATAAAGCTACTCACCTTTTTTTGCGCGGTGGTGACAGCGGGGACATTGCTCGGCATGGAGAAGCCACGAGAGCCAATCACCTGCCCCCTTATGAGACATGGCATACCGGACCAGAGCAAGATGGCAATTAGGGCATCGTATGATCCAGAACGAGATTCCTAAAGCCAGGAAGGCAATAAATACCCCAAAGATATCAATGATGGCGGGATCAAGGCCGAACAATGATCCACTCATGGCAGCAGTGATGAAGAACATCCCGGCAAACAAAATCCCTCCCCCACATGCCCAGATTTTTGTTTTCTGAGATTCAATAAGGCGCATTTTTTCCCTTTATCTGGAGCATCCGCAGGAAGCTGTCGCCCTGTTCACTGTAGTACGTATGACTGAACCGATCAGGGCGCCAGCATTATACGCCCCTTTGATCAAGACACCATTGATCGCCCAAGTAGCGCCAGTGGTGAAGGAAGCAAGATACGGTCTGACGCTCCGTTGGCAAATAGCTAGTGGTTTTTTTTAGAGAGATTAATAAATTCACCGTGGCGACAGACCGTTCGAGCGAGTCGTCCGAGTAAGCTGTCTCAGGATCGCTGGCTATCCAGAACAGCCAGTCTTGTACCACTTCACATTCTTGAGTCGTCAATAAAGTCCATCTTTTTCGAAAAAAATCATCCCACCAGTCCGTTCTTGGGCTTCTATCCAACATCATC
>NZ_BAAIHC010000031.1:0-46932 GCF_054652575.1 Silvimonas sp. JCM 19000 | reverse complement strand
TAAGCGGTTAAGGGTTTGTTCAGCGCAAACTGAACATCAAAACCTGCGCCGCAGGCTAAAGCCATTAAGAGTGGCAGGATCCAGCAAAGCCAGACAACAACCCATCCACACGCGCAGCGCCCCCCCCTCCTCCAATAGCCCGACGTGATCCCCGCCCCACCCCAACACAAGGTACAATCACCGCTTTCCCGCCGTGCCCCCATGCTGCCTTTATGTCCCCCCTTGAACAGTTAGAACACGTCTTCGGCTACCGCGCGTTTCGCGGCATGCAGGGCGAGATCGTGCAGCATCTAACCGATGGGGGCGATGCGCTGGTGCTGATGCCCACCGGGGGCGGCAAATCGTTGTGTTATCAGATTCCGGCACTGTGCCGGCCCGGTTGCGCCGTGGTGGTTTCGCCGCTGATTGCACTGATGCAGGATCAGGTTGATACCCTCAAAGAACTCGGCGTCGCCGCAGCCTTTCTGAATTCCACCCTCGATAGCGAACAAGCCCGCGCAGTCGAACGTGCCTTTGTTAACGGCGAACTCAAACTGCTGTATGTGGCACCCGAGCGTCTGGTTACCGCGTGGTTCAAGAACCTGCTGGCACGCGCGCAGATTTCGCTGTTTGCCATTGACGAAGCGCATTGCGTCTCGCAATGGGGCCATGATTTCCGCCCGGAATATCTAGGCCTGTCGGTACTGGCCGATGAATTTCCTGGCGTGCCGCGCATTGCGCTGACCGCCACCGCCGACCACGCCACGCGCGGCGAAATTGTCACGCGTTTGCGCCTGGAAACCGCGCGCCAGTTTGTCACCAGTTTTGACCGCCCTAACCTGCGCTACGCCATCGTCGAAAAGAAAAACGCGCGCGATCAGCTGCTGACGTTTTTGCGGCGCGAGCACGAAGGCGATGCCGGCATCGTGTACTGCATGTCGCGCAAAAAGGTGGAAGACACGGCCAACTGGCTGCGCGAAAAAGAAATCCGCGCCCTGCCCTACCATGCGGGTCTGGATGCCGCCACGCGCACCAAACACCAGCAGCTGTTTTTGCGCGAAGAAGGCATCGTCATGGTGGCCACCATCGCGTTTGGCATGGGCATCGACAAGCCTGACGTACGCTTTGTGGCGCATCTGGATTTGCCCAAATCCATCGAAAACTATTATCAGGAAACCGGCCGCGCTGGCCGCGACGGCCTGCCAGCCAGCGCCTGGATGGCGTACGGGCTTAATGACGTGATCATGCTTACCGGCATGATCGAGCAAGGCAATAGCGAAGACACCCAGAAGCAACTGGAGCGGCGCAAGCTCGACGCCATGCTGGGCCTGTGCGAAACCACCACCTGCCGTCGCGTTACTTTGTTGGGCTATTTCGGCGAGCAGATCCAGCCTTGTGGCAATTGCGATAACTGCCTGAACCCGCCTGCGCTCACCGATATGACCGAGGCCGCGCAAAAAGCCCTGTCATGCGTGTTTCGCACTGGCAACCGTTTTGGTGTGGGCCATCTGATTGACGTGCTGCAAGGCAAGGTCAACGCCAAAGTGCAGGACTGGAAACACGATCAGCTTTCCACTTTCGGCATCGGCAAAGACGTAGACGAAAGCACCTGGCGCGCCATCTACCGCCAGTTGCTGGCGCAAGGCGCGCTGCAAGTCAGCGCCGATGGCTTTGGCGGCTTGTCGCTCACCGACCAGGCGCGGCCGTTTTTGCGCGGTGAAGCGCAACTGCAGTTGCGCGCCCGCACCGAAAAATTCCGCGTCAAAGAAAAAGACCGCACCGAATTCCTCGAACCCGAAGACAAGATGTTGTGGGCCGCGCTGCGGCGGCGGCGCAAAGAGCTGGCCGACGAGCAGAACGTGCCGGCCTATGTGATCTTTGGCGACGCCACGCTCAAAGAAATGGTGCGCTTGCGCCCGGCTGATCATTACGAGATGGCACGGATCTCGGGCGTAGGCGATCGCAAGCTTGAAAAATACGGCGATGATTTCCTCGCCGTCATCGCCAATCAGACCACCGCATAAACCCCATGACTGCCGCTGACCCGACGGGTTATACCTTCCAGCCCATAGGCTTTCTGCAAACGCCGTTTGCCGACAAATTCGGCATTCCGCGCCAGCCCACCCTCGCCCCGCATGCCACCGGCGTGCTCAAGCTGTTGCCGCCCTACGATCGCGCTGAAGCGGTGCGCGGGCTGGAAGAATTCAGCCATGTCTGGCTGACTTTTGTGTTCCACCAGACCGCTGGCCAATGGAGCCCGACCGTGCGCCCGCCGCGCCTGGGCGGCAATCAGCGCATCGGCGTGTTTGCCTGCCGTTCCCCGTTCCGCCCGAATCCGCTGGGCTTGTCGCTGGTGCAATTGCAGTCGGTGCAGACCGACGCGGGCGTCGTGCTGACGTTCAGTGGCGTTGATCTGGTCGACGGCACGCCCATTCTCGATATCAAGCCGTATATTCCGTACGTCGAAAGCCAACCGGATGCGCGCAGTGGCTTTGTGTCGGGTGAACCGGCGCGTTTGCAGGTGGTCTTTAGCCAGCTGGCCGAGCAACAGTGCCACCAGCTGCAACAGCAATATCCGCAATTACGCGCACTGATCGTCGACGTGCTGACGCAAGACCCGCGTCCGGCCTATGCCGATGATCCGGCGCGACTTTATGGCATCCGCCTGTACACGCTGGATGTCAAATGGCGCTGCGACGGCCAAAGTGCCTTTGTTGAATCTCTGGACTCGTTATGACCTTGTTTGCCCCGCGCCTGTGGTGCGCGCCTTTGCTATTGGCCGCCCTGCTGGCCGCCTGTACCACCGCTAAAACCCCTGTCACGCCTCCGCCGCAGGCAACCGTCGCCCCGCCCATCAAAATCCGTATCGGCCTGGCCCTGGGTGGCGGCGCAGCCAAAGGCTTTGCCCATATCGGCGTGATCAAGATGCTCGAAGTCAACGGCTTTACGCCCGATGTGGTGGCTGGCACCAGCGCGGGCAGCGTGGTGGGCAGCCTGTACGCCAGCGGCATGGGGCCGTATGACTTGCAGACCAGTTCGTTTGCGCTGGATGAAGGCGCCATCCGCGATGTCAGCCTGCTATCCGGCGGCCTGGTCAAAGGCCAGAAACTGCAGGATTACGTCAATCAACTGGTCAAGGGCCGCACGCTGGACAAGCTGAACAAGCCCTTCGCCGCCGTCGCCACCGAACTGGAAACCGGCAAGCGCACGGTGTTTGTGCGTGGCAATACCGGAATGGCGGTACGGGCCTCCAGCAGCATTCCGGGCGTGTTCGAGCCGGTGGTAATCAATGGCAAACACTATGTGGACGGCGGCGTGGTCAGCCCGGTGCCGGTTGATGCCGCGCGTGAGCTCGGCGCTGATGTGGTCATCGCGGTCGATATCTCGGCCAAAGCCAACGGCAAAGCGCCCGGCGGCATGGTCAATATCGTCACCCAATCGATCGCCATCATGGGCCAGACCCTAGGCCAGCAAGAAATGACGCGCGCCGACGTCATCATCCGCCCCAATGTCGGCAAGATCGGCCCGACCGATTTTGATCAGAAGAACATCGCCATCATGGAAGGCGAGCGTGCCGCCTTGGCTGCTTTGCCGGAAATCCGCAAAGCCATCGAAGCCAAACGCGTTGAATTACTGAAGAAACAGCAAGCCAGCAAGCCCTGACGCAGCTGGCGCCCGCAAGCCGCGCGGCTTGCAGCGCGCTGGCTTTGCCCGTACATTAGCGGCCACATAGAACGGCCGTTCTCAATATGGACTTTGCGCAACTCACTCCGGCGGTATCCTCGCGGCTGGCCAAACTGGGCCTGCTGCGTCCGTTCGACCTGGTGTTGCATCTGCCGCTGCGTTATGAAGACGAAACGCAGCTGGTGCCCATCCGCGACGCCCTGTTTGGCGCGCCCTCGCTGGTTGAAGGCGAAGTGCTCAGTTGCGATGTGCAATTCCGCCCGCGCCGCCAGCTGGTAGCGCGCGTGGCCGATGACAGCGGCAAGCTGATTGTGCGGCTGATCCACTTTTATCCCAGCCAGGCCAAGCAACTGGCCGTGGGCAACCGCGTGCGTTTGTATGGTGAAATCCGCCACGGCTTTTGGGGCGACGAAATGGTCCATCCCAAGATCAAAACCGTGGGCGAGAACAACAGCCTGAGCGAGGCGCTCAGCCCGGTGTACCCCACCACCGCGGGGATGGCGCAGCATCAGATCGCCAAGCTGATCCATCAGGCGCTGGCTGCCAGCGACTTGCGCGATACCCTCCCCCCCGAAATCCTCGAACCGCTGGGCCTGCCTGCGTTTGCCCCCAGCGTTAAACTGCTGCACGCCCCCACGCCAGATATTCCGAATATCCAGCTGACCGAGCGCACGCATCCGGCGTGGCAGCGCCTCAAGTTTGATGAGTTGCTGGCGCAGCAGCTCAGCCTGCGCATGGCACGCGCGGTACGGCGCGAAAAAAACGCGCCGCAGATCGCCCCCAAAGGCGAACTGGCGCGCAAGTTGCTGGCCAGTTTGCCCTTCGGCCTGACCGGCGCGCAGCAACGCGTGCTGCTCGAAATTGAACACGACCTGGCACAGCCACATCCGATGCAGCGCTTGCTGCAAGGCGATGTGGGCGCAGGCAAGACCATTGTTGCCGCCTTGGCGGCCTGCCATGCCATCGAGGCCGGTTACCAGGTGGCCTTGCTGGCCCCGACCGAAATTCTGGCCGAGCAGCACTATCGCAAACTGGCGACGTGGCTGGAGCCGCTGAATATCCGGGTGGCGTGGCTGGCGGGCAGTCTTAAAGCCAAGGCCAAACGCGCCGCGCTGGAAGACGCCGCGCTCGGTACTGCGCCCTTGATTGTCGGCACACACGCGCTGTTTCAGAGCCAGGTGGAGTTTGCCAACCTGGGCCTCGCCATCGTGGATGAGCAACATCGCTTTGGCGTCGCGCAGCGACTGGCATTACGCGAAAAAGGCAATGGCCCGCATCAACTGATGATGTCGGCCACGCCGATTCCGCGCACGCTGGCGATGAGCTTCTACGCCGATCTGGACGTCAGCGTCATCGACGAACTGCCGCCGGGCCGTACGCCGATTGTGACCAAGCTGATTTCGGATGCGCGCCGCGATGAAGTCACCGAGCGCATCGCCGCCAAGGTAGAAGAAGGCCGCCAGGTGTATTGGGTGTGCCCGCTGATCGAGGAATCCGAAGCGCTGCAATTGCAGACCGCGGTCGATACCCACGCGCAACTGACCGAAGAATTGAATGGTATTGCCGTGGGCCTGATCCATGGCCGCATGAAGCCGGATGAAAAGGCCGCCGTGATGGATGGCTTTATCAAGAATGAAATCCAGGTGTTGGTGGCCACCACCGTGATTGAAGTGGGCGTGGATGTGCCCAATGCCAGCCTGATGGTGATCGAGCACGCCGAGCGCATGGGCCTGGCGCAATTGCACCAGTTGCGTGGCCGCGTCGGCCGTGGCGCGCACGCGTCTTTGTGCGTGTTGCTGTACAGCACGCCGCTGGGCGACCTGGCCAAATCACGCCTGCGGGTGATTTACGAGAACACCGACGGCTTTGAAATTGCGCGCCAGGACATGGAGTTGCGTGGCCCCGGCGAACTGGCCGGCGTGCGCCAATCGGGCGTGCCGATGCTGCGCTTTGCGGATCTGGAAAAAGACGCCGATCTGCTCGACGTGGCGCGCGAAACCGCCGAGCAGTTGCTGGCCACCCAGCCCGCCATCGCGATTGCCCACCTCGACCGCTGGCTGCCCGGCCGCGAGATGCTGCTCAAGGTTTAACGCAAAGGTGGCGCTGAGGCAGGCGCAAATGGCCCGACAGTCGATACAAAACGACACACGGCAGCGCAAAAGCTGATAACACGCTGACAAACCCGAGTCAGAAGCGTGAATTTTTACTAAAATTGCAACATGATTTCCGCCGCCGCCAACCCGTCCGAAATGACCAGCCTGCTGCAAGCCAGCACGGTGGCGGCCGCGCGCGCGCAACAAAGCAGCGCGACGAGCAGTGCCTCCTCGGGTGCCCCGGCCAGTGCAAACAGCGCTACCCAAGCGACCGGCTCGGCACCATCCGACACCAACAAAGCCAGCGCCAACAGCAGTAGCGCCACCACCGGCAAAACCCCCACGGGCGATCCGCTGAGCAAATCGCAACAAGCCGAGGTCGATCAGCTAGTCAAAATCGATAAGGAAACGCGGGCGCACGAACAAGCGCATCTGGCTGCGGCCGGCGCCTTGGCCACCAGCGGCGCCAATTACAAGATGACCACCGGGCCCGATGGCAAGCAATACGCCAATGGCGGCGATGTGTCGGTCGATGTGAGCCCGGGCCGCACGCCCGAAGAGACCATCCGCAAGGCGCGGATTATTCAGGCCGCGGCGTTAGCGCCGTCGCAACCGTCGGGCCAGGATATCGCCGTGGCCGCGCAGGCGCGCGCGATGGAAGCACAAGCCCAAGCCGAGATCAGCGCGCGCGGCAGCAAAGGCCAGCAAGTGGCGGGTGCTTATCAGCCCAGCGATCAGATCAGCCAGTCGCTATTCAGCGCCAGCGCTTAAGCCCGGCTAACCCAGCCACGCCAGCAACAGCGGCAGCAACAGCGACGTCATCAGCGCATTCAATCCCATCGCCAAACCGGCAAACGCACCCGCTGTACTGGACACCTGCAAGGCGCGCGCGGTGCCGATACCGTGGCCTGCGATGCCGATCGCAAACCCCTGCACCAGCGGGTCGCGTAATTTAAGCGCATTCAATAACGGCACTGCCGCCACTGCGCACAACACGCCAGTCACGATGACAATGCCTGCGGTCAGCGCGGGCAAGCCGCCGTGCTGCGCCGACAGCGCCATCGCAATCGGCGTGGTGACCGACTTGGGCGCCAGCGTGGCCAGCAAGCTGTGATCGAGTCCGAACAAGCGCCCCAGCAACAAAGCCGACGCGATGCCCACCACGCTGCCGATGGCCAAGGCCAGCAACAAAGGCAAAGCAAGTGCGCGCAGCCGATTGATATTGAGATAGAGCGGCACCGCCAGCGCCACCGTGGCTGGGCCCAGCAGAAAATGAATCAGCCGCACGTGGCTAAAGTAATCGGCATAGGGCTCGCGCAACGCCCATAGCGCCGTCATTACCAACGCGATGCCCAGCAGCACCGGATTGCAGATGGCGCGGCGGCCCGAACGTACATACAGCCAGTCGGCCAGCAGCCATGCCAGCACGGTGAGCGCCAACCAGGTGGCGGCTTGTGCCTGCAACGTGGTCCAGACGGCGTTCATGCGCCACTCCGGAAACGGCGGCGCAACAGCCAGTGCAGCACCCATGCGGTGACCAGTAGCGTAATCAGGGTCGACAAGGCAACCACGACGGCCAGCGCGAGGCCGTGCTGTTGCAACACGCCGCCCAGCACCAGCAAACCCGCACCGGCCGGCAGAAAAAATAATCCGAGATAACTGAGCAGACTGGTCGCGGTTTTGGCGACGCGTTCATCCACGCGGCGGCGCGCCATGCTCCAGAGCAGTAAAAGCAACATGCCCGACACAGGGCCGGGCATGGGGAGATGCAATGCAGCGCTGACGGCTTCGCCCGCCACCAGAAAGCTCAGCAGCACTGCGATGCCGTACAACACGGCGCGTCAGGCCGCTTGCGCTTCGGAGCCGCTGGCAGCGGCTTCTTCCGCGCGACGGCGCGCGGCGTCAGCACGCCGATCCAGCGCAGCTTTGCCGGCCACCAGAAAGCCCAAGCCAATAAACGCGCCCGGCGGCAGCACCACAAACAAAAATTGATAGTTGAGATCAGCCGGCACCAGATGCAGCACCCAGCCTTTGGCCGCTGCGCCAAATACCAGATCGACGCCGCTAAACAGCGTGCCCTTGCCGATGATTTCGCGCAGACCGCCCAGCACCGCCAATACCACGGTGCCACCGATGCCCATCATGAAACCATCGAGCGTGGATTGCGCCACGCCGTTCTTGGAGGCAAATGCTTCCGAGCGCGCCAGCACAATGCAGTTGGTAACGATCAGCGGAATAAAGATACCCAGCACGTTGTACAGCGCGTGTAGATAGGCGTTCATGGCCAGATCGAGGATGGTGACGGCGGCCGCGATGATCAGGATAAACACCGGGTTGCGTAATTCATTCGGCACAAACGAACGCAGCAGCGCCACGCAGCCACCGCTACACGCCATCACCAGCGCGGTAGCCAGGCCCAGGCTGGTGCCGTTGACCAAGGTGGTGGTCATTGCCAGCGTCGGGCACATGCCAAGGATTTGCACTACGGTCGGATTCTGTTTCCAGACCGCGTTATGGCTAATGGTGCGGACTTCGCTTTGCGTAATCATGCGGCTTCTCCAAATACCTGCGCCTTGTGCGCCGAGACATACACCAGTACCTTGCTCACGGCCTTGACCACGGCGCGCGGGCTGATGGTGGCGCCAGCGTTGCTATCAAACACCCCGCCGTCTTTTTTTACTTTCCAGCCATCCAGCTTGGGGCTGCCCAGCGATTTGCCAGTAAATTGCTCGCTCCAGGTTGACTTGGCGGCATCGATATAATCGCCCAGGCCCGGCGTTTCTTTGTGTTGCACCACGCGCACACCCAGTACGCGGCCATCCGGCGCTATGCCTACCAGCAGCTTGATCTTGCCCGCGTAGCCATCGGGCGCGGTGGTTTCGACCACGGCACCGGTTTCTTTGCCCGCATGTTTGGCCAGATAGATCGACGACGGTTCATCGTTGCCCAGCGTGCGCGCATCGGCCAGGCTGAGCGTCAATTTATCGGCGAGCAGATTGTTATCGTAGCTGCCTGCGGGCAATACCTGCGCAATCAAGGCGCGCTCGGCATCGGCCGTATTTTTATCGACGATGGATTTGGTGGCGGCATACGTGCCCGCCATCAACGCGGTAAACAGCGTGGTAAACACCAGCAAAGTCAGCGCACCGCGTACGCCGTTGGCCACCATGCTTTTCATGCTTTGGCTCCGGCTTTTTTACGATTCTTGTGCCCGAATACTGCGGGCTGCGTGTATTGATCAATAAACGGTGCGGCCAGATTCAGAATCAGCACAGCAAACGCCACGCCATCCGGATAACCGCCAAATACACGAATCAGATAAGTGAGCAGGCCAATCAGCCCGGCAAAAATAATGCGACCCAACGGCGTGGTCGGGCTGGTCACCGGGTCGGTAACGATAAAAAACGCACCCAGCATCGCCGCGCCACTAAACCAATGGAACAAGGGACTGGTGTAATGCTGCGGGTCCACCAGCCAGAAAATGCCCGCCATACCGCCCAATACCGCGAGGAACGTGACCGGCACAATCCACGGAATCAGCTTTTGTTGCAGCAGATATAAACCGCCGAGCAAATACGCCGCGGTAATCCATTCGGTGCCGATGCCACCGATGCCGCCAAATAATTTCTCGTGCAGGATGGTCAGCATATTGGTGTGCTGCATCAGCTGCGTTTTAACCGTATCCAGCGGCGTGGCCGAAGCGACTGCATCAAAGTTAAGGCCAGCCGGCAAATGGCCGGTAAAGATCCATTGCAATTGCGCGGCGGCATCCAGGCTTTGCGGCGCCAGGCCTAACGGGGCAGCCCAATGCGACATTTGCGCCGGGAAAGACACAATCATGATGGCAAAGCCGACCATGGCCGGATTAAACGTGTTCTGGCCCAAGCCGCCATACATATGTTTGGCCAGCGCAATCGACATGATCGCCGCCAGCGTAATCATCCACCACGGCGCCAGCGGCGGAAACGACAGCGCCATCAGCCAGGCCGTCACAATGGCCGAGCCATCGGTCACAAACGGCTTGATCGGATAATTGCGCAAACGCAGGCAGAACGCCTCGGTGGCCAGCGCCGCTACGGTGGCCAGGCCGATTTGCACCAGCACGCCCACGCCAAAGAAATAGGTATAGGTGGCAATGCCCGGGATCAGCGCGGCGGCCACCTTGAGCATGACCACCTGCAGTGGCGTCGGTTTGATAAAGAACGGTGATGTCGTCATTGTTTTTTCTTGGTTGTGCGGTAACCGCATGCGGCCCGGGCTGGATTAAAGCGCAGGCCGCACCCAGTGTTATTTGCCTTGTTGTTGCTGCGCAGCCTGCTCGGCTTTTTTGGCGGCGGCACGCTCCATCGCGGCGGCAATCTTGGCTTTTTTCTCGGCCTCTTTCGCCGCTTTTTCTTCCGGACTCATGGCTTCGGCAGCGGCTTTTTCCGCGGCGCGTTTTTCCATGGCGGCGCGGATACGCTCGGCTTTTTCGGGGTCCAGCGCGGGCGCGGCCGATTCGACAGCTTGCGGCGCTTCATTGCTGGTGGGTGCGATGACGGCCTGGCCCATCGGCACGCTCACGGCATCCGGATCAATCGGCGTAACGCTGTCGCTGGCGGTTTGCGCGGCGGCGGCTTCTACCTTTTTAGCGGCGGCGCGTTCCATCGCGGCTTTGATCTTGGCGGCGCGCTCGGCATCGGCGGCTTCTGCCACATTGCCGCCGCTGGCCTCGGTGCGCGCTGCGGCTTTGGCGGCGGCGCGCTCGGCTTTCTCGCGCTTTTCACGCTCTTCGCGGAACTGGCGGAATTCGTGGCGTTCACGCGCCTGGTCGGCGGCTTTTTTGGCTTTTTCTGCGGCCCAGATTTCGGACTTGGAAAAGCGGAAATAATCGACCAGCTGAATATTGGACGGGCACACATAGGCGCAGGCGCCGCATTCAATGCAATCAAACAGATTGCGTTCTTGTGCCTTGCCAAAATTCTTGCTTTTGCCAAACCAGTACAAATCCATCGGCTGCAATTCGGCCGGGCAGGCATCGGCACATTTGCCGCAACGAATACACGGCATTTCCACCGGCTTTTCGGGGAACAACGCGCCGTTTTTGGCAATGATGCAGTTACCGGCTTTAGACAAACCCAGCGAGGTACCTGGCAATTCAAAGCCCATCATCGGGCCGCCGTAGATATACGCTTGCGAGCCCGGCTTATCACCGGCAAAAGCCAACAGATCAGCAATCGGCGTACCAATCAGCGCATCGACGTTACCGGGGCGTTGCACATTGCCGGTAATGGTCACCACGCGGCTGATTACCGGTTCGGCGTGTTCGAGTGCGCGATAAATCGTGTAAATGGTCGCGACGTTAAAACATTGCACGCCCAGATCGGTGGAGCGCACGCCGGACGGCACTTCAATATTGGTCAGCAATTTAATCAATTGCTTGGCGCCCCCGGACGGATACAGCGTGGGCACCACCACCACATCGGCCGGAAAATTAATGGCGGCGTTTTTGAGCGCTTCGCGCATTGCCTGAGCGGCTTGCGGCTTGTTGTCTTCAATGCCCACCAGCACCTGGCGCGCTTGCAGCAAGTGCTGCACGATCTTGATGCCTTCCACCACTTGCGCCGCGCGTTCGCGCATCAGCAAGTCATCGCAAGTGATATACGGTTCGCATTCGGCGGCGTTAATCACCAGGGTATCGAGGCCATCACGTGCGCCGCCGATTTTTAAATGCGAGGGGAACACCGCGCCGCCCAGGCCGACCACGCCCATATCGCGCAAATAATCGCGAATGATGCGGCCTTCGGCGTTGCGCCAGTCAAAACGATTGCGCTCTATCCAGCGATCTTGTCCATCGCTTTCGATGGTGACGCAATGCTCGGGCAGGCCGGACGGGTGTGGCACCAGCGTCGGGCCGACGGCCACTACACGCCCGGAGGTGGGCGCATGTACGGCGGCAGAAACCGTACCGTCCGCTTCGGCAATCATCTGGCCTTTGAGCACGGTATCGCCCACCGCCACCAGCGCCTTGGCGATATTGCCGATGCTCTGATGCAACGGCACCACCAGCTGGCGCGGCACAGGCATTGCGGCGATCGGGGTTTGCGACGATTCGTCTTTGTGTTCAGGCGGATGCACGCCGCCATGAAACGGGAAAATCACTTTGCTGACTTCGGCACGCGCGTTCATGCGGCCACCTTGACGGGCGTGAGCGGAATGACGGGATAACGCCATTTCCAGCTGGTTACGGTTTCGCCCACCGGCACGATATCAATGCAATCCACCGGGCACGGCGCCACGCACAATTCGCAGCCGGTGCATTCGCTGGATACCACGGTATGCACGTGCTTGGCCGCGCCGACGATGGCATCCACCGGACAGGCCTGCACGCACAAGGTGCAACCGATGCAAATGGATTCATCCACCACCGCCAATGACTTGGGCTTTTCTTCGCCGTTTTCAGCATTGAGCGGTTTGAATTCTTTGCCGAGCAAATCCGCCAGTTTGCGGATGCCGTCTTCGCCGCCAGGTGGGCAGCGATTGATATCGGCCTCATCGCCCGCAATCGCGGTGGCATACGGTTTGCAACCGGGAAAACCGCATTGACCGCATTGGGTCTGCGGCAGAATGGCGTCGATCTTGTCGACCAATGGATCTTCATCGACTTTGTAGCGGATGGCCGCCCAGCCGAGTACGGCGCCCAGCAATAACGCCAGGGCCGCCATGATTCCTAAAGCAAGTACAAACGCAAGCAACATGGGTAATCCGTTATTTCACAAGACCGGAAAAGCCCATGAACGCCAGGCTCATCAAGCCTGCGGTCATAAAGGCAATCGGCGTGCCCTTAAACGGGGCCGGGATATCCGCGCCATCCAGCCGTTCGCGGATTGCAGCAAACAGGATCAGGATCAGGCTGAAACCAAACGACGAGCCAAAACCGAATACCAGCGATTCAGTAAAGCTGTGCTTTTGCACCGAATTGATCAGCGGCACGCCCAGCACGGCGCAATTGGTGGTGATCAGCGGCAGATAAATACCCAGCACCTGATACAGCACCGGGCTGGTTTTATGGATGAACATTTCGGTGAATTGCACGATGGCGGCAATCACCACAATAAAAGACAGCGTGCGCAGATATTCGACATGCCACGCCACCAGCAGCTGATCAATCAGCCAGGACGAGCCCGAGCCCAGCGTCAGCACAAATGCCGTCGCGATGCCCATGCCGATGGACGCCTCGAGTTTTTTGGACACGCCCATAAACGGGCACAAGCCCAGGATGCGCACCAGCACCACGTTGTTGACCAGCACGGCACCGATCAAAAGCAACAGATAGTGATTCAATTCCATTGAGAACCGGTCTCTATATTCATGAAATTACAAGTTTGAGCGGCGGATTATCCAACCGCTGCATATACGTGGCAAGCGATATGTGCAGCTATTCATATAACCGATATGACATATCGAATAGTCCGAATAACACACATTAATCAAAAGGTTAGCGATGGTACTGCGCCACCCCGCCGCCTTGTCTGGTAATAGTTCTAATAACGCATTGCCGCAATGGCTTCAGCGCATTCCTCAACCAGGTTGGGGCCTTTATAAATCAGCCCGCTATAGAGCTGGACCAGCGTAGCGCCGGCGTGGATTTTTTCGACCGCATCATCACCACTTTCAATACCGCCCACACCAATAATCGGCACTTCGCCCTTGAGCGCGGCCGCCAGATCACGGATGACCGAAGTTGATTTGGCCCGCACCGGCGCGCCCGACAAACCACCGGCTTCCGCACCATGCTTGTGGTGCTCAACGCCCACGCGCGACAGCGTGGTGTTGGTGGCAATCACCGCATCGATCTGATGCTTGACCAGCCGATCTGCCACTTCCTGGATTTGATGTGCGTCGAGGTCCGGCGCAATCTTCAGCGCCAGCGGCACATAGCGGCCGTGTTTGTCAGCCAGCATTTCCTGCTTGAGCTTGAGCGTTGCCAGCAGATTCGACAATTCATCGGCCTGCTGCAACTGGCGCAGGTTTTTGGTGTTGGGCGACGAGATATTTACCGTCACATAGCTGGCGTATTCGTAAACCTTGTCCAGACAGATCAGGTAATCATCCACCGCGTTCTCGATCGGCGTATCAAAGTTCTTGCCGATATTGATGCCGAGCACGCCTTTGTAATTGGACTTGCGCACGTTTTCGATCAGCGCGTCCACGCCCTCATTATTGAAGCCCATACGGTTGATGATGGCGTGCGAATCAATCAGCCGGAACATGCGTGGTTTGGGATTGCCTGGCTGCGGCCGCGGCGTGATGGTGCCGATTTCAATAAAGCCAAAACCCAGATCGGCCAGCGCATCGATATGGTCGCCATTCTTGTCCAGCCCTGCCGCCAGACCGACCGGATTAGGAAAGCGCAATCCCATCATCTCGGTCGGACATTCCACCGGCGCTGGCAATACCGTGCGCAATACGCCCAGATCGTGCGCAAAGTCGAGCGAGCCCAAAGTCACGCCGTGCGCGGTTTCGGGCTTGAGCATAAAGAGCAAAGGTCGTACGAGAGGATAAGGCATCGGTTTGGCAATCGGGTCCGGCTGGGTCAACAAACAAACAAGCAAACAACGCTCGGGGCGAGGGATTACGGATGACGTTTTACGGCAGCGTCATAGGTGTTCTGCATCAGCGTAGCCACGGTCATCAGGCCCACCCCACCCGGCACCGGCGTGATCCATGCGGCGTTTTCGCTGGCGGCATCGAACTCGACATCGCCACACAGCTTGCCGTTTTCCAGGCGGTTGATGCCCACATCAATCACGATGGCGCCCGGCTTGATCCACGCGCCCTTCACAAAATTGGGGATGCCCACACCAGCCACCACGACGTCGGCGTTGCGGACTTTTTGTTCCAGATCACGCGTCTTGCTATGGCAAACCGTGACGGTGGCGCGCGCCAGCAGCAATTCCAGCGCTTGCGGGCGGCCGACAATATTGGAGGCCCCCACCACCACCGCATCTTTGCCCACCAGATCAATGCCGGTTCTTTCCAGCAAGGTCATTACGCCGCGCGGAGTGCATGGCCGTAGCAGCGGCATCTTGAGCGCCAGACGCCCGATGTTGTAGGGATGAAAGCCGTCGACATCCTTGTTGGGGTCGATCAGCTCGATGATTTTTTCTGCATTGATATGCGCGGGCAAAGGCAACTGCACCAGGATGCCATCGACCGTGTCATCTGCATTCAGTTGTTGCACCAGCGCCACCAGATCAGCCTCGGTGGTTTCGGCAGGCAGATCATGCGCAATCGAGGTAATGCCCGCGTTAATACACTGACGCTTTTTATTGCCCACATAAACCTGCGACGCCGGGTCGCTGCCCACCAGCACCACCGCCAGGGCTGGCGCGCGCTTGCCACTGGCCACGCGCGCATCCACTTGCGCACGCACTTGCTGGATGATGTCTTGCGAAATGACCTTGCCATCGAGAATTTGTGCGGGCATGCGGCAGCTCCGTAAATGCGGGTTCAGATAATGGCCGCCATTCTCGCATTTTTAGACCCCAAGGCTCAATCTCGGGGTTGACGGTGTGCGGACTCATCGCTATAGTCTCGGTCTCTTCGGGGCGTAGCGCAGTCTGGTAGCGCATCTGGTTTGGGACCAGAGGGTCGTGAGTTCGAATCCCACCGCCCCGACCCGTATTAAAGTGTGTGCACTGGCACGCAACATGTAGCCTGCTTCAAGAACGGGTGCCCGTAGCTCAACTGGATAGAGCAACGGCCTTCTAAGCCGTAGGTTACAGGTTCGATTCCTGTCGGGTGCGCCACATTCGCGGTGTAACAACCGGCGAACAAGCAAGTTTCAGGATGAATGCTCCAGCATTGGTCCAACCGTTTTGTGGTGGCTGTAGCTCAGTTGGTAGAGTCCAGGATTGTGATTCCTGTCGTCGTGGGTTCGAGTCCCATCAGCCACCCCAGTAGTACGCAAAAAGCCCACTCTCCGGAGTGGGCTTTTTGTTTTGCCATGTGCTTCATCCGCCTTGCTCCGCGATTAACTGATCTGCCGTAATGTGCTGCTTGAAGATCAGCACATCAAAATCGCGCGCGGGTAGCACCGCTTCATATTGCCGATTGATCGCCTCAGCGCTGGAATCCAGCGGCACCATGCGCATTTTCAGCGGGCTGTTCAACACAGACGTGGCTGGCGGCGTTGGCAAGGCGTGCATCGACAAGGCATAAAAAGCCGATGGCCCGCGCCGCAGATAGGCTGATAGCGATTCTTCATAGGCAGGGCCGAAAGCATAAGTGCTCCAGCCGGCTGCATCAGTGTCGTGCTCCAGCGCCAACAGCGAACCGTCGTCATAGACCGTCCCGATAGCCAGATAGCGTTGGCCCAAGGCACGCCGCAATCGTGTGCCGAGCATTGGACCCGCATAAAAATCGGTCGTCATCGAGATATGCGCCGCATGTGTCAGCAGCGCGATGGCTTGCTGGCCGAACTCGCTCAGCGTCAGCACCTGCTGCTGCATAAACGTCTCGCGCGCCGCGAGCGCCTCGTCCAATGGCAATGCAAACACCGTCGCCGCGGCGATGCGCGCGCAGAGCAGCAGATACGCGGTTTGCCATGCCTGCGCGGAAGTGCGCGCGCTCCACTGCGCCCGCTGTGCCAGGAATTCGCGCTGCAGCGCCCGGCCCGCGCTCACCCACCCCGCCCAGTGCGCAACCGGAAAATCGGGATCGCGCAAGCGGTGCTCGATTTCGTCCGCAGCCGTGTCCGACAGCAGCATGGCCGCGTCCGCCTGCAAGCGCCCGCCCGCTTGCGCGAGAAACGCCGCCATGATTCGGGACTCGGCAGCGCTGGGATGAATGTCGATACCCAGCAGCTGGATGCGGTCCGCTGCAGTGGTGACCAGGTTATGCGCACGGATGGCGCGTAAAAAATCTCGACCGCCTTGCATATGCCACATCGGAACCGAGAAGTCGCGAAACACCTCATCCAGCTCTGCCAGTTGCCCGTTAACGTAGCGGTCCATTTGCAAACCCGCATAGAACGGCACTTCAAGCGCAATGCGGCGCAAGCCCAAGCTGGCATTAAGCGCCAATACCAGTTCGCGGCGTATTTCCCAGAAATCTCTCGCCCCGTGCGTCGCCTCGCCGATTCCGATTACGGTTTTGCCCTGCGCCCAATCCACCACGGGCGACCAGTCATGATGCTGCAACGGCACGGCATGGGTTTTTAGAAATTCCTTCCAATCCCTGTCCAGCGAATCACGCGCGGCATCATTCATGTGCATGGTTTTATTCAAGTCATAGTGCGCGGCACTGCCGTCCCAGCTCGACACAATAATCTGATAGTCACCCGTCGCCGGCACCCGCTTACGCTGAATACGCCATCGATCCTCAAACAGCCCATTGATTGCGGGCGCCTCTTCCTGGCCGTCCGGACCGTACAGGTTTAAACGCACATATTTATTGGCACTTTCAACTTTCCATTCGACCAGCGCACCCGCAGTCAGAGGTACGCGATAGCAATGCGCGGCCGCAGGCTGCAATTCCATGTTTTTTAAATCAGCCTGCCAATCCGCGCATTCCGCTGACCAGGCCGGAATCGCAGATAGAAATAGTGTTAACGCACAAAGCAAACACAATTTAAATTTGCTCATGCCGGTATTCCATTTGCTGCAGCAGTTCTGAACAGGCGCGATAATCGGCAAATAACAGCGACGCTTCTTCTACCCTCAATGTGGGCAAGGCGGATTGCAGTGCTGTTAAATCTCCAGTTTCTGCAAGACAACGTACATATAAACGTCGGCTTGCATCATCTTGGTCGCCCTTATTCGCATCGAGCGCCGCCCTGATCTGGCTAAGCGCGGACAAGTATTGCTCGCGCGCAGAAATATATTCCAGAGTCTGGCGCTGCCCGGCGCAATACTGCGGAGCTATATCATCGGGAATCTGCCGTAGCAGTTGCAATGCCCGATCCAGATCGCCCTGTAGCAATATCAATTCGGCCAGTTTTGAATACGACAGCGCAATATATTCGGCATCAGCCTGGTCTATGTGGCGCGATTGCCATTGTTGCAGCAGCGTATTGAATATTGCTTGCGCCTCGGCAAAACTCTCGCCAGATTCCCGCGCGTAATAAAACAAATCTCGGGCAAAGAAATAGCGCCAGCGCACCTCATCGGGCGTATCCCGCAACTGCAAACGGGAAAGTGCCAGATTCCGCGCGAGCTTGGCTTTGCTTAGCAACACCGGCGCAGCATAGCCATCGTGCTGCAACACGATAGAAGTTGCTGCCACTTGCGGCGGGGTGCCGCTTTCAAGCAATGGCCATTCATGCACCCGCCCGACATAAGCGATGCCGCAACCGGTGCGAAAAATGCGTGGCGAAGTGGTTCCGCCTTGCATTTCATCAGCGATGCGTACTTCCGCCGCGTCGAATCGGGAGCCATTTAACCTTGCCAGTTCGTGGCACAGAGAGCGCCTATCCTTTTCCAGCAAATACTCATCGGCATCGATAAATATCGCCCATTCGCATGTCGCTTGTGCCAGCGCGTAATTTCTGGCGGCGGAAAAGCTTTGTGCCCACGGATAATTGAATAGCTTGATCGGTGCCACAGAGAATGAATTAATAATCTTGAGCGTGTCATCAATCGATCCGGCATCAACAATTATGATCTCGTTCGCAATCGGGCAAATACTCTCGATCATCCGGCCGATACAACGCGCTTCATCACGTGCAATCACCAGAAAACTAATGGATGGCTGCGTATATGCGCCGCCCGCCGCGGGATGCCCATCAAAATTGATATTTTTTTCCATGCCCATGGCGGCAGCATCCCGATGACTAAATGCAGCAAGATAGCACCAAGTTTGCGTCACGAAAAATATGTGCGCGCTTGTCAGCAACGTCAATCAATTTGGATAAAACTATAAAGCCCATTCACCTGCGGCTGATGCAATGGAATGCACGCTGCTAGAAAATATAAATCGAATACTGAAACATAAGATCCGATGAATTATCGTATATGCCTAGATTTAATTACGTGAATAAAAGTAAACCTGGCAGCCATGGATTTTCGAATACTCTCATACGCCCGCATGGCTGGATCAGTTACAACAGGCTGCCACGCAAACAGTGCGCGCGGCATCCTCTCCAACAAACACAGGGCAATCGAAATGCGAGAATTAACTGCAGCAGAGTGTGAGAAAGTTGCTGGCGCGGGCTTATCCGGTGCCGGCAGTTACGGCGGTGGCTACGGTGCGCACGGTCTGGGTGGTGCGGGCGGGTATAACGCCGGGACCGGCCGCGCCTATGGCGCAGGGGGGGCAACCGGCGGCCCGGCGGGACGGAATTCACCAGCGGGTTTAACGCAGCGCGCCACGGCCGCTTACTACGGCTATATGGGCGCCATGTATGGATGCGGTGCGACCGGCTTCCATAAACGATAGCCAGAACGCGCAGCGCCATGCCGTTATGCATGGTGTGCACGAGGCCCACGGCACCACGTGGGCCTCTGGCTTCTTGCTGCCGCCCGCTAGACCGGTCTTACCAGACGTTATAAACCCGGCCCGTTTGCGCCCCTTCCACGCTACGCACATAAGCCTGCGCCACCCGCGCCGCCGCTACCGTTTCAAAGCCCGGAAAGGCAGGGCCATATGCCTCGCGCGATTCGGTCAGCAAGGTCGGGCTGATGACGTTGATGCGGCTGCCATTGGCCAATTCGATGGCGGCTCCGCGCACAAAACCTTCCAAAGCGGCATTCACGCTGCTGGCGTTAGCGCCATTGCGAATCGGCTCGTGCGCAACGATGCCACCCGTTAAGGTGATCGAGCCACCAGCATTCAAATAGCGTTGACCTATCAATGCCACGCGGACCTGGCCAAGCAATTTGTGTTGCAGGCCGATATCGAATTGCGCGGCGCTCATTTCGGCGAGCGGGCCAAAATGCATCTGGCCGGTGGCAGAGACGATAGCGTCCACCCGGCCCACCCGCTCAAACAGGGCGGTGACGCTGGCATCGTCGGTGATGTCGACTTGATGGTCGCCCGAGCTCCTGCCGGCGCGAATTAATTCATGGCTGGCCAGGGCGGCGCTGACGGCTTTGCCCACGGTACCGGTTGCTCCAATGATCAGGATTTTCATGGTGTTTGCGCTCTCACAGGAAATAGGGAGCGCTCATTGTCAGGCCGGCGCCGCTACCGAAAAATGCCGATATACTTTGCGCAATCCTAACCAGGAGTTTGCAATCCATGGATCGATTGCGTTGTATGGAGGTGTTTGTCGCGGTGGTGGAAGGCGGCAGTTTGAGCAAAGCGGCAGAGCAATTCGAGATCTCGGCCGTGATGGTGGGCAAGCATATCCGCCAGTTAGAGACGCATCTGGGCGCGCGCCTGTTACAACGCAGCACGCGCCGACAAAGCCTGACTGATGCGGGCGCGACATTCTTTGCCCATTGCCGCACCGTCATTGAAGAAATGCGTCGGGCTGAACTGGCTGTAGAAAGTCTGCATGCCGTGCCACAAGGCACCTTGCGCATCAGCGCACCCACCACCTTGGGCAGTTGGGTCATCGCGCCTTTATTGGCCGACTATTTGCGCGCCCAGCCGCAGGTACAGGCTGAACTGGTATTGAGCGATAGCCGCGCTGATTTGATCAAGGAGCGCTTTGATATCGCGATCCGCATTGGCGAATTAGGCTCGGAGGAATTAGTGGCGCGGCCATTGGGCGCCTATCGCATGGTCATAGCCGCGGCGCCGGAATATCTGACGCGCTTTGGCACGCCGCAGGCATTAGCCGACCTGGCGCAGCATCGCTGCCTGAGCCATATGGCCTGGAGTAATCGCAATGCCTGGCAATTAAACGATATGCACGGCGCAGGAGCGTGGCCGCAACAGAGTTGTTTTACCGCCAATGATGGCAATGCATTGCGTCTGGCCGCCTTGCGTGGCGCCGGTCTGATCCTGCAGCCCGAAGTTTTGTTAGCCGAGGATATTGCCGCCGGCAGATTGCTTGCGGTGCTAGCCGACTATTTGCCGCCAGCGCGACCGATTCATCTGGTGTATTTGCCAGACAATCAGCCGCGCCCCAAATTGAGCAGCTTCGTCGCGTTTATGCTGCAGCACCCGATTCAAGCCCGCAGGCTTTAGCCATAAGTCACGTCTTGCACCGCCTGTTTAAGCCAGACCTGCATCGGGCCAGCCGCCCGGTTATGCCAGGCGTAATACGGGATGGCCGTTAACTGCACGTCGCGTGCGGATTGGCGGCCACTGCCCGCCACTTCCTGATACAGCGCGTTGTTCCAGCGCCGTTCTGGCACAGGCAAACGCCCGAGCAAACGCAAGACCACCACGCCATCAAGCAATTCCGGCTCCCAGTCGACTGCGCTATCGTGATGGGTCGGCACTTCGACATCCAGTAATGAGATGCCGGGATGGTCGGCGGCCTCGATGCAATACAGCAGCGGCCCGCGCATTAATGCCACGCGGCCTGCGTTTTCCAATACATGCGGATGGCTTTGCATTACCCGCACCGGCATCGGCAAGGACAGCCGGATCCGATCCCCCGGTTGCCACGCGCGTTGCAGTTTTAAATACTGGCCTGGCTCAAGTTCATGCGGCTCTACCTTGCCGTTAATGCTGATGCTGGCTTGCGGGCCCACCCATGCGGGAATGCGCAGCATCAAATCAAAGCTGCTATTGGCATCGATGCAGATTTCGATATCACCATCCCATGGATAACGGGTTTTTTGCTCAATACCCACGCGCCAGCCATCCAGATCGATATCCGCGCTGTTATCGGCATATAAATGCACCCAGAGGGCGCCGGGGCTGGTGCTATAAACCGATCCACTCAATGCGGCGATGGTGCGCGCCACATTGGGCGGGCAGCAGGCGCATTCATACCAGTTTTGCCGACTGTGGCTGCCGTCATTAGCCAGCGGATTGACATAAAAATAACGCTTACCATCCAGCGACCAGCCTGGCAGCATGGCGTTATATAGCGTGTGCTCGATCAGATCGGCGTATTGCGCATTGCCGGTGGCGGCTAACATGCGCTGGTTCCACATCATGCTGCCAATGGCGGCGCAGGTTTCGGTATAGGCCTGCGCATTGGGCAATTCGTAATCCGCGCCCAGCGCTTCGCCGTGATGGCGCGAACCCAATCCACCCGAGATATAGATCTGGTGCGCCTGCATATGCCGCCACAATTGTTCCAGCGTCTGCAACAACGAGGGATCGCCGGTTTCCAGAAACACATCGGCCGCGCCCGAGTTGTAATACAGCGCGCGCACCGCATGGCCCGCCATCGCGTCCAGCTTGCGCAACGGGGCGTGATCCTGAAAATATTCCAGGCCAAACCAGCCGCCTTTAAGCTGGCCATAACCGCGCGCATCAATAAAATGTTCGGCCTGACGCAAATATGCGGCATTGCCGGTTTCGCGATACAACTCCACCAACGCCAGCTCGATTTCTTCGTGCCCATCAATACCGGGATTCTTGCCTTCGATAACGCTGCCAAATACCGCGCAGATCAAATCGGCAAAGCGGATGGCCACATTCAACAGCCGCCGGTTGCCCTGAGTGCGGTGGTGCGCAACGGCGGCCTGCAATAAATGCCCGGCGCAATACAATTCGTGATTGTCGCGCAGATTGCTCCAGCGCTCATCGGCGCGCTCCAGCGCATACCAGGTATTCAGATAACCATCGGCGCATTGCGCCGCTTCAATCAAATCCAGCGCCAGCTCCAGTTTTTCCTGCAAGCGCGGTGAGGGTTCGACCGCCAAAACCCAACTTGCGGCTTCGATCCATTTGTAGACGTCGGTGTCGTTAAACACCTTGCCGCGAAACGGTCCGATATCCGGGTTTTGCAAGCGGCGAAAATTGTCCAGATTGCCCCATGCTTCCAGTTGTTCGAATTGCGTCAGCAAAGAAACCCGGGCATTGCGCGCCTGGCGCGGGCCCCAGAACTGGCCCCCCAAGGTAACGGCCAACGGGGAGACCGGTAATAAGCGCGCATATGGGCTGCCAGCCAGATCTATGGCGCGCGGACGGACTGCGGGTTGCTGTAGAAGATTCATAGCGACATTCCTGGAGTGGGGTCAGGCCTTGACGGCACCGGCAATCAAGCCGTGGATATAAAACCGTTGCAGCAATAAAAACAGTAAAGCGCAGGGCAGAATGCTGATGCTGATACCGGCTTGCATCACGCCCCAATTCACCCCGCCCATAAATTGCGATTGCGCACTTTGCAACAGCACCGGCAAGGTAAAGCGATCGGAATCGGTAATCAGCACCAAGGCCACCAGCAATTCATTCCACGCGGTAAAGAAGGCAAATAAAGCCACGGTGACAATGCCCGGCGTCACCACCGGCAACATCACCCGCAGCAGCGTGCTGAATACATTGCAGCCATCCAGCGTGGCGGCTTCTTCCAGTTCACGCGGCACGCAATCAAAGGAATTGCGCATCATGAAAATTGAAAACGGCAATTGAAAGGTGGTATAAACCAGCGCCAGCCCCAACAATGAATTATGCAAATGCAGCACATTCAGCAAAATAAACAACGGGGTCAAAATAGACTGAAACGGGATCATCATGGTGGCCAAAACCAGCATAAATATCAGGGTTTTGCAGGGAAAACGGAAACGGCTGAAACCATATCCGCCCAATACCGATAACACCACCACGCCAAATACCGTCATCAAGGTTACGCAGGTGCTGTTCCACAAATAACGGCCGATGCCGACACCCACTTCGGTTAACGCGGCGTAATTCTGCCAGGAGAAATGCGAAGGCCAGAAGGTGGGCGGCGAAGCCGAAGCTTCTGCGGCCGGTTTAAACGAAGTCAGCACTGACCAGACAATGGGAAACAGAAACAACAGCATCACGCCACTGGCAAAGGTCAGCAACAAAATGCGGCCCCAGGGCCAATGGCGGCTGGCTTGCGTGGCCGGTTCGGCGGGGGCTGAATTGGCTGGCTGCGCGCTCGCCGCAAAATCATCCAGCGTAAGCGTCGGTTGAGTCATGGCAATCTCCTTGCGGCTTAATCGTCACTGCGCAGCAAATACAGCTGCACAAAACTCATTACGATCAATATCAGCAGCAGCACCACCGACATGGCTGAGGCATAGCCGACTTTGGAATAAGTGAATGCGGCGCGATATATCCAGAACACCACCGGAATGGTGCTGTTTTGCGGCCCGCCATGGGTCATGATGTAAAACTGATCAAATGCCAGATAAGAGCCGATTACCGAAACCGTTAATGCCAGCGCAAAAGTCTGGCGCATCAAAGGCAGCGTGATATAGCGCAATTGATGCCAGCGATTAGCGCCATCAATTCGCGCGGCTTCATATAAATCTTCCGGAATGGCCTGCATGCCCACCAGCAACAACACCATGGTGAATCCGGTCATTTTCCAGGTGACCATGGCGACAATAGACAGCAATGCGCTATTGGCACTATCAAACCATTGCACCGGCTCATCGATCAGATGCAGTTGCATTAATACGGCGCTAAAGATGCCGACCTGATCGTTATACAACCAGACCCAAAGCAGACTGGCCGCGCTCATGCCGATCACAACAGGCAAAAAATACGCAGTCCGGAACAGCCCCGATAAACGCCCGGGTTGTTGCACCACCAGCGCCAGAATAAATGCGGCAATAAACAAGGCTGGCGTTACCAGCAGGGTGTATCGCGTGGTAAACCAAAGGCTGTCCCAGAACGAGGCGTCGTGCAGCAATTGCACATAATTATCCAGGCCGCTAAAACTGCGCGGGCCAAACAAGGGCCAGTCATGCAATGACATCCATAAGGTCATTGCCAGCGGCACAAAAAAGAACACTGCAATCATTGCAAGGCAAGGCGCAACAAACAGCCCGCCGGCAATGGCCTGGCGTTGGGACAAACGCATACTGGCAATCATGACGCTCCCCCGGGGGAAGCCGCCCGCACCATGCGGGCGGCGGATGGCGCGGCTTATTTGCTGCTCAGGATTTCATTAAAGCGGGTCTGGGCTTTGCGCACGGCGGCATTCACGTCGCCGCCATAGACCGCGTCTTGCACCAGCGTGGCCCAAGGTCCGTTATTGTCGTTGATCAACTGCGGAAACTTGTCGCTATAGGGCGCCTGACCACTGCTGAAGGCATCAAAGGCAATTTTCAGGCGGGGATCATCTTTGTAATAGGCCTGGCCCAGATCGGAGCGCACCGGAATGCTGCCGTTTTTGGCAAAGTATTCCGTCTGGATGGCGTCGCTCAAACACCAGGTCATGAATTGATAAGCCACATCCGGGTGTTTGCTGCCCTTGGGAATGGCAATCGAATCGCCGCCAGCAAAACTGCCAGTGCCCCCCTTCTCGCCCGGGAAGGGCGTAATGCCGAAGTCGATTTCCGGATGTTCTTTCTTCAGCAAACCAATGGCAAAGGCGCCGGTGCCGACCATGCCGACCTTGCCGGTCAAAAAGGTATTGATGAAATTCTGGCCATTGTCGGTTTTGGAACCGGCGGAAATCTGGCCGCTACTCCACATGCGGTGATAGAAGGCCAATGCGTCTTTGACTTGCGGTTTATCCAGCGTTGCCGTCTTGCCATCCGCGCTTAGAATATCGCCGCCCGATGCCCAGATATACGGCGCAAAGGTAAAGATCTGGCAGCCACCGCACGCGCCGGAGAAATAGAAGCCCTTAACCCCACCGCCCAATGCGGTGATCTTTTTGGCGTTGGCTTCTATGCTGGCCCAATCCTTGGGCGGGTTATCGGGGTTTAGCCCGGCCTTTTTATACAGGCCTTTGTTGTACAACAGCACCGAGCCTTCGGCACTGAACGGCAAGGCATATTGGCGGCCATTGGCATTGGCCAGGCGCATATGCGCTTTAGATAACGTGGCGGCATAAGGCAGCGCTTTGGCTTTGTCGGTGATATCAGTCAATTGCCCGGCTTTGGCTAATTGCGGCACATAAATCAGATCGACCGCCAGAATATCCGGCACATTGCCCGATGCAGCCGCGGTGCCGAATTTGGTAATGAAATCATCATTCGGGATTACGGTCAGGCTGATCTGATCTTTGTGGCTGCTGTTCCACGCCTTGACCAGGGGCTGGGCCACTGCCGAATCCTGCATCCGCACCCAGAACGTCACATTGTCATCGGCCTGCGCCCACGCAGAAGCCAGCATTAGCAGGCTTGCGCCCAGTTGCAGCGTTGCCCTTCCAGAGAAATTCATGATGAGACTCCGTATTCAAGGGTTATGTGCCATCGGGCTCGACGGCATGTAGTTCTGGCGGCAATACTACAGCGCCAAAGCCGACCCACCAGCGGCGAAAACGGCACAAAACGGGACGATTCCGACTTGGTGCATCGCAGCGCGACGCGCCCAGTGGCGCGGGAATCGCCGCAATATGGACAATTCAGACGCAAATAAGGACGCATCCGATGTTGCATTTCAATCCGGCACTGGGCGTGCAGGCGCAAAACGGGGGATTGTTTGTTGCCGCCAGCGCCAACTGGCGCCATCCGGAACGCAAACTCACGTCTTACGAGCTGATTTTTGTTAAAGAAGGCGTGCTGTATCTGACTGAGGCGGGCGTCGAGTTTGAAGTTCGGCCCGGCGAAGCCCTGTTGCTATGGCCCGAGCGACTACATCGTGGCCATCGTGGCGCCAGCCGTGATCTGAAGTTTTATTGGGTGCATTTCACCGTCGACGCGGCGGCCGAAGACGGCGCTTTGCACGCACGCCAACATGCCAGCGTAGCGCGGCCCGATCACTTGACCGCCCTGTTCCGCCGCCTGCTGGATGATCAGGAATTGTTCGGCGCGCGCTCCGCCACCTTGAGTTTGTTATTGATGCTGATGCTGTGTGAACTGGCCCGGTCCGGCGTCTCTGCCCGCGCACCGGATAGCCGCCCCGCCGCCCTCGCCGGTAAAGCCGAGGTGGTGATTCAGACCAAGTTTCAGGATGCAATCAGCGCCTCGTCCATTGCGGCCGAATTGCGCTGCAATCCTGATTATTTAGGCCGGGTATTTCGCACCGAATATGGCAAGACGATTACCGACACCATTAACGAACGTCGCATCCGCCACGCCTGCGCCTTATTGGCCGAAACGCGCAGCGGTATCGACGATATTGCCCAACAATGCGGCTTTGCCGATACCGCCTATTTCCGCCGCATGTTCAAGCGTTTGCAAGGCATGACGCCAGGTGGATTCCGGCTTTTGCATACCCGCACACATATCAATCACGGCTAGTGCGCGTTACATGATTTCGGCCATGCTGACCGGAAATGGATCGGCCTCATTAAAATGGCTGTTTTTTTCCAGATACAGCTCATGGCGGGGCATATCAAAGATCAGATTAAAACGATGCAACACGCCCAATCCCACCAGCCCGGCTATGCGGTCATCGGCCGCCATGCCGCTGCGCATGCTATGCAAATCTACGCCCAATGACGGCAAGACCACCCCATCGAGGGTAAAGCTATCCACCGTGGCACGGCGGCCAAATACGTTGCCGCCGATGCCCTCAGACAGCGTGCGCTCGGGCGTGCAACGTAAACGATTAAACAGATTATGTTGCCGCACATACGGCGCATTGATGCCCAGGCTGCCGGCATAGCCGGTATCGAGCAAATAAACGCCTTTTTCGCCTTCGAGATTGGCCTCCACGGTCAGGCGTTCAAAGGCATCGGATAAAACCAGTGGTCTGGCTTTGCCGCTGTAATGAAAATGCCGGGGCGGATACAGCAGCATCTGGTTGTGATCAAAATCGATTTGCACCACAAAACGTGCCAGCAAATCGGTACCGATCAGGCCTAATGAATGTTCGGCATCATCCTCGGTGGCATTCAAGCGGCCCATATCAATGGTGCGGGCGTGCCATTGCTTGAGTTGCAGATTGCCCATACTCAAATCCAGCGCCTCGCTACGACCGGTATCCACGTCGCGGCCGCCCATACCGCCGCTTTGGCCATACGGCCTGGTCTTGATCTTGAGTGTTTTGAGCACGTCTTCATTCAGCACCAGATCAGCGCCGGTATCGAGCTGGATGTGATAACCCGGCTTGCCATTTATGGAAACCGGAATGTTGATCATGTCGTGCGCCACCGTAATGGGCACTACCGCATGATCCGCGCCGTCGGCAATAGCCCAGTCATCGGGCTCGGGCATCTGTAATTGGCGCAGCGGCTTGATCTCTGCCGCCTGATAGCGCGCGCTAAAGCTGAAGTGCCGGGCCGCAGTGGCGTAGCTATAGCTTTGCGGCAAAAAATAACCATTAACGGCAACCCAGTCACCCAACCAGAAAACCAGCGGCGTTTTACCTTTGAAGTGGAACACCGCGCGATCAATCAAATGGGTGTCACGGCGAAACCAGATATCAATATCCGGTACTTGTTTGCCATGGGGATGCAATACATCGCAAACGCTATCGCCACACGGCGCGCTACGCAGCCATTGGTAGGTCTGGGTAATACGCGCATTGGGCGCCAGTGCCGCCCCGCTATAAACAAACGCCATAAGTTCGACCAGCACATTGCCGTCGGGATAATAAGTGGGGACCCCGTTGTCCATGGCCGACCACGCGCCTTGCGCATCAAAACCCTGGCGATACGGAATGCCATCCAGGTCAAAGCTGCGTTGGTAGTAACCGGTGGCGATATCGGCATACAACTCGCCTTTGTATTCCAATGGCTTGTCTTTATCGACTTCGACGCGCTGCACCACGTCGGCATGAATCGCGCGCAATTCGGCTTGATGCGCCACGCCCATGGCAGCCGCGGCCTGGTCCAGCAAAGCATACAAATCGGGTGCAATTTCGCTATTGGCGGCAGGGGCTGAAGCGGATGGCGTGGGGGCGGCGCCGGCAAAACTGGCGAGCGCAGCCAGCAATAGCAACAGGCTGATCAGGGATTTGAACGCGGGCATAAGTCGTATAACTTTCTTTTGATTGTGAGCGGTTGCGGGTTTACGCAGCGGTCCCAATTCTGGAAAGTCCAACTCACTTCGTCAAAAATAGCGCGCCGCGGCGGCCGAAAATGTTGCAGCCGCGCCCGCTATTCTTATCCATCAATACGTCGTATTAACGGCCTGCACCACCGCGTCGATTCCGGCGGCCTGGTCTTTGACATCGATATGCACGTGATCGCCGTTAAAAGCGAAACGAATATTGAAAGGAATGCCGCTGCGCAGCCACACCTGCTCCAGCGCCAGCGTATGGTCATCAATCCAGAAGGCGCGGGCCGCCTGTGGCTGGCCATCAATTGTATTGGTGTGCCAGGTGCCATCCAGCGCGGCCTTGAAGGTGTAGCGACCCGGTTGGGCGCCGCCCTTAATCTGTAACACTTCAACCTGATCGCTGCCAAAGCGGAATTGCCACGAATCTTTATTCGCCTGGGGCGAGCCCACGGCTTTGCCATCCAGTAATGCTTCCTGCGCCGGGTGCCGCACCGCCACCGGCGCGGGATGCGCCAATTGCGCGATACGTTGATTCAATGCGGCCCGCGCCGCGGGGTTATCCGGCAACGCGGCAGCAGCGGCAGGACGGATAAAGTACTGTAGCAATGCATCAAAATCAGGGATCGGCCCTGCTTTCAGATAATAGCGACGCGATGCAATCACCAACGAAATATCCTCTTGCGGCAGCACCACAATATATTGGCCACCCGCACCTTCGGCGGCATACCAGTCGCCATTGCGGGTGGTCCACCATTGCGCGCCATAAAACGCGGTATGCGGGCTATCGCTGCTGACTGGATAAAGCGGCGCGGTGGCGTAGTCCACCCATTGCCGTGGCACTAATTGTTTGCCGCCCAGATTGCCGTGTTGGCGAAACAATTCAGCAAAAGCCAGCAGATCTTTGGGCTGGGCATAAATGCCGCGTGAGCCATCCACCTGCCCTTTTCCGTTTTGATCCCAGTCCACTTTGCCAAAGCCCAATGGCTCAAACAGCTTTTGCCGGGCATAGTCTTCCAGCGGCATATGCACGGATTGCGCCACCATGGCGCCGATCAAATCAGAACCGGCGCTGTTGTAATTCCATTTTCCGATCAGCTCGGGCGGGCGCGGCAATTGCAACATAAACCGTTGCCAGTCCCCGCTATGGCGCGCCTGCCCCCAGTCCCCGAGGTCGCTCCAGAACACGCCCGATTGCATGCCCAGCAACTGGCGCAAGGTAATGGCGCGGGCATTCGGAATATCGGCGTATTGCGGCAGCACTTTGGCCACCGTGTCATCCAGCGATAATTTGCCCTCGGCGATCGCCAGCCCGGCCAGTGTGGAGGTAAAACTCTTGGCGGCCGAATTGATTTGATGCGCCGTGCCCGGCTGAAACGGCGCCGCATAGGACTCCAGCACCAATTGCCCGTGGCGCGCCAGCAATACGCAATCCGTATCGAAGCCATTGCTTTGCAGATAATCGAGCATGCGCGTCAAACGCGCCGAATCCAGCCCCTGCGATTCAGGGGTCGCTTTGGGCAATTCAATGGCTTGCGCACAGGCACAAAGCAGCCCGACGAGCAGGCTGAGCAATAAACGCGGCATGGTAGAGGGCGGTGGCGGAGAGCGATGTCGCTCAATATAGGTCGGTAATTCTTATAAGGCAAAACCCTTATTCGAGGATTTTCGTACCCGGCACCCAGGCCGGCTTTTTTCAAGCCTGGCGAGCACGCGTAGGTCGTGCCCGGAACTTGCCGTCAGTCTTTGCCGCATCTGCGCGATATCAGCCCGGCCTGCCCTAATATCAGAGTTGGCCCGGAATATTGCGGGGATAAAACAAAGAGTGAGGATGCGGTGGCAACACGAGGACGGCGTTGGCTATGGGGGACGGGCATAGGCGTATTGGTGATTGCGCTATTGGGTGCGGGCGCCTGGTATTTCTATTTGTGGGAGCTGAAACAGCATGTAATTGCAGCTTTAGGCAGCACCGGCAGCGCTGAGCAGATCGAGACCGGCTGGTCCACGGTTACGCTGAGCAATGTGCGCCTGCGCGCGACCGAAGACTGGCCGGAGGGTGATACATTGCGGGCGCGGCAAGTGGTGTTCCAGTTTGATCCGGATGCGCTATTGCACAGGCAGATCCATATCCGGCAAGTGGATGTACGCGGCTATTACCTGGCGGTGCGGCGCACGGCCGAGAAAAAAATCGCGCTATTGCCCAATCTGAAACGCCCGGATAGCGATGCCGCAGCCCCCAATAGCCGCGCCAAATTAATCGACCATGTGGTATTTGATGATGGCGATGTGGCCTTCTTTGATGAATCGATACGCAAACCGGCCTACAAAATCGTGGTCAAGCAAGTGCATGCCACCGTCGATAATTTGCAGCCGCCTGCGTTTACTGAACCCTTCCAGTTAAACCTGACCGGCAAGTTGCCCGGCAAAAATGGCGACGGCACGGTTAAATTCGACGGCTGGATCAATAAATCCAGCAGCGACTCACAAAGCAAAACCCTGTTGAATAACGTCGATATCAGCCAGCTCGATCCTTATCTATTAAAAAAGACCAATTCATTTGCTGATCTGAAAAACGCGGTAATTGATTTGAGCCTGGATGCCACCGTCAAACAAAAGCAGATCAAGGCACACGGCCAATTTACCTTGCGCCATCTGGAGCCGGTTAAAGAACCTGGCCTGCATCCCATCAAGGCGTTGTTACGGCTGCCGGAGAAAGCCGAACTGGCGGCGCTGAAAGACAAAAAAGGCCAGATTACCCTCGATTACGAAGTGAGCGGACCATTGCACCAGCCCAGATTTGCCCTCACGGACAATCTGCCGCAAAAAATGGCGAGCGGATTGCCCAAAGTATTAGGGACCGGGGTGGAAAAAGCCGGCAGCGCAGTAAAGAAGACTTCGGATACCTTGCTGGACCTGATTACGCCCTAGCGTATTGCGCGATGGCGCTATCTGAACAACAAAGACAGCGCCACCAGCGCCAGCAAGAGGGCAAAGATGCGCTGAACCGGTTCAGCGCGTAAGCGCTGCACCAGCCAGCGCCCCGCCAGCATGCCGGTGGCCACCGCCAGCACAAAGTAAAGCGTGAACGGCAGCGGCAAAGCCACGCCGTGGACCAGCGCATTGAGCACGGTGCCGATACCCACCAGCGCGATCACCATCAGCGACGTGGCAATCACCGCGTGCAGCGGCGCGCGGGTATAGCGCTGCAGCAAGGGGACCATCACAAAGCCGCCCCCCACGCCCAACAGCCCGGACAATACGCCGGTGAGTGCGCCTACTGCGGCCAGCAACAGCGCGGTCGGCACGTTCCAGATAAAGCGACCGCTATCGGAATCAATCTGCGCGGCAAGGCGAAACTGTGCCTGGCTGGCACGCCCGCCGGCTTGACGCCATTGCCGCACGGCCACACCCGCCAGCACCAGCGCGAACAGCAGTAATAAATGATGGGGGCTGAATCTGCGCGCCAGGGCCAGGCCGAGGCTGCTGGCTGGAATGCCACACACGGCCATCAACACGGCCGCGCGATAGCGCACCAGCCCGCGGCGCCAGCCTTCCAGCGTGCCGAGCGTGGCCCCGGTCGCGACGGCGATCAACGCCACCGGCGTGGCCTGCTGCAGGCTCCAGCCCATGCTGACCACCAAGGCGGGCAGCGCCAGAATGCCACCACCGGCGCCAGTCAGGCCCATGATGGCGCCGACGCCAACGCCGAGTATCAATGCCAGCCACATCGTGCGTCCTCCCGGACGAAATCCATGCAATGCAACAAAGGCTAGCTTCCCGTTGATTGTTCGGCGGCGGCCTTCAGTGCCTGCAGCACCTCGGCAAAATCGCCGGTCACCATCGCCCCGAATTCAGCCGCCTGCGGGCCCTCAATCTCGGTGGCATAGGTGATCAGGGCGCCCCCATCGGGCAGCGCGGAAATACGGTGATGCACGCGGATCTGGTTGCCTTCGATCACGGTTTCATCGGTAAAGCCCACGCCGGGTTGCACATCGAGCAAGGTGCTGCTCAAGCGGGTGCCGTCGGGCAATTCCATCAAAAACGTGCTGCCACTGGCGAATGGGCCAGCGAGCGTGATCCGGGCAATCCCGGCATTCCAGTGCTTCCAGCCCGCCACATCGGCAAACAATGCCCAGATGCGTGCGGCTGACGCTGCGACAGCAATGGATTCTTTATGCGTCCACATTTTTATGCTCCGGTCTGGATCGGCTGCGACGCCGATCTCACTTTGAGACGTTTGTAGGCAGCTCATCAGCACTACGTAAGTATCATCTGTCTATGGGGACAGATTTGATGCAGAATATCGCTGATACACTACGAAGCACAGGAGCAATCCGATGGCCAAGCCGCGGAACGAGCATGTCTTTAACGGCGTTCAAGCGTTGCGGTTTTTTGCTGCAATGCTGGTTGTGGTCACCCACGCCACCGGGATGGCCACCGAACGCATGTTGGGCATGGGCCCGGGGCTTTACTGGTTCAATGGCCAGTCGGGGGTCGACATCTTCTTTGTTATCAGTGGTTTTGTCATGGCTGCCTCGTCCTTTAATGCGCAAGGACAAGCCATGAGCTGGAAGACTTTTGCGCAGCGGCGTATTTTGCGCGTCGTGCCCATGTACTGGATAGCCACCACGCTCAAGATTGCGATGGTGCTGGCGGTACCTGCCGTGGCCTTGCACACCGTGGTCGACCCGCTGCGGGTGCTTTGCTCCTATCTGTTCTTGCCCTCATTGAATGAACAAGGTGAAATCTTGCCGCTGTTGACGGTGGGCTGGACCTTGCAGTTCGAGATGTTCTTTTATTTTTTCTTTACCATCGCGCTGTTTTTGAAGCGACCGCCGCTGTGGTTCTGTGGCGTGATCTTTGCGCTGCTCACCGCGCTGGCCGCCAGCGACATCCGCGGCAGTAGCGCCATCTGGAGCTATGCCAGCCCGCTGCTGATCGAGTTTATCTATGGCATGGCCATTGCCCGCTTTGCCGCCCGCCCGCGGCTGGGGCCCGCCGTCGCGGGTGCGCTGGTCATTGTCGGCATCGCGCTGCTGATGAGCATTCATACCTATACCCGCTGGCGCGGCTTTGAATGGGGCTTGCCTGCCGCATTGGTCGTGTTGGGGGTGGTGCAGCTGGAACCCTGGCTGGGCAGTCGCATACCCAAAGCCGTGCTGGAACAAGGCGCGGCATCTTATGTGTTGTATCTGTTCCATCCGTTTCTGGTGCCCGCGGTGGGCGTATTGCTGATCAAGTTAAACGTACTGAGCATTACCGCTGCGGTCTTGTTGTGTCTGATCATCAGCCCGCTCATGGCCTTGGTGATTCATCGTTTGATCGAAAATCCGCTCAATCGCTATCTGAAAACCGCCACCGCGCCAGGCGGAGCGTTTCGCCGCAAGGCAGCCAGCTTCGGGGGTTAAGCGGAACGGTGCGCGGCCTGGCCCGGCGCATTCAAGCGGTCCTTCCACCATTGCCACGCCGGACCGATGCTTTGCCCGGCGCGCCACGCCACATGCATCGCCAGCGGCATGCCGCCTTCCGGCACCAGCGCCAGCGGCAGGCTGATCAACTGCCCGCTGGCCAGATCAGCCTGTATCGAATGCAGCGGCATAAAGCCCCAGCCCATGCCCGCCAACAGCATGGTGTGTTTCACGCCCAGATCGGATAGCCGCCACGTGGCGTCCGAGAGCACTGCATAATCTTTGCCTGCGGTGAGCGCGCTGCGGTCGGTGAGCACCAGTTGCGTATGCGGGCGCAGCGCGGCGCGTTCGATCGGGCCGGCTTGCAGCGCCAGCGGATGTGTTGGTGCGGCCACGGCGACCACTTTGACCGGCGGCAAAGCGTAGCCTTCCAGCCCGGCCGGTAACTCGGGCAAGGTGGCCAGAATGCCCAGTTGCGCACTGCCTGCCAGCACCCGTTCGGCCACCGCGCCCAATGCCTCTACATATAAACGGAACGCCACGCTGGGGAATTCGGTCCGAAAATCCGCCAGCGCGGCCAGCAATCTGGGTAAAGGATAATAAACATCAACCGCCAGGCCCAATTCAGCCTCCAGCCCATGGCTGATTGCCGCTGCGCGTGCCTGCAATTGATCGACTTGTTGCAATACCCCGCGCGCATCATTCAGCAGGGTTTGCCCGGTGGCGGTGAGCGTGGCGCGATAACGGCTGCGGTCAAACAATTGCACGCCCAATTGCGATTCCAGCGTGGCGATGGTGTAGCTCACCGCAGATTGCGTACGGCCAACCTGGCGCGAGGCCGCCAGAAAACTGCCCGATTGCGCCACGGCAGCAAATACGCGCAATTGCTCCAGCGATATTCTTTCCAGATTCACGCCCCGGCCTCATCAAATAGATTGATATAGATGGCCAGAATATAGCCAGTTTCTTTGTATATCGTCGACCGGCACAATGCTCGGCATACGCACATCGGATGGTGTGCCTAACCCAACAAGGAGAACGGCAATGACCGGCTTTCTGAATCTTTCCACTGTGCAACGGAGTCGCCAGGTTGAACGCCTGGTCAATGGCATCCCCACCACCGATGGTGCGGGCGTTAAATTGACCCGGGTATTAACACATGATTTGCAACGTCGGCTTGATCCGTTCTTGATGCTGGATGCATTCCGCTCGGATGATCCCGACGACTATATCGCCGGCTTTCCCAACCACCCGCATCGCGGCTTTGAAACCGTTACCTATATGCTGAATGGCCGCATGCGCCATCGTGATAGCCGTGGAAATGAAGGCTTGCTGAGCGAAGGCGGCGTGCAATGGATGACCGCCGGGCGCGGCCTGATTCATAGCGAGATTCCCGAGCAGCAAGATGGCTTGATGGAAGGGTTTCAGCTGTGGCTGAACCTGCCCGGCAAAAACAAGATGATCGCGCCGTGGTATCGCGATATTCCGGCAGCAGACATCCCGGTGCACCAACTGGCTGATGGCGTTGAAGTAAAGCTGATTGCTGGCCAGCTGGGCGATGCTGCAGGCGCGGTAACGCGAGAAGATACCGAGCCGCTGTATCTGGATATCAGTGTGCCAGCCGGCATCACCACGCATTTGCCTTTGCCGGCAAATGTGAATGCGTTCATCTATGTCTATCGCGGCAGCGTCAAGATTGATGATCGTGGCGTAAAGAGCACGCAAATGGCCGTTTTGGGCAATGGCGATTTTGATGGCGTGCGCATCAGCGCCCAGGAAGAACCGGCCCGCTTGTTGTTGATTGCCGGTAAGCCTCTGAATGAGCCGATCGCGCAATACGGCCCGTTTGTTATGAACAACCGTGCCGAACTGGAACAAGCTTTTGCCGATTACCAGGCCGGTACGTTCTAAGCTGCCTTATTCTGTTTGAACCACAACCCGCTCGCAGGCGGGTTGTGTTCTGTCCGCTGGGAGGCTATCGATGAATACGCCCGTGTTAAAACTTAAAGGCCGCGCCGAAACCGTGGGCGGTTTGCCGGTTAATCGTTTATTGCCCGCCGTGCAGCAACGCGCAGTGGGGCCTTTTGTTTTTGTTGATCATATTGGCCCGGCCGCGTTTGGTGCCGGCCAGGGCATTAATGTGCCACCTCATCCGCATATAGGCTTGGCCACGGTGACCTATTTGCTGGAAGGCGAGCAATTGCATCGCGACAGTCTGGGCACTGAGCAATTGATTTATCCCGGCGATATCAATCTGATGAGCGCGGGCCGCGGCATCGCGCATTCCGAGCGTACCCCGCCAAGCCAGCGCAATGGCGGACGCATACACGGCGTGCAGACCTGGCTGGCTTTGCCCTTGTCGCATGAAACCAGCGAGCCGCATTTTGATCATTACCCGGCCAGCGCATTGCCACGGTTTGAGCGCGACGGCGTGGATGTGACCGTATTGATCGGCCAATTGTGGCAGCAGCAATCACCGGTGCGGTTTCCTGCCGAAACGTTATATGCAGTCATGCGCATCCCGGCGGGCGGCCAGATCACGATTCCAGCCGCGGCCACCGAACGCGCGCTTTGCCTTATTGAAGGTGACGCCAGCCTGGCCGGTGAACCGCTCGATCGCGGCGACCTCAGCGTGTTACAGACTGGCTATGAGCCCAGCGTCACCAGCGCGGGGGGTGGCACGGTGCTGTTGCTGGGCGGTGCGCCGCTGGATGCGCCGCGACATTTGTGGTGGAACTACGTGGCCAGCCGCCGCGAGTTGATCGAAGCCGCCAAACTGGCGTGGCAAGAAGACCGGGTCGGCCAGGTGCCGAACGAAACCGAACGCTTGCCCTTGCCCATCGTGCGCGCGCATTCCTGAAGCCGGTAGCACTGCGCGGCCCTTGCACGAACATCCGGCGGCGATTGCCACAGGCAGTGTGGCTGCGCGGCGTGGGCACGTTACAATGCCGGATTGCCCACGCCCCTGCCCGCTTCCATGGCCGCTAACACCTTTTTCTGGCACGACTACGAGACTTTTGGCGCCGTGCCGCGACGCGATCGTCCGGCCCAGTTTGCCGGCATTCGTACCGATGCCGAGCTCAATGAAATCGCCGAACCGGTCGAGTTATTCTGCCAACCTACGCCCGACTGGCTACCCGATCCGCAATCCTGCTTGATCACCGGCATTACTCCTCAGCAAGCCATGGCGCGCGGCGTGCCGGAATACCAGTTTGCCGCCGCTATCGAGCGCGAACTGGCGCAACCAGGCACGGTGGGCGCGGGTTATAACTCGATCCGCTTTGATGATGAAGTCACCCGCTTTCTGTTCTGGCGCAATCTGTTCGACCCCTATGCGCGCGAATGGCAGAACGAATGCGGGCGCTGGGATTTGCTCGATACCGTGCGCACCGCGTATGCGCTGCGCCCCGACGGCATCCAGTGGCCCACCAATGACGAAGGCAAGACCAGTTTCCGGCTGGAACATCTGAGCGCCGCCAACGGCCTGGCGCACGAGGCCGCACACGATGCGGTATCGGACGTGCGCGCCACCATCGCGCTGGCCCGTCTGATCCGCCAGCACAATCCGCGCTTGTTTGATTTCTGCCTGAGCTTGCGCAAAAAAGATCGCGTGATGGTGGAACTGGGCACCGAGCCCAAGCCGTTTTTGCACGTATCCGGCATGTTCGGGGTGGAGCGTGGCTGCATCGCCATCGTCTATCCGCTGGGTTGGCATCCCACCAACAAGAACGAACTGATCGTGTGGGATCTGGCATTTGATCCGGCCGAGATGGTGGGACTGGGCAGCGACGAACTGCGCGTGCGGATGTTTACCCGCGCCACCGAGTTGCCGGAAGGCGTTAGCCGCCTGCCCATCAAAACCATCCATATCAACAAATCACCCGTCGTAATCGGCAACCTCAACACGCTGACGCCCGCCATGGCCGAGCGGTGGCAAATCGATAAAGACCAGGCGTTGCGCTATGCGGCCGCGTTTGCCGAGGCGCCCAAGCCGGACTGGAAAGCGGTATTTGCTCGCCCCGCCGCCAGCCGTGTCGACGTAGACGAAGATTTGTACGGCGGCTTTGTCGGCAATAACGACCGCCGCGAACTAGACCGACTGCGCGGCATGGATGGCCCGACACTGGCCAGCACGCGCAGCAGTTTTGATGACGGCCGCCTGGAAGAACTGGTCTTCCGTTATCGCGCCCGCAACTTTGCCGACACCTTGAGCGCAGAAGAACAAGCGCGCTGGCAGCAATTGCGCGTGGCGCGCTTGATAGAAGGCCAGGGCGGATATCGCACGCTGGAAACCCTGGCCGAGTCCATCGATACCTTGTCCGAGATTGCTGATGATCGCGCCGCGGGCATCCTCGAAGCCCTGTATGACTATGCCGAAACCGTCGCACCAGAATGGTGAAGCGGTGTTAGCATGCCTGCTTTTCCAGATTGCATAACGGACCAGCTGGCATGATTTCTCGCGTCACCGCTTTGTTTCCGCTGTGGGCCATCCTGTTTTCGGTGGCCGCTTATTTTTCGCCCTCCAGCTTCAGCGCGGTCGGCCCGTACGTGCCGCAATTGCTGGGCGCCATCATGTTTGCCATGGGCCTGACCCTGACTGTTGGCGACTTCAAGCGCGTGCTGACCCGCCCCGCCCCGGTGGCGGCGGGCATCCTGCTGCATTACCTGGTCATGCCGCTGGCGGCATGGTTGCTGGCCCACGCCCTGCAAATGCCGCCGCAGTTGACGGCGGGCATGGTGCTGGTGGGCAGCGTTGCCAGCGGCACAGCCTCTAACGTGATCATTTATCTGGCGCGCGGCGACGTGGCATTGTCGGTCACCATTTCTGCGTTATCGACTGTGGTGGGCGTAGTCGCCACGCCGCTGCTGGCGCGCCTGTATATCGATACATCGATCTCGGTCGACGTGGTCGGCATGCTGGTCAGCATCCTCAAAATCGTTATTGCGCCGATCGCGGCCGGGCTGGTGCTTTATCGCGTCTTTCCCCGGGTGGTCCGCAAGCTCGAGCCCATCCTGCCTTTGCTGTCGATGCTGTGCATCGTGGTCATCATTGGCTCGGTGGTGGCTGGCAGCCAGAAATTTATCGCCAGTGTCGGTGCCGTGGTGATCATCGGTGTGATCCTGCATAACGCACTTGGCTTGCTCGGCGGTTATTGGGGCGGCCGCTTGCTGGGCTTTGATGAATCGGTTTGCCGCACCTTGGCGATTGAGGTGGGTATGCAGAATTCCGGACTGGCGGCCACCTTGGGCAAACTGTATTTCGGCCCGCTGGCCGCATTGCCGGGCGCGCTGTTTTCCGTCTGGCACAACTTGTCCGGCGCCATGCTGGCGGGATATTGGCAGCGTAAGCCCACATCCCGCTCGCTGTTCAAAGATTGAAGCAGCAACCCCGGCCAGGGCCGGGGCAATCTCAGTCTTTGCGCAGACCTTCCCATAAGGTGCGCAACAAGGTGTCGGTGTGGTCCTGGGTGTATTCCCAGAAGAATGCCCCGGCCAGACCTTGCTCCTTGATGTAATCGATCTTGTGCTGCAATGACTCTGCATTCTCATAACTGATAAAGCGGTCGCCATCGAGCAGCCACGGCGCCTTTGCCGCCTCATCCCAATGCGTTTGTGCGCCACCGGGAATCAGCTTGCCGACGATCTCATCGTAATCATGCGAGGTATTGCTCTGCGGCGTGCCCGGCGCGCCCAGACCCGCAGCACCCACTCCCGCCAGGCCCCGGCCATAGAAGGCCGCGCCCAGCACCAGCTTGTAGGCCGGCAAACCGGCCGCCACAAATAGCTCGACCGAGCGCTGGCAGCTATCCCCTTCCGGATCAACTGGCGTATTGAACAGATTGGTATGGTGGCCCGCGCGCCGGGCCCAGCCGTTGTAGTAGTCGTAGGTCATCAGATTGACGAAATCGCACAGCCGCGCGACTTCGGCCATTTCCACGCCGTCGAGATAATACTGGCCCGCACCCGCCGCAATCGTCAGCAGATAACGCTCACTGCCACGGCGGCCTTGCGCATCCGACAAGGCATCCAGCTTGTCCCGCAGGCAAGCCAGCAGCAGCGTGAAATTCTGTTTGTCTTCCGGCCGCGCCACAATGCTGGCCATGTCATTGGACGGATATTCCCAATCCAGATCAATGCCATCAAAGCCGCGTTGCTGCATGAATGCGATGGCCGAATCGGCGAAGATATCGCGGCTTGTTGCGCTAAGCGCCGCATCGGAGAAACCGTCGGCCGACCAGCCGCCAATCGAAATCAGCAATTTGAGCTGCGGGTTATGTTGTTTCAGGGCGCGCAGGCTGGCGAAATCTTCTTCGCGGCGTGGCTGGTCGCCGGTGTCTTCCGGCCGGGTAAACAGCACCACCTTGCCATCGCGGATGTTGGCAAAGGCGTAGCAGATATGGGTCAGGCGCTGGGCATCGCGGGCGAGCGGCAGTCCGCTCCAATCATTCCAGCCGGCAATATAAGCGAGCAGTATCGAGGACATGGCAAGACCTGGGTGGGTGGATCAGGGGGCTATCAAGACCTTGGGCACAGCGCCTTCGGTGTGGCCAATTATGCCGCCAATCGCCAGTGCGCAAACGCAAGGGGGCGATGTTGGCAACGTGAGCCAAATGCTCCGGCCTGATCCACGCCGCGCGGCTTAGAGCGCCGCGATTACCGTCACTTCGACTTTGTAGCGGTTGTCGGCCAGACGCGCTTCGACCGTGGTGCGCGCGGGCGTATGGCCGGGCGCAACCCACTGCGACCAGGCGTCGTTCATACCGTCGTATTCATTGATATCGGGCAAATAAATTGTGGCGCTGAGTATTTTGCCTTTCTCGGAGCCCACTTCAGCCAGCAGCTTGTCGATGGTACCCAGTACTTCGAGCATCTGGCCGCGCGTATCGAGCTCCAGCGTTTCTGCAACCTGCCCAGCCAGATAAACCGTGTTGTTGTGCACCACGATCTCGGACATGCGTGGACCAATGTAATGACGCTGAATGCTGGACATAAAAGGGCTCCGTTGTTGGTGTGTTTGCTGTCCTGCTTATTTTAGTGCGCTACCCGGCCCTCGCCCACGCCTGAGACAAAAAAAGGCGAGCCTTAGCTCGCCTTTTTTATCAACTACCCGCCGCTCAGACTGCAGCCACGCGGCGCAGACGATGCGAAAACTCTTGCAGTGCCGCAATGCCACTGGCTTCGGCACGGGCGCACCAGTCTTGCAGATGACTCAACAGCTCGGTACTGCTCATGCTGGAACGCTCCCACAGGCGAGTCAGTTCCTGGCGCATCTGGTAAACCTGATCCAGCACCTTGCTCTGTGCCAGCAGCGTATCCAGATGGGCTTTGTCATCCACCGGCGTATCTTTGGCATCTTGCTTCAGCCACACGCGCATCTGGCGCGACGGGTTGAAATCAAAGTGCGGCAGGCTGGCGTTGGCGCGCAGTTTGTCGACTTCTTCGCCCACCGTGCGCTTCAGCGACTTGGCGTAGTTGGCAGCGATGGTGTAGCGGTTGGCGATAATGGCTGCCAGCGCTTGCTCATCCAGCTCCATATGGCCATCGACCATCTTCATGCGCGGTGCCACTTTGCGCACTTTGGCCAGCTTGAATGCCGCCATGATACGGATGTACATCCAGCCCAGATCAAATTCCCACCACTTGTTGGAGAACTTGGCGGAAGTACCAAAGGTGTGATGGTTGTTATGCAGTTCTTCGCCGCCAATGATGATGCCCCACGGCACCAGGTTGGTCGAAGCGTCTTCGCATTCAAAGTTACGGTAGCCAAAGTAGTGGCCAATCCCGTTGATCACACCGGCGGCCCAGAACGGAATCCATGCCATTTGCAGCGCCCAGATCCAGATGCCGTTGGCGCCAAACAGCACCAGGTCAAGAATCGCCATCGTTACCGGGCCCCACACGCTGCGCGGGGTGTACAGATTGCGTTCCAGCCAGTCGTCCGGCGTGCCATGGCCAAACTTGGCCAGGGTTTCCTTGTTTTTGGATTCTTTGCGATACAGCTCGGCGCCTTCAGAGAGCACCTTTTTCAGGCCCAGCACTTGCGGGCTGTGCGGATCTTGTTCGGTTTCGCAGCGGGCGTGGTGTTTGCGGTGAATCGCAACCCATTCTTTGGTGACCATACCGGTGGTCAGCCACAGCCAGAAGCGGAAGAAATGACTGGGGATCGGATGCAGATCCAGACCGCGGTGAGTCTGGTTGCGGTGCAGAAAGATCGTAACGCCGGCGATGGTGATGTGCGTAAGCACCAGCATCACCACGATGTAACCCCACCAAGGCAGATCAATCATGCCGTTTAACCATTCCATCTATTCGACCTCTCCACGTAGATACAACTGACAATATTTATATAAATCAAGAATCACGGCGGATATTACAAGCTTTTGACGGCTCTAGCACAACCGTTCGTAATCCATAAAAGGCTTTGTGAAAACTCACAATTCAGAGGGCGCCGATGGCTGCGGCGCAGTCACGCCTTGCAGGTTGCCATCGCCCGCCAGTTTGCTGGACGGCTCAAAATGCACCACATCCAGCCGGTTAAACGGAATATTGATCTGGTGTTCGCGAAACGCGCGCCACACCTTGAGATTGATATCAGACTTAAGCCCGCCTGATCCGTTCTCTGGATCTTTGAGCCAGAAGCCCACCGAAACGTTCACCGCGCTGTCACCGAACGAATCGACATAGCCGCGCGGCGAAGGTTCTTGCACGATGCGTTCAATGTCGCGGGTGGCGTCGACCAGAATCTGCAGGACCTGGTCAAGATCGGATTCATACCCCACGGCAAAGGTCATGCGGGTAAAGACGTTGGGGTCAGTATAGGACTGGTTAACTACCGTCGACGTGACCAAGGTGTCGTTCGGAACCAGCGCTTCAGTGCCGTCGAGGCTCTTCAGCACGATATAGCGAGCAGTCAGGCGGGTGACCACGCCTTGGCGGTCGGCAATCTGCACCATATCCCCCATGCGGATGGAACGATCCAGCAAGATGATGAAGCCCGAGACGTAATTAGACGCGATTTTCTGTAGCCCGAGACCCAGGCCCACCCCTAGGGCGCCGCCAAATACCGACAGCACCGAGGGGTCGACGCCCACCAGCGGCAAGGCCACCACCACCGCAATCACCACCAGCAGCGTTTGTGAGATCTTGGTCAGCATCACGCGCAAACTGGCATCCAGCATGCGCGCCTGCATCAAGCGGCGCTCGATCAGTCGGCTGAGCCACATCGCCACCAGCATGGTCGCCGCAATCGACGCGACGCCTTGCAGAATGGTGAGCACCGAAATACGTTGGTGCCCCAGATGAAAGCTCAGGTCATCCAGCGCATCGGCAATTTCGGGCAGGATGCCAACCACATGCAGCGCATAGGCCAACCAGATGATGCCACCGATGCGCCGCTCCCAGCGCGGTACCCACGCGGCATCCTGAAACACGTGCCCTAATAGATAGGTGAGCACGGTAATGTTGAGCATGGCCAACAGCAGAACGTCTGCGACCGCGATCAAGCGGAATGGCGGCGTTAATGCCAGGCCCAGCAAGCCCATGCCGATTTTGGCCGTCAGCAGTGCCGCCACCGGAAACACAATGCGCAGAACGCCCTCACCCAGCCAACCCAGACGCGACGCTTCGCGCCGGATCAAAGGCTTGAGCAGCACCTTGCTTAGCACGCCAAGACAAAAGGCCAGCGCCAGAATGCCTGCCTGACTGAGGATTTCTGGCGTTAACCAGCCATGTTGCTTGATATCAAGAACAAGGGCGACAACCAGGCTATGACGTTGATCCATTCGCGAGTCGTATACGTTGCAAAGTCTGCGTGGTCGAAGTGGCGTGCAGGAAGGGGATGGAATGCACCGTGCCGCCCCAGCCCAATACTTCGGCGCTGCCAACGATACGGTCCGGCGTCCAGTCGCCGCCCTTCACCAGCACGTCCGGACGCACCTGCATGATCAGATCATAGGGTGTATCGGCATCGAACCATGTCACCAGATCCACCGACTGCAGCGCGGCGATCACGGCCGCCCGCATTTCCAGCGGATTGATCGGGCGATCGGCGCCCTTATTCTGTCGACGCACCGAGGCATCGGTATTCAACGCCACCACCAGGGCAGCGCCTTGCGCGCGGGCCTGCGCCAGATAGGTGACATGACCGCGGTGCAGAATATCAAAACAGCCATTGGTGAACACCAAAGGCCGCGCCAAAGTGTCGAGTTTGCGCGCCAGATTTTCCGGCGCGCAGATTTTGCTTTCGAAGTCCGGCAGGGCGTATACGGTCATCTCAGGCCTGCCCTGCGGCCACGGCCAGTTGCTTGCGATAGCGGTTCAGATCAGTCACGGTCTCGAAGGCCATACCGAACAAGCTGGACAGGTTGCGCAGAATGCCACCTACCACTCGCGCTTCCCATTCCTTGCCAAACTGGATCTGGGTATCCAGCCAGTGCTCCAGCCAGTCCGGATCCGGCAAACGGCTTTGCACCGTGTCATTGGGGAACAGATCTTTGTTAACGTGCAGATTGGTCGGATGCAACGGCTTGCCCGAACGCGCGGACGAGGCCATCAGCATGCCGATCTTGGCAAAGGCCAGGCGCGCTTCGTCGCCCATGCGTTCGATCGAACGCTTCATGTATTTGAGATACGCGCCACCATGACGGGCTTCATCGGTGGAAAGCGTCTTGTAGATTTGCTTGATCACCGGCTCGGTATGCCATTCCGAAGCACGGCGATACCACTGCGTCAGGCGGACCTCGCCACAGAAATGCAGCATCAGGGTTTCCAGCGGCGGCGCCGGATCAAATTCAAAACGCACTGCGTGCAGTTCTTCTTCGGTCGGTACCATATCGGGACGGAAGCGACGCAGGTATTCCATCAGCACCAGCGAGTGCTTTTGTTCTTCGTAAAACCAGATCGACATAAAAGCCGAGAAATCGGAGTCATCGCGGTTATCACGCAAGAACATTTCAGTGGCCGGCAACGCGGACCACTCCGTTATCGCGTTCATCTTTACCGTCAACGCTTGCTCGTCGGTGAGCAGACTGGTGTCGAACTGATCCCAGGCAATGTCGTCCGCCATACTCCAGCGGGCTTTTTCAAGATCAGCAAACAGTTGAGGATAAAGCATGGGACCAACTCCTGGGGGCGGCTGTTAGTTATATAAACTTGTGGATGCAGAGATAAACCGGGCAATTAGACAGGCAAGTCGCCGCTTGCAGCAAGTTGTTTTAAACACCTTTAACGCAAGCGTCATGTGCACCGGAGCGGGGAAGAAAGATACCTGCAGAACATGACATCCGGGAGTCCCATTATTCACGCTGCCGCCATCCGCCCAAAGCCGGGCAGACAGGCGCTACAACAAAGGTGAACACAAGCGCGCGCAGGCTTCACCAAACGCTTCCAGTTTGCTGATCTTGCGCGGACGGCTCACGCGCACACAATGCGCCAGGTCTTTTTCGAATTCGACGGCCAGCCGATCCGCCAGATACTCGCCGTAGCCCAAAACGCTCACCTCAAAATTAAGCCGGAAGCTGCGATTATCAAAATTAGCCGTACCGATCATGGCGTAACTGCGATCCACCACCAAGGTCTTGGAATGCAGCATGCGGTTGGTGTATTCCCACACCTGCACGCCTGCCTGGGTCAGCTCTTCAAAATAAGAACGGGCCGCCAAGGTTACCAGATGAGAATCGCTTTTCCGCGGCACCATCACACGCACGTCGACGCCGCGCAACGCAGCACTGGTCAGTGCCGTCATCGCGGCTTCATCCGGCACAAAATACGGCGTGGTCAACCAGACCCGCTGCTGCGCCGCATTAATCGTGGCCAGATAGGTTCGATAAATCGGCGCGAACTCATTGTCCGGCCCAGACTGCAACACCTGCACAATCTGCTCACCCGGCGTGGCGGCCAGCGTTTGTGTCGCCTGGCGCTGTTCGCCGGTCGTATAAAACCAGTCTTCCCAGAACACCTGCTGTAAACGTTCTACCGCCTGCCCTTCCAGCAAAAGATGCAGATCGTGGTAGGCATGCGGATTAACGCGTTCATCTTCTTCGTCGGTGATGTTGATGCCGCCGGTGAAGCCGATTTGCTCATCGCAAACCACGATCTTGCGGTGAGTACGCATATTGATCACGGGGCGGAATTTGCGAAAGGTAGTGTGGTGGAAAAAGGCAACCATCACGCCCGCAGTCAGCATCGGCGCCAGAAACTTTTTGCCCAACCGCTTGGAGCCCAGGGCGTCAATCAGCAGTCGCACCTTTACGCCCTCAGCCGCTTTGCGCGCCAGGAGCTTAGCCAAGGCCATGCCGATACGGTCGGGCTCGTAGATGTAGTACTCAAGATGAATGCTGTGCTTTGCTTGTTCGATTGCCGAGAAGATCGCACTGAAGGCAGCCCCGCCGTCGACAAGGATTTCCAGACGGGAGCAGGACGCCGGTGGCAAATATGAAGTGGCCGTGCCGAGCTTGGCCATCTGGACGGCGGAAACCGGAGGCGTTATGTCATTCGCAGCCGCCGCGGCCAGTCCGCCGGTCAAGCGCAGCTTGCTGGCGACCCGGCGCATGCGGCGACGCTTGATTTTCTGCGGACCGAATACGTAATAGATGATCAAGCCAATATAAGGCAGCGCGGCCAGCGACAGGATCCAGCTGAGCGTGGCGACGGGGGCACGCTTTTGCCAGATGATCATGATCGAAAGTGCGATCAGATAGAGCGACCAAAGCAAGACGATGGCAGAGGTATAAGACACACAGCAAACCGGGTCGAATTATTGTGCTGTGAGCTTAGCAGCAAGGCTGCAGGCTGGCTTGGGCGATATGAGGGAATTGTGTGCAGGGTTGCGGCCTACACCGGCACGGCGCG